>CAMDFN010000022.1 GCA_945897565.1 Chryseobacterium gleum
AAGTACTATAACAACAAAAAACACCAAACCACAGGCCTAAAACCCAATGTCGCTTATAACCCTTTTTATACCCAGAATCTTGCTTCTTAATACAACAAATATTAACTTAGCTTACTATCATTCTTGGTCTGGTATTGGGGAGTATTATAATCATACAATCTTCTCAAACAGGTTAAAATACTTTTTTGGTTTACATTATTTCAGTTAATTCCGTTCCAGTGTTTTACTCAGTTTCAAAATTACATTTCTTTAAATTCTGAGGAAAAATTCCAAGATGGGTCAAATATTTTTGAGCCGTTGTTCATGAATTACATTATAAATTTCAATATAGATGTTCCAAATAATGACTATTATATTTCACCTCATTGGAATTACAGTACAATATATGCTAATCCGCCAAATACAGGTGGTGTAGATCGATTTTGTTTTTCTAGTAACAATGATAGAGCTGCAAGCCAGGTTAAACTATCTAACGATATAGATTCGATTAAAAAACTCGGATTCAATGTAATAAGAATTACACCAACGATATCTTGGGTGAATGACGAAATAGTTTATCCAACTGGAAACATTGATTCATATTTTAGTTTGTTGTCCGAATATTTTGATTTGTTGGAATCAAAAGACATGCGAGTTGTCTGGGTATTAAATGCAGATAAGGCGGTTTTTTCCAATTTAGAAAAGTATACCAATTATTTATCCCAGGTGAGTGCATACTTCAAAAATGAAAAGGCCATTTTTGCCTATGTAATTTTTGCTGAGCCATATTATATTTGGCCTAAAAGCACAAAAAATGATAAATTGTTAATTTCTAATTGGGCTAAAGAATGGTATTTCACCATGAAAGCAAATAGCCCAAGTCATTTAATAACTTTTGGAATTCAAAGTCCTGAAACAGTGGTAAATTGGGACCCTAAATATTTAACATCAGATTTTTCTTCGTTTCATTTTTATTCCTATAAAAGTGATTTGAACTACACGAAAAATTTGTTGGATAGTTATTTTTATTGGGCAAAAAATAATATTACTGATCCTTGGGTAATTGGTGAAACAGGGTATTCAGGGACAAGTTTATTACAAGAACAAAACACTTCTGTAGGAAGTGATCTCCAGCAACTAAATTTTGTAAATCATTACTTGCAAAAATCAAAAGATTGTAATTGCTCTGGTTATTCTTGGTGGCAATATCAAGAATTAGATTGGGGGAATGATTATCCAAGAGAAAGATATTTTGGGCTAATAAATAGATATCCAAATGAAAATAAAAAGCTTGCAGCAAACTCGTTTCTTAACTATAATAATTTGTCAAACAATTTAATTAATTGCACAAAACCAGGAGCATACTATAATGCAGAGGCATTCTCAAATAATGTTTTATTTGGAAGAGTGCTTGACCAAGATGGTATCCCAATTAAAGATGCTGTCATAACTGGAGTCATCAATAATCAAGAGATATTCACCTATTCGGAATCCAACGGGTATTTTAATTTAAAATATAATCAACCCGGTGTGGTATCTCAGATTTGGATATCTTATCCTGGTTACAGTGTCAAGCAGATGTATAATCCTATAAATAATTCTGTCTATCGCCTTTCAATTTTTAAATACAACAATTGGATGAAAATGTGGACAAATGATGAAACTAATTTATTTGAAAATTTATCATTGAATAATACAGAGAATTACTATAAAGGAGACTTTAATGGAGATAACAAAGAAGATATTTTACTTGTAAAGGGGTCAAATAATAATTTAATAATAAATCTATATAGTTTTATTTATGGTCAATTTAAACTTATTTGGTCAAACAATGGACAACCAAATATGGGCCATGTTTATGTGTATTCAAACTCAGAATTCATTATTGGTGATTTTTTGAATAGTGGTAAAGATCAGGTTTTAATTAAAACTAATGGTAATTTAAATCTTCTAGGGTTTAATGCTAATAATTGGCAATCAGTATGGAATAATAATTCCAACATTGGATGGATTAATGGCTGGCACATTCTCTCTAATGATGTTTTTAAAGTTGGTGATTTTAATGGTGATTCTAAAGACGATCTTATGTGTGTCCAAAAAAATAGCGGGATGAATTTTTGTAACATATACACGTTCAATTCTCAAAACAATAATTGGGATTATTTATGGACTAATAACGGCAATAATTGGATAGGAGAATGGAATATTGGCCCTAATGATTTATTTTATATTGCTGATATCAATGGTGATTCTCGGTCTGATTTAATTTGTTGTCAAGTAGGGGGCAATTCTGATTGGATTACTATGTTGAGATTTAACCAGGGTTGGAATAGATTATGGAGTAATAATGGCAATCCAAATGTTGGAGTTTACCCCTATAGGAATAAATTGATTCCGGGTAATTTTGATACAGATGCCTCAGACGAAATTCTCGGGATTAGTACATGGGCAACAAAATTTGATTTTGAAGCATCAAATTTAAACTGGAATTGGAGTACATACAATTCTGCGAAATTTTCAGATTGGAATGTAAATACTTCTTCAAAAATGTTTTTCTTCAGACCTATACAATTTGCTCCAGATTATCTCTTTACTCAAAATAGCATCAACGCAATTTCAAAGATAAATTTGTATTCCATGAATTATCTAATCCAAGGATCTACTACAAAGTTAAAATCCGATAACATCTTTACAAGTATAAAAGAAAACGAGAATGACAAAAAACAAATGGTTGAAAGACAAATAAAAGTTGTCCCTAATGTAAACGATGGCAAATTTGTTATTAATTTCAATAGTGATATCAACTTGCCATTAACAATTGAAATATCAAGCTCAAATGGTCAGCTGGTTTATAAAGAAGAAATAGAATCAAGTAACGGTCGAAATGAAATAATGTTTAATTTGAATAATTTGAATTCTGGATTATATTATATTAGGCTATTCGGAAAAACAGGAAGTTTTTTCTCAAAAATGACAATATTGAATTAATTATGCTTAAAAAACTCTACCGCTTTTTAGCGCCTAAATGGCAGGTGCTGTATATGGAATACAAAGTGCAGTTCAAGCCGCGTTATGGCCATGGGAAGCCTCCTCATCAAGGGCTTTACGATTACATTAATTCACAGCGTTCACATTTTGAAGAAATAATTGATGTCGCCTTGAGCCATCGGGAGTATTTTGCAACAATTCCCAAGCATCAGCTGCCGTCTGATCAAATTACACCCTACTATATCAATGGGTTTCTTCCGGGCTTAGATATTGTGGCCATGTATGCCATTATTTCGCACTTCAAACCGGCGCAATATATTGAGGTAGGGTCGGGTAATTCGACAAAAGTGGCTTATAGCGCCATTCAAAACAATGGCTTAGCAACCCAAATTATTTCAATAGATCCGCAACCAAGGGCCGAAATAGATCAGTTGGCAAATCAGGTCATTAGAAAACCATTTGAAGACACAGATTTTAGTTTGGTTTTCAGCATGAAAGAAAACGATGTTTTGTTCATTGATAACTCTCATCGCATGTTGCCCAATTCTGATTCAACGGTTTTCTTCTTAGAAGTATTGCCACAGCTTTCTAGCGGCGTTATTGTACACATCCACGACATTTACTTACCTTACGACTACCCGCAATTTATGTGCGATCGCTTTTACTCTGAGCAATACGGTTTGGCTATTTTCTTATTGGCGAATCCGTCGAAATATAAACTTTTGATGGCCAATTACTTCATTTCTGAAGATCCTGAACTGAGCAAACAACTGGAACCGATTTTCAACCAAGAGCAACTCAAAGGAGTTGAAAGACATGGTGGTTCGTTTTGGTTTCAGGTTAAGAAGTCAGTTTAAAAACAAAAAACAAGCACCTATAATTATACTCTGTTTATCTATATCTTGAGAATCTTCGCAACTTTGAGGCTGCTTCTTTCTCTTGAATTTCATCCAAGATTTCTTGATTGGTTCTTGGTTTATAGAGTCCATCAAGGATGCTCAGGCGTATGAGCTCATTGGAGGATTTTACGTCGTATGCTCTTAAAATCCTTAATCGATCATTTTCAATTGTTTTTCTTGCCAGACTTAATCGATCTCCAATTTCTTTGCTTGTTAGTCCGTCACAAATAAATCTAATTATTTGCACATCTCTTTCGGAGAATTGATGTGGGTTGTTTTTATTTGGAGCTTTCATTTCTTCAAATATGACCTTTTCGGCAAATTCAGAAACATACCTGCCTTTTTCCATCACTTGCTGAATAGCTTGAGTAATCTCTTGGATTTTACTCGTTTTTAGGAGATACGCAGACACACCTTCTTTGATAAGCTCCATCGCAATATCTGGATCGCGGTGTGTAGTGAGCATGATAACGTGAACATCTGGGTGTGATAATTTTAGTTTGCGAAAGGTTTTAATCCCATCAAGGACCGGCATTTCAATATCTAAAAAAACAATATCGATCTTATGTTTCGGTAATTCATCTAAGAAAGCCTGACCATTTTCGGCGCTAAATACAAATTCAACATTTGGAATGTTACCTATAATACTAACAAGACCATCCCGAACAATATGTTGATCTTCAACTAATGCAAATTTTATACATTCAGCCATATTATGATAAATTTAGTGTTGTATTTAGAAGAATCTCACCGTTTATTTTATTTCTGGTAAAATGTAATTGACCGTTTATCAAATGAAGTCTATATTGAATATTCATTAGGCCTAGACTATCAGATTCCTGTGAGAATTTTTCATAATCATTTTGAGACAAAGCCAGCCCGTTATGTTTTATGTGCAATTGTAATTGATTACCATCTAAGCTTAGCACTATATCTACTTTCTCGGGCCTACTGTGCTTCATTAAATTTGTAATCAATTCACTTGATATGTAGAAGAAATGGATCATTTTATTCTCTTCAATTTCCAAATCTTCAGGAAGATTAGTTTTGTAGGTGTATTCGGTTGCTAGATGCCCCATTTTTTGAGAAATGGTTTTTTCTAAGGCTTTTGACAAGCCGAACTTCACCAAATAATGAGGCACTAAACCCTTTGTAATTGCACGCAGTTGTTCATTGCCTAAATCCAGGAGATTAGCAGCCTTAGTCACATAATTTTGATCATCCTCGTTGTTTTCTTCTAGAGCTGCCAAAGAAAGATTAAGTTGCGCCATTGATAATATGCCTCCAACCTCATCGTGTAATTTTCGTGCAATTTCACTTCTTTCATTCTCCTGAGTTGTTATTGCAATGCCAACTTTTTCGAGCTCTTTTTTTTCGAGTTCTTCTTTGAGTAGAGCAGCACCAAGGAGTTTGATGCTGCGATTTTTTCTTGTGAGATTTACAATGCTCAAGCCAAGTGCTATCAACATAAGCATTCCTAATGTTATTACGATATTTAACTCATTCTCTTGGACCATATTATTTTAGCTATTGCAATATTAAAGAATATGTTAAAAATGAGCATTATATATGTTGCCATATTGGAAACTTGACTTCTTTGAATTAAAAAACTTAGGAAAAGATAATAACCAAGTAGTACCAGATAAAGAACAAATACAGCACTAACTAATTTGTCTTCCTCTTTAGATATATTTTCTAGATTTAAAATTTGAATACTTAACAGGATAATTACCACGAAGGTTATGAATGAGCTAAAAAGACAAGGTTGATAAAGATTTGATGTTAGGAATAAATCGAATAGAAACACCAAAAATCCTAAGAGATAATATATTTTTAATAACCTATTAGAATATATAGAGTCAAAAAATTTAAGAACAATAACGTAAGTAATTAAAACAGAAAAATGGACAATAGGAAATGAATTTTTAATTGCAAAGGAAAGTAGCAGAATTCCAAGTTCAGTTAATAATCGGAATGATACAAAATAAAATAGATATCTAAATTTCTTATTTTTCTTGACTAGTTCTAGTCTTGTTTTTTCAATATAAAGACTTAAAGGTATAAAGCCCGATGCAACTGATATGTAGTATACTAAATATAAAAAGTCGTTCAAGAGTTCAAAGGACTTGTTATACCACAATCTACAGGACAGATAACCATGCCATCTGCAATTAATCCAGTATACATGTCATCTTTGTTTTCATTAATACCCGTTACAACTAGTGTTGTTTCTCCTTGATTATTTTTTCCATAATAAATACGAAGTCCTTCACAATCATTTTGATCAAGTATTCGTGCAATAAAATCTTTAGAAATTGCATAAGCAATTGTTTCACCCGGTTGAATAGTTGCTCTATAGCTCGCAGTCATTTGTGCTGCTTCATCTAACGTAATAAATTCTCCCATTTGATCAGTTGTAGACATATCTTTTATTTTAAAATTAGTAATTAGATTTTTTCTTTCCCAAAAATATGTTTTTGATGAAAAATTCAGGTAATATCAATGCATGGATAGGGTAATATTCCTTTAATAAAAAGGTGTAATTACCTTTTTTGGGTTTAATTTACTTCAAGAAAAAAAATTACAGAATATTCATAGAGTGTCAGGCTTATTTCTTAAAAATGAAAACTTAAGCCTACTTTTAAAGATAAATCAAAGCGGTTGGGATAGTTAGGGTGTAATTCAGGGTACTCATTAAGTTCTTTGTGGTTAACATAATAGAAGGTGGTCCTTAAATCTAATATAGAATAAAAACTGAAATTTTTGCTGAGTTTATATCTCAGACCGGTAAAAGTATTTATCCCAAAATTAGATTCCTTATACCCGTGTGTATAATGTAATGGTGATGGTACCGTATACTGGTATACATTGCCTACTCTATAACTTACTCCTGCGCCTAGGATAAATGATGATTTTTGAGTGAGCACTAAATTTCGGTTGTATTTTATTCCGTATGTACTCAGCACTCTTCTATCTACATCTCCAAATTGGTGCTTACTCTTGAATTTCTCATATTTAT
The DNA here is from genome assembly GCA_945897565.1 of Chryseobacterium gleum. Classification (GTDB taxonomy): domain Bacteria; phylum Bacteroidota; class Bacteroidia; order Flavobacteriales_D; family Crocinitomicaceae; genus UBA952. The sequence continues at coordinate 6,886 of CAMDFN010000022.1, forward strand.
TGGCAAGCCTATCTGCTTCTAAAGCAATACTACTTTTTTGATTCAAAGCATATGCATAACTCAAACCATTTGACCCTAAAAACACACCATGAAACAACCCTTGGTCCTTAGAAGTGAAATTAAAATTCATGAGCGGCGTGTTGTCGAAGAATGAATGAATCAGACCTGATTGAATCGATATAGCGTGTCTCAATTGAGAGCGTGAAATAAAGGAAATTAAAATAATGGCTGATGTCAGGTACAATCGCATAAACTATTTATTAAGTATTATTTTTTTGGTCACTATATAACGACTATTATCAATTGCGACCATATACATACCACTTACTAATGAATCTAAATTCATAGAAAAGAATATGTCTGACGTTTCAAATTTTAGTAAAATTTCACCGGATAGATTTGATATTTGGATTATACTTTTGGTACAAGACGGAAGTTCAAAATTTAGTATTGAGGAAGTTGGGTTTGGATAAACCTTAAAATCATCATTAAGTAAATTCTCAGCAATGAAGGTGGCATTACAACCATTCAATCCACCTACTCCAACAGCATACCAAGCATCGGTAGTTTGTTGATGTTCAAATGAGCATTCGCCATATAATGCAATTGCGGATTCTATAGATGCCTCTCGTGCATCATCAAATTGACTTGAATTTAGTAAGCCAGATGTCATAGCGTGGTACAAAATTTTCATAGATTTTGACATTCCTATTCCAGAAATATTATAAGAATCTCCGTTATCATTCGTGCCTGAATCCCCTACTGTTAAGAGATAATACCATTTGTTTATTACTCCATTGTTAATATGTATTCCACCGTCGTCTTGGACATCTGACTGCCAAAAATCTCCTAAATAGGTGTCTGGTTGTCCGGCTATTAGGTCTCCCAAAAAATTAAGATGGAAACCTAAATTTTTTGGGTCTTTTAAAGACCTTTTATAAAAATCATAATTTGCAATGTCATTGCCATAAATCCAATCAGTCATACCTTGATCCATCATCAAACATTGAGTAATAACGCCAAAAATATCACAAACAGCTTCATTTATTGCTCCGCTTTCATAGGTATTGCCTAATTGAGAAGAGTGGTGAATTACTCCATGAGTATATTCGTGAGCGACTGTTGTGGGTTCAGCGCCTTGAAAACCACCTAAATCAGAAGTGCCAAATTGTAAATAATTACAATTATTGCCTATTTCAAACGAAGCATTGTTTGTGCCAAATTGAGATAATACACGAATTGGTATTCCATTATTATCTTGACCATTTCGACTAAAATAATTTGTATAGAAATCCCATGATTTCGTTGTTAAATAATGCGCTGTGGTTTCTTTATATACATTTGTTCCCCAATTATCGTCTTCATCGGTCACGTTGAAAATTGTCCACCAAGGGTGATCAAGATTTGCTATTTTTGTGTGGATGGATCTACCATTGTCATTGGCCTTTAAATTAAAATTTTGAGCAAGTCCACCTTGCCATTCAGTATCAATATTAACCATACCATAATTTGCTATTGATGCAGGACCATCATTACAAGTAGTTTTGATGGTTTTTATAACATCTCCAGTATTTGCATCAACATGATAAATTATTGTTTCAAATGGGTTTAAGAATGTAATGGGTATGGCATAAGCCAATTTGTAGCGATCACCACTTATAACCATTGTCATATTTTTGAAAGTGTCTACTGCAAAGAGTAATTCCGCATCAGGGTACCATGTTGCAGTTGAATCATTCATGTCCTGCTGAATTTGGGCTTCGTATTCAGGAGAATCCCATGCAAAACTTGTTCGACCAGAAGAATTTAATTTTTCAAGGAGTAAATTTATTGCCTCATCGGGTCCAAATCTCGGTTTGGTATCTTGCTTAATTGAATCAACAAGTTTAGCATTGATGTATTTCAATTTATTTGACTCGTTAAAATGTTCAATACATCCAGCTCCTTCTACCGGAATGTTTTTATATAGTTGTTGGTATTTATAATGTGAGTAACCCACTAAACTATCTACATGATAATCAATTAGTATCATTTGATTGTCGAAATCTGGTGTATTCACTCTATATTGTTGGTATAGGTAACCAGGCTGAAATGAATTACTTGGATTGATGTGATAAAAACCACTTACAACAGGGGAAGAAAGATACGGTGTAATGTATTGAAGAAAATGTTGGTATTGACTAAAACAATTGATACTTATATAAAAGTTAAACACCAGTAATAATATAGCTCTGTTCTTCATAGATATGATTTTAATTTGAAAACAAAACTACACTCGAGACTAGATAAAATAAAATATTTGATACCTATAAAAAAGGGTATATATACCTGCCTTTAAATGAGTTAAATCAATTGAGGATTACTATTAAATTGTTTTGTTGTGATCAAACTCATTTAATTTATTCTTAATAACCTTTTTTGCATGTTTTTACCCCTTTTTAGACCTAAATAGTTGGTGTTATCAACAAAAAGGCGGTATATTTGTGAATAAATCACAAAAACAAGGCGTTATGATAAATAGATTTTCGTTTGAAAATATGCTTTCCTTCAAAGAGCCACAAGCGTTTTCGTTGAAGGCTTCTGCCAAAAAGGAGCGCTTGTTTGATGATAGTCAGAACTATGTGGAAAATGCGAAGGATGTGAAGACACTTACATCTGCGGTGTTGTATGGTGCCAATGCAAGTGGGAAAAGTAATTTGATTAAAGCCTTTTTGCATTTTAGGAATTTCATTATTACCGGGAATCAGAACCTGGATAGTATGGAGTTTGTTGTGCCAAATTTTCAACTTGATGCAGAGAAAGCTAAGATGCCGGCACAATTTGAAATAGACTGTTTTTGGAAAGGTAAAAACTATCGTTACGGATTTAGTGTCGTGAGTGCCGGTATTGAAGAAGAATGGTTGTATGTCAAAGAGAAGCGTGAGTCGGAGGTTTTTTACCGCAAGAAACAAACGTTTACAATTCCTGCTAAGCATAAGATTCTACACGAATTGACATCCAAAAAGATGGTTCATTCCAAAGCATTCCTCGTGACAATTGGCGCACAGTTTAATGATGCTGACTGTGCAGGATTTTTGGAGTGGGTTCATCATTTCAATATTATTTCCGGTATCGAGGACCGCTCTTATAAAGCCTATACGGTTAAACGAATGAAGGAAAGTAGCGCATTTAGCAAGAAGGTAGTGGAGCTTATCAAATTTGCCGATTTTGGTATAGAGGATATCTCCATTAATTCTTTTCAAGGTCAAAATATCAAACTCACAGTTGGCGATAGTTCTTCAGTGGAGCTTGAGCCCAGTACCGTTGATGACTTGATGTCAAAAAGGTTTGTGATGAATTCAAAAGGCATCCCTGAGTTAAAGGAATTTCACTTTGGTTTATTCGAATCAGAAGGCACCCAAAAGTTTGCACATATTGCAGGGCCAATTTTAGATGTATTGGAAAATGGCAGTGTGTTGGTCATTGATGAGTTAGACACAAAGCTGCATCCAGAACTGACCGAGCGTTTGGTACTGTTATTTCACAATAAAGAAATGAATCCGAACCATGCCCAATTGATCTTCACCTCCCACAATACAAACTTGCTGGACGCTAAAATTTTCAGAAGGGATCAAATATTTTTCGTCGAAAAAGACGCCTTCGGAGCCTCCAATCTATACTCCCTGGCTGACTTCAAAAAAGACGGAAAGTCTACCAGAAATGACGAGAACATCGAACAAAATTACCTCAAGGGTAAATATGGCGCCCTCCCTTTCTTAGGCGATTTTGACAACCGCTTAAATCGTTGATGCATGCCTCGTAAATTGATCCATAAAAGTCCGATGAAAACTCATCAGGTTGTGCGGCCCCACGATCTGCGTAAAACTTTTATGATTTATACCGAAGGCCAAACGGAGGAGGGGTATTTTAAAAAGTTTAAGGTGCGTTGCAAAACTATTCCAGGCGGAAACGCCCTGCGCATTGTCGAGGAGGCCATCGTTCAGAAGCACACTGTAAAAAAGTCAGTAGACGAATATTGGGTGGTATTTGACCAAGACGCCACCACAAAAAATGACTTCCTGAAAGCCATATCCTTAGCCAAAGAAAATGACATGAAAGTCGCATATAGCTGCCAAGCCTTTGAAATTTGGTGGCTTTTTCATTTCACGGAAATTATAGCCCCTATTCAACGCAAGGATTACGAAAAGAAGCTAAAGAAGCATTTACCAGAATACAAATTCAGAGAAAAAGGCCTTAGCCAAGGCGAACGCATGTGGCTCCAACTCAACAAACTCAAAGAAATTGGCATCGCAAATGCCAAAAATGCCCATTCCAAATTCCCACAACCAGAACATGCATTCGATCAGAGCGTAACTACGGTTTATGAATTGGTGGAGTTGTTGGGGGGTAATTGGGGGTGGTAGTAGGGGTATTTTTCCTGAAAAAGTATTTTAGAAATAGATGGGTATGATGAGATGTTGCAAAAAATGCAATAACTCAAACGGAATCAATCACCCCCCATTTCCAAAAAAGGCCGAACATGTTCTCGCAACCAAGGGACATCGACACCATACGAAAGAAGCCTTTCATCCGGAATTTTCATGAGTGCTTTTACTTGAGCTACTTCAAAATAATTGCGCTTTTTAATCCGAGTTGGCGTGAGCTTTCCCTCTTTAATGTAATTGTCCATAGTACGCCGGCTAATTCGTAGCATTCGCATGACGTCATAGGTATCAACCCACTTTGAAGTGAATTCGCCAACGGGGTTTTTGAGGATTTCAATATCAGCTTGCATTTTCTCCAATTGAGATCTTATGATTTGGAGTTCCTCGAAGATCATCTCGTTGGTGATTTCTATCGTACTATTTGCTTCCATAGAAGACTAAAGTAAAATCATTTTTTCTGAAGAAAAAGGCATCGGACACTTGAGTACGGAATAGGATGCAAACTTAGACTTGTTTAGACATATTACGACAATTAATCGATTTTGATTTATAAGAAACAGGTCGATTTCCATTCTTCATTTATTCATTTGTTCAATGTTCACCGGGGTACTTTTTTTAAGAAATGAAGGCAGGTAGAAATCGGAAAATATTGATAAGAAGCAACCACTTTTAGTTTATTCCTTAATCAAAACAAGCACTTGCTTATTTGTTTTCTGCTCAATGACCACAAAATACTGACCAGTATTTAACTGACCAATATCGATATCTGTGCCAGAAGCACTGCTCAATACTTTCCTTCCTTGCAAGTCTATAACTTCGATTTGACCGTTATTTAGACCTCCACTAATACAAAAAGTATTCTATGCAGGATTTGGCAATATTGCTAAATTAGATTGCGGATCAAGGCTTGTTGTCCCAAGCCAACCTGGGCTTGTCAACGTAAGCAAAGTGTGTAAATACAAGTTGTCTGCTACCCAAAGGTTTCCGAGCGTGTTTATCTCTAAGCCTAGGAAATTCGAAAAGTCAATTGGAGAATTTGTGGCATCAATAAAATTTGTCCAAGTACTCCCTTCCAATTTGGCAATGGCAAAAGGCGTATCAGTTGTATCGCCAAAAACTGCCCAAAGTTGGTTAAGATGGTCAAATTCCAGTTCCAAAACATTCGGACTCGGCATGTTGGAAGTATTGTTGGGCGTAATGGTATCGAGAATGTCGTAGTTGTAGGCATACATGATCCCTTTTGTTGTCCCGACATAGAGTGTATCAGTATTTCTTTGAAATTTTTTGTCGTTTATTGCAGCATTTAAATATTCCGAATCGGTTTGGAGTGTACTATTCATCCAACCTACTTGATGACCCAAATAATAGGTTTTGGTGTATAAAAAAGTGTTCTTTACTGCAATGTCTGAGCATAGAAAATAAGAATCAAATGCAGAACTATTTGTGTACTTGAGAAGGGTTCCCATGCGCAGCACATAAACCGTATCATCATTAGAAGTGATTTTATTTATGTTTGGTTCCGTCCATACAAGGGTGTTGGAAGAATTTTCAAACTGAAATAACCCAAAGGTTTTCTTCATGTAAAAAACATTAGTGGGCGTAAATGCAAATTCTAAATCGGAGCCATTCCATAAAACTCCTAGCTGAGTTTGATTCAGCAACTCAATTGAACCATCATTTTGAATCACCGCCGCCTTGTTGTCATTGACCATCCAAATATCATTGTTGTATGGGTTAATGACAAACTGATTCCAAGGAGTTGTATTGCCAAACTGATTTTTGTGGATGGATTGCCAGGTTTGGGCCTTTGCCCCCATGGCTAGGATAAGCAGAAAAATAATGAAGCCTAAAGTTTTACCCATTTCTTTATGATTTTGAAATCTTCTGTTTCATATTGAATGAAATAACTACCAAAGGGTAAATCAGTAAGATTTAAAGCAAGCGTTTTTGTATTGGTGGCTATGAACTGCTTGCGTATCAATTGCCAATTGATATTGAAAATACTTATTTGCCCATAAATAGTTTCATCTAATCCAATTATTGATAGTTCGCCATCGGAAGGATTCGGATAAACCTCCAAATCTGAAACAAGCTCAGTTGAATTGACTCCCAGCCATCCTGGGCTTGTCGACGTAAGCAAAGTGTGTAAATACAAGTTATCTGCTACCCAAACGTTTCCGAGCGTGTCCATCTCTAAGCCTAGGAAATTCGAAAAGTCAATTGGAGAATTTGTTGCATCAATAAAATTAGTCCAAGTACTCCCTTCCAATTTGGCAATGGCAAAAGGCACATCGGCTGCATCACCAAAAACTGCCCAAAGTTGGTCAAGTTGGTCAAACTCGAGTTCTAGCACATTCGAACTCGGCATGTTGAAAGTATTGTAAGGCGTAATGGTGTCAAGAATGTCGTAGTTGAAGGCGTAGCTGATACCTTTTCTTCCGCCAATGTAAAGCGTATCGGAAAATCTAGAGAATTTGGTGTCATGAAAAATACCCTGCAAATAATTTGGATCTGAAGTAAGATTCGTTTGGGAATTACTTTGTTGATCGTATTGATAGATCATAGAACTCCCGTCATGGCCGTAGAAAAAGTTATTTCTGGCATTTATTTTTGAGTAAAATCTGTTGAATACCTCACTATTTCCTTGTGTATATTTGATAAATCCATTCGGATAACCTGTAGTTACAAAAATAGTATCTGCATTACTCTGTAAATTCAGATAATCAGGGAGGGCTGAATTTACATTTACTGAGGTGAAGCCCGTAAACTTAAACAAGCCATATAAATTTTTGGCATAATAAATATCGTTGGGTGTAAAGGCAAATTGCAGGTGTGAACCGTTCCAAAGTTGGCCTAATTCTACCGAAGTGAATTGTTGAATTGAACCATCATTTTGAATCACCGCCGCCTTGTTGTCATTGACCATCCAAATATCATTGTTGTATGGGTTAATGACAAACTGATTCCAAGGAGTTGTATTGCCAAACTGATTTTTGTGGATGGATTGCCAGGTTTGGGCGTGGATAGAATTAAAGCTATAAAAGCAGCAAATGGATATCAGAATTTTTAGCTTCATTGCTTGATAAATTTAAGGGATCTTATTAATTCTTCATTTTTACACTTTATAAAATATACTCCATTTTGGAATGAGGATACATCTAATTCAATTGAATTTGCATTTGTTTTTTGGTTCAATAGTATTTTCCCATTGATATCAAAAACCCTAATTTCTTCTATCGAACTGGATGCACTGTATATAGTTATTGAAGAATTTGCTGGATTTGGATAAAGTTTGAAAGAATCATTCAATCCAGAGCTTATTACTTGTAGATTCTCATCAAATAAAATATTAGATGAGTCACAGGGAAAATCATAATAATCCGTCAACATTGGATCTTCAATATAGATAGAAAAAAGCATTTTTACCATGGTAAGTTCTGGGTTAACTGGAATCCACTCATCGATATTTAGAACAGAATTTATTTCTAAATTGGGTAATTCTTGTTGGTTGTATTGTCCAATAAAATGATAAAAGTACCCTCTTGTTTTAACTGTATAGTTAATTGTATCAATCTCATATAACTCTACAAAGGGCATATTTTCGAATTTATCAAATGTTGGATACCAACCAATGGCAGGGCCTCCATATATTGAGTCATAATCGTTGTACAATTCAATTGAATTAGATGCACTTTCCCTTACCCAGATATCCTTTAAATGTGTACTTCCAGACATGTATTCTGCAAATGAATATTCATTTTCAATTAAAACTCTTTCTACCAAATAAAACTCATGATTTTGTAACGGCATTGCACTTGATATAGGCCCCCAATCATTGGATACAAATGCGTCCCAATATGCTAATGAAATTGTATCGACACTCAGAATCAATGAGTTAATAAGACTATCCGGATGAACTATTTGCAAAGTTGGATTTTCAATCATTTGGAGTGCTTTATAAGCATTTAATCTACCCCAACCTGTTGTGTCATCATAACCCGGCCCGTATAAATTCGTAGCTGAATGCTCTAAAATGTATTCAACATCTTCTACAGCTAAGTTTCTATTACTATAACAATCTTTATTATAGTGACTTAAGAGAAGCGCTGCCACTCCAGAAACGTGAGGGGCTGCTGCAGAGGTGCCATTCATTTTAGTATAAGGATTTGAAATAGTGTTTTGGTTGATTACGTGTGTTGTAAAAACAATAGAATCAGAACCAGGTGCTATTAAATCCATATTACCGCCATACATTGACCAATAATAGTTATTTGCTTCGCTTGTGCTTTGATTTAGACCTAGTTGCACAGTTTTACCATCGTGACCTGAAGCACCAACGGAAATAATCCAGTTATCCGGAAAAGACTGAGGGTAACAATTGTTGATCAGTGTTGGGTCCGTTGATGGGCTAAAATGTTGACTATTACCTCTTGAGACAATGTTTATTACACCGTTGCGATATGAAAATAAATATGCTTCACGGCATAAATTACAAATAGGTGTTTGAGCAATTAAGGTGTCATTTATATTTTTATTTTGAAATTTACTTTCATTATTTTTTGTCCATGTGCTATCTTCTCTGGGGTTCTGAGGAATTGGAGAATTGGTTTTGATAATGTAAGAATGATTGCCAATATGCACTCCAAAACCTGGAGTATAATTGAAGTAATTATCTTCATAATACTCATCTGGGAAATCCCAATATGTCCCAACAGATCTGGCGGCATCAACAACACTTGCACAAATGTATGATGCAAGGTTTTGGTTATAGAAATTGACACGGAGATCTATTAATGAACAACCAGAATCCGAGTGCCCATCACCTCCAGCAATACCAGCAATGCCAGTCAAATTATTGCGTTTCGCAGCGATCACGCCTGCGACTAACGTACCATGTACTTTGGTATCCTCGCCCCATCCAAGCAGATGGCTATTATTGGGTTCAAAATAAGAGCCTCCGAATATTACCTCTAAATCGGGATGCAACGTATCAATTCCGGAATCGTGAACTCCAACTTTGATATATGGTTTACCAGTCTCAATTTCCCATGCATCTTCAACTTGAATCCCTGCCTCAGGATGCAATGAGTTCCCGTTTAACGATATCTGTTTGTGATAAAGCGTATCATCCGGAGTTGACTGTAAATATGCTTGAAAGTTATAATGACAATATTCAATTAATGGTTGTGCGTCGTTCAATATTGACATAAATCGATTGATGGATACTGAGTCGGGTAGAGACAAGGAGAAAGCTGCCCAAAAAGGCGGTATCGTTATTTTTTCTCCGAGGCGCGATATTGAAACTGTATCTTTTGTGGTTAGATTTTTAAAGATTTTTGTCAATGTATAGCTTCCGATTTCGGGAAATATTAACTCTAATTCTTCTAATTGGGATTTAGCTTTTGAGTTCAATATGTGTTTGAACGGAAAAGAAACCATTTCAGGGTCATCAACCTTATTGAAATCTAGGTAATAGTAATTGAACTTGACGATAATATTGTTTCCATTACTTTGAGCAGTACCAGTAAAATTAAAAAAAGTCATGAAAAACAGTAACGATAGAAATAGCCTCATATACATTGAATAAAAAATCGGTGACAATTTACAGCGGCTCAATTTCTCTCGGAAGGGTATTTACACCTTAAAAAAATGGGTATTTATACCAATTTTCAATGTTTCAATGTTCACCGGGGTACTTTTTTGAAGAAATGGAAGCAGGTAGAAATCGGAAAATATCGATAAGAAAAGACAACTTTCGCTAAATTATTTTATCTTCGTTTTGTCGTTCTTTTTTGTTGCTTATTTGTTGCTCAAAGAAGCCAAAATCTGATGAGTTGTTGCTCATTTGTTGCTCGCGAAAATTGCGAAAAACCGCTCTAGTAAAGGGATTCAGGTTTTATCTTTTGTTATCAGTTCATGTATTGGTAAATAAACGCCGATAAACAAAAATAACTTGTCATAAAACGGATAAATAACATATATTTGTCCTTTATAATACAAGTTATGAAAGAAGCACCTGCAATATTACCTAAAAATTTGAAGATTTTAAAAGAGCTGGGTGAACACATTCAATTAGCTCGTTTGCGCCGTAAATTGAGCGCAGAGCAAATTGCTGAGCGCACAGGACTTGGTAGAAAAACTATTTATAATATAGAACAAGGTAGCCCTACGGTTGCTATTGGGAGCTATTTGCAAGTACTATTTGTGTTAGGCTTAGAAAAGGATTTAACCCAAGTTGCAGCAGCCGACCCTTTGGGAAGAAAATTGCAAGATGCTGGAATTGTAAGCAATAAACGCGCACCAAAACAAACGAAAAAGTCATGAAGCAAAACCAGATTAAAATATGGGTTTATGCAGATTGGGAGTTCTTAGAAGAAGTTCAATTAATGGGATTTTTGACTTCCCAACGTGTGCGTGGAAAGGAGATATTTTCATTTGAGTACGCTGAGACTTGGGTGACTGCGCAAAACCCAATATTACTCTTGGATCCACATTTGGGATTTTACAAGGGAAAACAATATTTGCCTGAAGAGAAAAACAACTTTGGGCTTTTCCTTGATTCATCACCCGATCGTTGGGGTAGGCTCTTGATGCGAAGAAGAGAAGCATGGCAAGCAAAGCAAGAAGGCCGAGAGGAAAGAACGCTTTTTGAAAGTGATTTTTTATTGGGTGTTTTTGACGGGCATCGAATGGGTGGAGTGAGATTTAAATTGAGTGAAGATGGGGCTTTCATGAATGATCAGAGGAAAATGGCAACGCCACCATGGACTTCACTTCGAGAACTAGAGCATGCAAGTTTGCAGCTAGAACGTGATGATGCTATAAACGACCCTGAATATGCACAATGGTTAAGTGTATTGATTGATCCAGGTTCTTCATTAGGAGGCGCCAGACCCAAAGCCAGCGTGATCGATGATAAAGGACATTTATGGATTGCAAAATTTCCAAGTTCCAGAGATGACAAAAATGCGGGTGCTTGGGAAATGGTATTGCATGAATTAGCCAAAGCCTGTGGTATTCATGTTTCAGAAGCGCGCTTGCAAAAATTTTCAGGTCAGCATCATACCTATTTATCGAAACGCTTCGATCGAACAAATGATCAACGGCGTATTCATTTTGCATCGGCAATGACTTTGTTGGGACTACAAGATGGCACTGATCATGTAGAAGGAATTGGGTATCTTGATTTGGTTGGTTTCATCATGCAAAATTGCCCTGAAGCAAAAGAAGATTTGGAACAATTATGGCGAAGAATTGCATTTAATATATTGGTCTCGAATACAGACGACCATTTGCGAAATCATGGATTTATACTCACAGATAATGGATGGCGTTTATCACCAGCTTATGATATGAATCCTAACGAAATGGGGATTGGTTTAACTTTGAATATTTCTGAAAACAGTAACGACTTAGATACCTCGTTAGCATTAGAAACAGCTCAGTTGTATCAATTGAAAAGTGAAAAAGCTGAAAGCATTTTAATGGAAATGCAGCAAGAAATTTCAAAATGGCGCACAATTGCTAAGAAACATGGCATCAGTAATAGTGAAATAGAACAAACAAAGCGCGCTTTTCGGTTGGTTGAAATCGGGAAGTAAACGCCTGGCTTGATTACCCCTTTTTGTTAAAACTTTCAATCAGTAAAGATGAGCTGAATAGTGACTGAATAGTTTTCTTGTGTGAGCTGAGCGTAATACAGTCCGTTAGTTAGATTGTCTCGTGTGAGAATAATTGTCTGGTCATTGATATTTGTTATTTCTTTTACTTTTTGTCCAAAGCAATTATACAACGAAAGCGTAGCATTTTGCAATTTATTTTCAAATTGAATAGTTGCCTGATATGAGAGCGGGTTAGGTGAGACTTTAAAGCTTACTTGTGATTTTTCTTCAACTCCCGAAACAAGCGTGCATCCTGAATTTGGGGAATATGTTGGATACAAGGTATGATTGTTCTGAGAAAAACAATCGAGATAACCACCCTGTTCAAAAAAATCAAAGCGTTCCAATAAGCCGAACGTATTTCCAATACCTTCAATCATTGAAGAAGCATATGAGGAGAGGCATTCATTATTTGGAATATTAAAGTTCCACCGCTTACGGTAGTTGGTGCCAATCAATACTGAGTCAATTGACCCCACCTGCAGATAAGAACACCAATTATTCCAGCTGAAAGGGATTGGGTCTCCTACCGCTAAGTTAAAATCATAAAGCAACGTATCGGTATTGTAACTTTCTGGTAAAAAATAAACCTTGTGGGCAATAGTATCTTCCCTGAGTGCTCCGGCATAGTAAACACTTAGGAGACTAGGGCAACACCAGTCACAGTCGTTCATCATTAGGTTATAAGGATAGTAGCTTAATTGCTTAAAAATTTTTTTGTAGGTAACAGAATTCACAACGGTATCACTGTTCAATGTGTAGCTGTATTTAGAACACTGAGCCTGATACCCATAATAAGTTACATTCCAAATCGCATTGCTATCTGGAAATGAATGGTAAATATTTGTTTGGCTGTAGCTAATTGTCAGCGCCAGCATTGTAATGGTAAGAAGCAGAAGTTTTTTCATAAATGTTTGTCTTGAAATAGTAAAAAATCAATCAATTTTAACCAATTTCTTACTTTGAACTTGGCCAGATTGCGTTTGCAACTCGTAGTAATAAGTACCCGATTTAAGATCACTGGTTTGGATAATAAGTTCTGAAAACGCAGCATCTACCGTGTAAGTCTCGATGAGTTGTCCTTGTTGATTGTAAAGGTGAAGTGAGGCGCTTGTTTCGCCCTGTGGAAGCTGATAAGGGATGGTTACAAATTGCTGAGTTGGGTTTGGGAAGGCGTTTGAAAGCAGATTTAAAGTGGGGTCAAGTTCTTGTAATTGAGTAGTCAAAGTACCGCCAAGACTGTAAATCAAAGCATCGCCATTTTGCTTACTTAAAATGAGTTTAGTTCCTTGTGGTGTATTGTAAATTGGAACTTGTTGTTGCGGCACATTTACGCTAACTAATGGCGCGGCATCCATGATGGTCATCTCTACCTCATTGAGTTCATTGATGATTTGGGTAACATATTGATTTCCTAGCCCCATCCCCATAGAGGCGTAATCAACAAACATAAATTCTATTTGATCATCGAGGTCAAATAAATGCTGAGAAATATATAATATGGCTGTAGTGTTGGTTGTATTTGCATTTTGATCGGCCGCAGAAGAAAACGAAAATGACTTGAAAACAGAATGGTTTAAATTGTAAAAAGTTAAGGTAGCGTTACTCAAATTGACTTTTACATATTTGTAGCCATCCACTTCTAAATTCACCATGAAAGTCCGAACCTGGCCAACATTTGGATACGCAGAAGCACCGCCGGTATAGGTATGCTCTAAAGTTAGTTGAGCACAAAACTGTTGATGAATAGTAAGGCTGAAAAAAATAGCAAACGCTATGAATCTTTGTAATGACATGACAACTGAATTTATCCAAAAATAATTAAATATCAATCATTTAAGTAAATTTCAAGTCGTTTTTATATTTCTCACAAATAACTTCGAATCCAATGAACTAGGTTCTGAAATAACCCTCCCGATGCTTACAACTGGCTCAAAATGATCCTCGCCAACCTTTCATTTTGATACTTTCCAGAAATCGCAGCGAAGTAAGGATTATTGAGAATTGCAGCTTTGGTGCCGTTAGCTGCGCCAGAGATGTGCGGGCTGGCTAAAATAGAGGTAGGGCTGATTGTTGTTGGTCTTGAGTAAAAATAAACGATAAATAGTACTTTCTGAAATGCTAGCTAACCCAGCTTGATCAATGAGCTCGCTTACTTTTCTGCAATCGCTTTTTGTTCTGATTGGAAACCCAATTTGAATACAGAGTTGCTTGAACAACTCGTTTTTTTGATAGCCTGAAATGACAAAATTTGGTTTGGGCATCTTCAAAATTAGCAACAATTAGAAGTCCTTTCCTTTTTGAAATAATACTTGAACTAACTTGAACAACTTCTTCACCCGCCGATTTCTCCCTTGTAACCTCAGCAAAATATGGTTAGGTCACTTCACCAAAAAATTTCTTTTTGCTTGATACATCATCAGATAACCGCGCTTGTTGGCGGTGTTGAGAAATGAGTTGGAGATGAGTTTTTGCAATAGTGGTGGTGTTTGAAGAAAAGGGGCGATTAACTTTTCTATGCGGTCTTCGCGAACCCCAATGCGCTTGCCGAATTCGATGAAATCGAGCAGGTGCGGATGGTTGCGAATTTTATATTGTTCGCTTTTAAAATCGTCTTTGAAGAGCCCTTTGTCTAAGGCAAAGTCTGAGTCGTCTACGTGCAGTTTGGTGTTTAATAAATCATAGGCTGGGCTCAAAAGGTAGTCTCCTTGAGTTGTTTCTAGTAAGGAAAAGTTTTTGAGGTGTGCATCACCATTTGAAAAAAGAAAATTGAACAATACAATTGTGAAGTATTTCTCGATTTCTACCCGCCATGCAGGCACATATTTTTGTATCAATAGGCCTACTTCTTCGTAACTATAATCATACTTAAAGTTTGGCCCTGCATTTTCTGTAGTTTTTCCGGCTATTGAGGCAAAGTCTTCAATGCCCCACTTGGCGCCTGTTTCATTCACATCAAAACGTTTGGTGAGGTAAGCGGGGCTACCATTCTTGAAAAAAACAAGCACATTTTCTGCAGTCTGAATGCCATATACCTGCCGCGCTATTTGCATGGTTAAATGTTCATTGGCGGGCACCTGATCAATTTTTTTTAAGTCTCTTGGAATGGGTTTAAGAATGTATTGACCCTGTTCATTTTCTCTGGTCAGACGCAATTTGTTCTTGTCTAAAATGAGGCTCAATTTTTCTTGAACTCCAGATATTGAAATCCGTTTGCGGTTGTCTAGAAAGAGCGCTTGAACATCCTCACTGAGCTGAGGTTGTTCATAGGGCAATAGGTGGTCCACTTTTTTACCTGCAAACATGCGGCGTAGGCAGGTTGGACTAAAAGTATTGTAACCATCGGCAAGGGTTCCTGGACAACATTGAATTGGCTGAAATGTATGCATAGCTATATTGGTTTGACGGTAATTGCACCTATTGTATCGGTTTGTGCGGTGGCTGCAAGGAGCCCGAAGTGATCGTTTTCGTCAATTCTTAAGTATAGACTTTGCAGTTTGCGGTTTACACCTTCGCTGAGCATATTAAAAAAGAAAGGAAATAATAAGTTGCTCTTGAATTTTTCTTCTGTTTTAGGTAGGGTGAGGCTGATTGCTGGGCACTTTTCATTCATGAGGTAGCTGAGGTCATAAAGAAAATAGTATTGGTTTGTATTTTCCTCTATGAGCTGACCGGCCAAAACGCCGTTGCGATAAATTTCAAGTGTGCGCATGGATTAAAAATGATTTTGTTTGACTTGAAACGTTAACTCCATCCCTAATATTTCACCAATTTTATTCAAAACCTCCAATGACGGGTTTGCTTGCCCTTTTTCTATTTTGTATAGCGTATTTATACTGATTTGGGCTAATTCAGAAAGATGCGGCTGGGTAATACCTAGCTCTTTACGTCTTTTTTTAATTGTTAAACCAAGCTCTTTAACTAACATTATATTGTGATTTAGAATGCAAATATAGGCAATCATCTTGTAATATACATAAAAAACATGTTATAATGTGATATTAAGCGTTTTTAATCACGTGTGATACTTATATTTACATGAAATCACATTATAATGTGACATTATTAACATTAATTTGCAAAGCCATAATTTCCCTACCTTCGTATTCAAATTTACAACCCTATGAAACTGCGTTTACTCGTCTTATTTTGTATAGCTATTTTGGGCCTTAAGCCAGTGTTGGCTGAGGAAGGCATGCTGATTCCGTCTTTGATTGCGGCGTTTGAAAACGACATGAAAGCCAAGGGCATGAAGCTCAGTGCTGCCGATATCTATAGCGTCAACAACACAAGTATCAAAGATGCTATTTTTCAGTTTGGAGGCGGTTGTACGGCAGAGTTGGTTTCTGACAAGGGTTTGCTGCTGACCAATCACCACTGTGGCTATGGCCAAATTCAGGCGCACAGTTCTTTGGAGCACGATTACCTGAAAAACGGATTTTGGGCTAAAAATTTGGCTGAAGAATTGCCTAATCCGGGCCTTACAGCAATGCGCATCGTCCGTATTGAAGATGTAACTGCTGCAGTGTTGGCAGGTGCTAGCTCAAAAGCAGATCAAGCGATGATTGCGGCGAATATCAAGAAATTAATAGCAGAGGCAATTGCCGGAACGCATTTTGAGGCAGAGATCAAGGCGTTTAATTATGGCAATGATTATTACCTCATGCTCAAAGAAACGTTTACAGATGTGCGTTTTGTGGGCACCCCTCCCAACTCAATTGGCAAATTTGGTGGCGATACCGACAACTGGGTTTGGCCGCGCCACACGGGCGACTTCTCGGTTTTCCGCATTTATGCGGGCAAAGACAACAAACCAGCGGCGTTTTCTACTGAAAACCAACCTTATAAGCCGCTGCATTACCTCCCCATATCTTTTCAAAACCGCCAAGAAGGTGACTTCACCATGGTTTACGGTTTTCCAGGTACCACCGAGCAACACGTTGTTTCGGAATACTTGAAATTCATTATTGAAAAGGAACGCCCTGCGCGTATCGAAATGCGCAATCATTCTTTGGCAGCTATAGACGCTGGTATGAAAGCTTCTGACCTGACGCGTATTCAGTATTCGGCCAAACAAGCGAGCATTGCCAATGCTTGGAAAAAATGGATTGGTCAGGTAGAGGGCTTGGAAAATTTAAATGCGGTTCAACTCAAACTCGATTATGAAGCCAAATACAAAGCGATGGCAATTAGCAAACCTGAGTGGGCCAAATTTGCAGTTGCGCTGCAAACACTCAATGGCCTCATGGCCGAAGGAACCAAAACAGAGTACAATTATGCCATTGGCGTGGAATATTTTTCTGTAGGGCCGGAATATTTCAAGTTGGTTCGCGGTATAGAAGACTTGCTCACTAACCATGCAAAATATGCGGCCAACAACGAACTGCAGGGTGTCTTAAACAAACTACAAACGAGTGCAGATGGTTACTTTAAAAATTACAATGTAGCAGTTGATCGTCAAATTTTCTTGGACTTGACCAAATTATACCTCAATTATACCCAACAAGTGTTGAAAGGAACCACAGTTGAGCAATTAACAGAACTTATTTATAGCAAATCGATCTTTACGGATGCGGCTCGTTACAAAGCGTTTTTGAGCAGTTTTAGTGCAAAATCGCTCAAAAAAATCGAAAAAGACGTTGGTTTTGTGCATTTTAATCAGTTTTTCACGCCATTCAGAAATGAGATAGTGCCTGCTTACAAGGCTTTCCAAGCAGAGGTCAATAAGTGGATGCAGGTTTATGTCGAAGGCAAGTACGTTATGTATTCGACATACAAACACTGGCCCGATGCCAATTCTACGCTGCGCATTACCTACGGGCAGCTCGAAGGTTCGGCACCAACAGATGGCATGCGCTACACCGAACACACCACATTAGATGGAATAGTGGCTAAATACAACACGGGCAACCCCGATTTTGAACTCTTGCCGCGCATGCTCGAATTGCACGCCGCCAAAAATTACGGGCCTTATGCACAAGGCGCTGATTTGTGGGTCTGTTTTACGGGCTCTAACCACACTACCGGAGGTAATTCTGGCTCTCCAGTTTTAGATGAAAATGGCTATTTAATGGGGCTCAATTTTGACCGCAGTTGGGAGAGCACCATGAGCGATTATTTGTTCGATCCGAACCGCTGCCGCAACATTGTAGTCGATATCCGCTATGTGCTGTGGGTCATGGATATCTATTCAGGAGCCAAACACTTGGTCGATGAAATGACCTTAATGAAAGAATAAATCTATATTTGCTTTTTATTTTCACACCTATTGCGTTTTCTCGAATGAAGAACTCTTTATTATTGCTCGTTTTTGGCTTGTCAATAGCCTTTGCAGGGCACGCCCACAAAGACCTTGCGATCCCTGTATCTAAAAAAATCGAAGGCTTTTTAGTTGATTTCAAAACGAAGTCTGACGTCGAGGAGGTTGAGGTACAACTCAAATCATTGGTTACGGGTAAAGTATATACTGCAGAAACCGATGACAACGGAAAATTTACATTCAGAAATATCCCGATTGGTAAATCAAAATTGCGCTTAATTGACAAAGATTACCGCCCAACAGTTTTAAAAGTATTTGAAACAAACGCCAAAGAACACCTTATCCATTATACATTTAGCCAAACAGAACCTTTTACAGCACAACTAGAAGTATCTTGGTTGTTCAACTGGGGAGATTACAAAGGAAAAGAACATTATTGGTCGCACATGTTGGCCCGCGTCATTTTGGTGATTTACGGTTTGTGTTTGCTCCTGATTTTCTTCTACAGTGTCATCCAATTGAGTTTGGCCATCGCCTATGTCAAGAACAAGAAGAAACAACAAAGCCGCGTTACCCCACCGTTCGATTTAGCCAACGCACCAAAAGTTACCGTACAGTTGCCGATGTACAACGAAATGTACGTAGCTGAGCGCATCATCGAAACTTGTGCCGAAATAGACTACCCCCGAGACAAATTCCAAATTCAAGTTCTCGACGACTCCACAGACGAAACCAAAGACATCATTGCCAACAAGTGCGCTGAAGTAGCGGCAAGAGGCATCAATATTCAGCATATTCACCGCACAGACCGCACTGGTTACAAAGCAGGTGCTTTGGATTGTGCAATGGATAAAGTTGAAGGTGAATTCATCGCTATTTTTGACGCTGATTTTGTACCCAGCAAAGATTTCTTAATGCGCACTATTCCTTATTTCTCTGAAAATGTGGGTGTGGTACAAACGCGTTGGGGCCACCTCAATAAGTCTTATTCTTTGCTTACTGAGCTGCAAGCATTTGGCTTAAACGGACACTTCGCTATTGAGCAAGGTGGTCGCAATGTGAGTGGGCATTACATCAACTTTAACGGAACAGCTGGCGTTTGGCGCCGCGCCACCATCGACGATGCAGGCGGCTGGGAACACGACACCATCACCGAAGACCTCGACCTCAGCTATCGTGCCCAAATGAAAGGCTGGCGTTTTGTTTATTTAGAAGAAGTAGAGTCGCCGGCAGAATTGCCTATCACGATGTCTGCGCTCAAAAGCCAACAACACCGCTGGATGAAAGGCGGCGCAGAGGTATTCATCAAGATGTGGAAGCGCTTGGCAACTACAAAAGGACTCAAAATTGGAGACCGCATCCACGGCTTGGCCCACCTTTTCAACTCATCGGTATTTGTCTTTATTTTGATTCTTTCTTTAATTAGTTTGGCGGTATTGCACATCAAAGATTCTTTCTCTGATCTCAATATCTTCATCAAGTACGGGATGTATTTCTTCTCTAGTACCATCTTCTTGGCTTTCTACTACTGGAATTCTTTTCGCGATAAGCGCGGCAACTTCTTTGGAGACCTCTTGCGTTTCTTGGGTCGTTTTGTGCAGTTCTTAACGGTTTCTATGGCGCTCGGCTTGAGCAATGCGGTGGCAGTTATAGAAGGCTACCTCGGCATCAAGAGTTCTTTTGTGCGCACGCCTAAATTTAACGTAGCCAAGAAAGATGAGTTCAAGGGCAACAAATACGACAAAAAGAGTTTGTCAATCATCAATATTCTTGAGGGTATCTTGATGGTAACGTTTGGCTTTACGGCTGTGAACAGAGCACTTTATGGCGACCTCGGCATGGTGCCTTTCCACTTGATGCTCGCGATTGGTTACGGCATCATCTTCTTCAATACGCTCAAAGAAAACAGAGGGCAGCAAGCTTAAGTTTATTCCTTAACGATACTCAGGCTTTCGAGCTTTGTTTCGTACTTGCCGCTGCGGAACTGAAAAGTACTGCGGTAACTGTTGCCTTTAGAGACATACGAGCCAATCACGGTGCCGTTTCCTTCTATAGATTTGGTGTTTTTATACCTGAAAACGAAAGTTCCTTTTGGATTTTTTTGAAAAAAGCTCGTTAAGATCATTTCGGCTTGAGAAAGCGGATACGCACCATCAGAACCAGGTACTTGTAAAACAATTTTATCTTTACCTAAATTAACAATCGCATGTGCGTCGTTGGTTTCCATTCCGCGTTGAATTGTTGTGTAGGGTAAATCTCCACTTAGGCTAAGTGAAAACAACAAGGCAGTTAGGAAACTGTAAATTGCGTTCATGCCACAAACTTAACAAAAATGATGCCGTAAATTTGGCTAAATTTGTAAGAATAAGCACATAAAATGAAAGCTCAACAAGACCAACTCATCATCTACAATAGTTTGAAAGGCGAAAAAGAACCTTTTGTTCCGCTCGTAGAAGGCAAGATTGGGATGTATGTATGTGGCCCAACGCTTTACAGCGAACCACATATGGGCAATATGCGCACTTTCATCAATTTTGACCTCATCTACCGCTATTTACTGCATCTAGGTTTCAGCGTCAAGTACGTCCGCAATATCACCGATGCGGGCCATATCACAAACTCAGCTGGTCAAGAAATCGATAGCATCGGCGTTGCCGCCAAAGCGGAGCAGCTGCAGTCTTTAGAAATTGTCTATAAATACGCCGTTAAATTTCAAGAACTACAGCGCATTTACAATCTCTTGCCGCCGTCTATAGAACCTACCGCAACCCAGCACATTCAAGAGCAAATTGAAATCATCGAGCAAATTTTAGCCAACGGCTATGCCTATGAAGCCAACGGCTCTGTTTATTTTGATACACGTCGCTACATGCAAGACTACCATTACGGCATCTTGAGTGGGCGCAAGGTAGACGAACTCGAAAACGAAACCCGCGCGCTCAACGCCCAAGACGAAAAGCGTTTCTTTGCCGATTTTGCACTTTGGAAAAAAGCCAACCCCGACGACATGCAAATTTGGCGTTCACCTTGGGGCAACGGCAACCCCGGTTGGCACATCGAGTGCACCGCCATGAGCACCAAATACCTCGGCAAGCAATTTGATATCCACGGCGGCGGCATGGACCTCAAATTTCCGCACCACGAAGACGAAATTGCCCAAAGCTGTGGCTCTTTTGGCTGCAACCCTGCGCGCTACTGGATGCATGCCAACATGCTCAATGTCAATGGCCAAAAAATGTCTAAATCTTTTGGCAATTATTTCTTACCCAAGCAAATCCTAGATGGCAGCACTGGCTTATTTGAAAAATCGTATACGCCCAATGTAGTGCGTTTTTTCATGATGCAGGCGCATTATCGCAGCAACCTAGACTTCACCCAAGATGCGCTGAATGCGGCAGAAAAAGGCTTGTCTAAACTGACCGACGCCATCGCTACGCTCGATCGCATAGAACCCAAAGCACAATCTTCTTTTGATGTCAATGCATTGGTACAATCGTTCTATAAAGCCATGAACGACGACTTCAACGCGCCTATTCTCGTTGCCAATTTGTTTGAAGCCACACGCCTCATCAACTTGGTCAACGATGGCAAAGACCAAATTTCAGCAACTGACCTCACTTTGCTCAAAGAGAAAATTACTGTATTTGCATATGATGTTTTGGGTCTTCAAAAAGAAGCCACAGGAGCTGAAAGTCGTTTGGCTCCAGTAATGGACCTCGTTTTGGATTTGCGCGGGCAAGCCCGTACCAACAAAGACTGGACAACTTCAGATCAAATCCGAGATGGCTTGGCCAACGCCGGTATTGTAGTGAAGGACGGTAAAGAGGGTACTACTTGGAGTTGAGTTTGGCTTGAACGCCATCCCACAACGCGTAGCGTTTTTCGAGCGCCTGAATAGAAACTGCTGTGGCTTCTTGCCACTTGATGGCGTCAGCTCCACAAATTTCTTCCATCATTTGTAGCGAAATAGGACCGTGATCGCCGCCGTCTATTTCAATATGGCGCTCTAGGTAGTAAAGGAGTTTATCGATGTTTGTTTGTCCTTGGCCTTGCATTTCGCGCAAAATTTCAATGAACATATCGGGGATGAGGTCTTCGCGCCCAAAGGTAAACAAAGCTGCAATTTTATGGATTTGCCCGCTATTGATGACCTCAAAAGTAAAGCGCACAAATGCGCGGGTTTCTTCGCGGATGTCTAGCTGGTATAGTGCGTCGTCAAGAGTTTTGCCGTAAGAAAGCCACTCTGTGAGTTGGTGAATGGGCAGCGTGTTAGCGCCTATTTGCTGCATGGCTTCCAAATACATTTCAAAGTGGCTCAGGACTTTGCCGTCGCTGTCTAGGTCAGATTCTTCTCCTAAAACAATTTCATTGATGAAACGGCGTGTAACGGGCGACCCTTTTGGCGACCACGGCACTTCGACACATGTGAGGTTGCGCTGCAGGGCTTTGAGTAGGCTCATGAAGTCCCAGACGGCGAAAATGTGTTGTTCCATGAACAGCTGAAAATCAGTGCTGCTATGGATTTGTGCATACATCGGGTGCGCCAATAGTTTGGTGCGTTGTGCGCTGAGCGCAGCTTGAAGTTGATCGATTTGTGGATTCATATCTTTACAACAATTAACAAGCAGCTTAGTTGAGCTTGAGACCTAATTCTTTGAGTTGAGCTTCGTTCAATGGCGATGGCGCGTCGATCATGGTGTCTCGGCCTGAGTTGTTTTTCGGAAAAGCGATGTAGTCGCGAATAGATTCTGAACCACCCATGGTAGCCACTAAGCGGTCTAGCCCAAAGGCTAATCCACCGTGTGGAGGAGCACCGTATTCAAATGCCGACATTAAAAAGCCAAATTGTGCTTGCGCTTCTTCTTTGCTGAAACCGAGCAGGTCAAACATTCTGGATTGGAGCGCGCGGTCATGGATGCGTATAGAGCCACCACCAAGTTCTACGCCGTTCATGGCGAGGTCATAGGCATTGGCGCGCACTTTTCCTGGGTCGGTTTCAATGAGGTGCATGTCTTCCGGTTTAGGTGAGGTAAACGGGTGGTGCATGGCGTGGTAGCGGCCGTTTTGTTCGTCCCATTCAAGTAGTGGAAAGTCCAAGACCCAAAGTGGTTTGAAAGCGTTTGGGTCGCGCAGGCCAAGTTGGCCAGCGAGGTGCAAACGCAGTTCGTTGAGTTGTTTGCGTGTTTTGGCAAGCTCTCCGCAAAGGAGTAGAATTAAATCGCCTGGCTTGGCATCTGCTTGCTCAGCCATGGCTTTCAAATCTGCTTCACTGTAGAATTTGTCTACGCTAGATTTGAAGGTGCCGTCTGTATTACATTTGATGTAAACCAAGCCTTTGGCACCAATTTGAGGGCGCTTGAGCCATTCGGTGAGTTCGTCGAGTTGTTTGCGGGTGAATTCGCTGCAGCCTGTTGCGTTAATGCCTAAAACGCATTCAGCACTATTGAAAACGACAAACTCGTTTTGTTGGGCTAGAGCGGTGAGGTCCACGAACTCCATGCCGAAGCGGATATCGGGTTTGTCTGAGCCATAGCGTTCCATGGCTTCGGCGTAGGTCATGCGCGGAAAAGCGCCCTCGAATTTGACACCGCGAACGGTTTCGAAAAGGTGCTTGATGAGGCCCTCGAACATGTTGAGGATATCGTTTTGCTCTACAAACGCCATTTCGCAGTCGATTTGCGTGAACTCGGGTTGGCGGTCTGCACGGAGGTCTTCGTCGCGGAAACACTTGACAATTTGGTAATAGCGGTCAAAACCACTCACCATGAGCAATTGCTTGAATGTTTGTGGCGATTGCGGAAGCGCATAAAATTGACCTTCGTTCATACGGCTTGGCACTACAAAGTCTCGGGCACCTTCTGGTGTAGACTTGATCAAGACAGGTGTTTCGACATCCAAAAATTCTTTGGAGTCGAGGTATTTGCGGGTTTCTAGGGCTACGCGGTTGCGCAGGCGCAGTTTTTCCAATACCGGGTTGCGGCGCAAATCTAGGTAGCGGTATTGCATGCGCAGTTCGTCGCCTCCATCTGTCTCGTCTTCGATAGTGAATGGTGGTAATTTAGCTGCGTTGAGGATGGTTAATTGGGTGACGTTGATTTCGATTTCACCAGTTGGGATGTTTTTGTTTTTGCTGCTGCGTTCAATAACTTCACCTTCAACTTGGATCACGAACTCGCGGCCTAGCTTACGGGCCTGCTCGCAGAGTGCGGCATTGCTTTCCATATTGAAGGCCAATTGGGTAAGGCCGTAACGATCGCGGAGGTCGATGAAGGTCATGCCGCCGAGGTCTCTGGAGCGTTGCATCCAGCCCGCAAGCGTGACTTTTGTTCCGATGTGTTCAATTCTTAATTCTCCGCAAGTGTGTGAGCGATACATAGCCTATGTTTTTGAAGCAACAAAGGTAAGCAATCTCGCTTAAAAGCTGTTTCTGCGCAGGTAAGAAGTATCGACTAATGCACTAAAAAAATCGAGGAGTTGCTGTTTTTCTTTGCTGCTCAGCTCGAATTGTTTGATTTGCTTGTCTTGTAGCGGGTGTCCGGCGCCTCCATTTTGGTAATGCGCAACAACCGCTGATAGGTTCTGAAGACTTCCGTCGTGCATGTAAGGGTAAGTTAATGGCAAATTGCGCAAGGAAGGAACTTTGAATTTGCCGATGTCTAGGGAGTCGTGGTGAATGCGAAAACGTCCTTGGTCATTTTTACCTTCGTAGCTGGCATACAAACCATTGTTAGCCGCTTCGTACGTCGTGAAATAAGGCGCCGGATGACATTTTGTGCAATATAATTCTTCTGAAAAAATGCGCCACCCTGCAAGTTGGTCTTTACTCATTGCCTTTTTGTTGCCGGCCATATATTGGTCAAAAGGCGCATTCATGGAAAGTAGGCTGCGCTCAAAAGCAGCTAGGCTGCGCGTGAGTACCCAAGCGTCGAAATCTCGGCCGTAAATGGCTTGAGCCGCAGCTTGGTATGCTGGAATTTGGCGCAGTTGCTTGATGAGGATTTTCATGTTGTGCCCCATCTCTACAGGTTCTTGAATCGGAACAATTGCTTGTAATTCAAGTGTGGCTAGATGCGCATCGAACATCGCTGTTTTGAGAAACGCGGCATTGAGAATGCTAGGCGCATTGCGTTCGCTCAACTGGCCGTTGATGCCTTTGCTGTGGGCAAGGTTGTCGGTGAATGCTTTTTTGGGATCGTGGCAGGTTGCACAAGAAACCGTGCCGTCTAAGGAAAGGCGGGTATCAAAAAAGAGTTGGCGTCCCAACGCGATTTTCTCAGCGTTTTGAGGATTGTCTGTGGGTGCTGGAACAAGAACCGCAGCGTTTAAATCTTGCGACTGACCGCAGCGCAGTGCCACAAAGCCACTGACAAGGAGCAGCGCTATGGATAAAAAGCGCAGCATCAGTTAGGGTTTGACAATGCGAAATACTTGACTCTTCCCGTTGTTCATTTCCACATTGATGAGATAAAGACCACTTTGAAGTTGCTCAAGAAGTATGGAGGCGAAGGGCGTATTTGCGTGAATATCTCTTACTTTTTGACCTGTATTTGAAAATACTTGATAGCTTTCAATGGATTGATTTTGAAGACCTTGTATAGTAATTTCAGTAGCAGATTGCTTCCAAGAAACCAAAGTAGTTTCATTTTCTCGGAGCTTTGCTGCTGCATCTAGCGTAAACACTTCTTGTGTGTTTACATTTTGTAAAATGCTGAGATTGAGACCTGTTTCGCCATGAAGCACGCCTACACTCGAGAGTGGCATTTGGTTGAGCCAGCGATCAATATGGCAGTTGTAATGAAGGTCAATTTGATTGCCGCTTGTTGTTTGTATAGCAGGTAGCGTGAGGCTTTGTTGGTTGTTGTTGCCAAGATTGTGCAATTCGTAGTAGGCATTTGGAACGCCGTCGTTGTTGCTGTCTGCTTTGCCGCTGGCGATCATGTGCATGTAGCCAAAAGACCAACCCCAATACATGGATGGGCTCTGAAAACTTAGCGGATGAGTTTCTGGGTAAGTAGAAATGTCTTGAGCGAGCGCACCGGCTTGGATGTTGTAGCGTTTGGGAACACCTATTGTAAAAAGAATGGAATCAATTTGGTTGAGCGCAAGGTAACCCAAGTAAAGGCTATTTTGGCTGGGCGTCACCAACCAGATGTCGGTGAGCAGGTGGGTTTGCTGCCCGTTGTCGTGGAAAATAAGGACATCGGATAAATAATAATTGAAATCTTGAATTTCAACAGCGATGCCATCATTTCCGATAAAGGTTTGGTTGAGTGCGAATGGTTGAGTGCCAAACACGGGTTTTAGATGCAAGAAAATATTTTTTTGGGACCAACTGAAAAGCGAGGTGAAAAAGAGGAGGGTGAAGCATACAATTCTCATATTTGCGGCTTTTTAAAGATATATAAGACCTCATTTTTCATGAGTCGGAAGCGTTCAATTTCTTCTTGAGAGTAGTGACTATTTAGATCAAAAGGACTTGTTTGAAAACCCACGCGTTCTAGATAGGAAGGGTAGTCTTTTCCAAATAAACGCACGTGGTCTTTTTGCCAATAATGTTTTTCGCGGTCTGCTTCTGTTAGAATGGAGGGGTCTTCGTAGGTGGTGTCTCGGGTAAAATCTTGCGGAACTTGCATGATGGCCCAACCCCCGGGCTTAAGCACTCTGAAGAGTTCTGACATGCATTGGATGGGGTCTTGAACGTGTTCCATGACGTGGTTACAAAACACGACGTCAAAACGGTCGTTTTCGAGCGGAATTTGGTGGAGGTCAAAATGCAGATCGGCGATTGGCGAAATGAGATCTGCGGTAAGGTAATGGAGGTTTTTTTGCGACTTGAAGCGATCGAGGAAGCACTGCTCTGGCGCCATGTGCAAGACCGAAAGCTCGGGTTGTGTGAAGAACGTGCTGTGATTTCTGAGGTAGAGCCACATGAGGCGATGGCGCTCAAGGGTGAGGTCATAGGGGCAAAGAACGTTGTCGCGGTGGGCTACAGCTGAGCCGTATGAAAGAAACTTTGAGAAGGATTTGTCGCAGACAGGGCAATGAACGGTGTTACCTTTGTATAGTGTAGGCGCAAAAAGTCTAAAAATATAACTGAGCCGAATAAGTAGCGGACGCGGTAAGGTATTGAGGAGATATTTATAAAGTTTCTTCACTTTTCAAAGTTAACCTTTTCAATAGAGAATATCGCTAATTTTGTCAGAAATCCTGTCATGAAACTGCCACTCATTTTTACTAGTCTTTTTTTGATTATGCAAGACCAAATCATTGCCCAAGAACCAGTTGCACCTCGTAAAGACCAAATTTTAGAAAAACATGGTCACCAGCGCCAAGACCCCTACTACTGGATGCGCGAACGCGATACGCAGCCCGTTCTAGACTACTTGCGCGCAGAGAACACTTACGCGGCTGCTTATTTCAAGGCTTTAGATCCGCTTGTCAATACCTTACTTGCCGAATTTGAACAGCGCATTGACCCCAACGAAACAAGTGCGCCTTTCATTTTGAATGGTTATCAGTATCAAACGCGCAATGTAGCAGGCCTAGACTACCAGCAAATTTTTCGCTACGAGCTAGATGGCAAAGCAGTTTTGTTTTTCGATGAAAACGAGCGTGCGAAAGGCAAGTCTTTTTATGAATTGGCCAGTTGGGCGCCGTCGCCCAATAATGAGTTATTAGCCGTTTGCGAAGATTTCAAAGGCCGCCGTAAATATGAAATTCGTTTTCGAACAAATGGCAAATATCTCAAAGATGTGCTCACCGAAACAAGTGGTGGCTTGGTTTGGGCCAACGACAACAAAACAGTTTATTACTCCAAAAAAGACCCTGAAACCCTTCGCGAATATTTGATTTTTCGCCACACCATCGGTACGCCACAAAGTACTGATGAGCTGATCTACGAAGAAAAAGACGACAAATTCAGTGTGGGTATCGGTAAAACTTTGACAGGAAAATACATTCAAATCTATAGTTATAGTTCCACCACTTCTGAGGTCTTGCTGCTAGATGCAGATCAAGCGAAAGCTGTGCCTCAAGTTTTTCTTGCGCGAAAAGCTGGTCATATTTACGAGGTAGAGCACCATGAAAATGGCTTTTATATTTTGAGCAATGACAACGCCATTAACAACCGAGTGCTTTTCAGTCGTCAAATTCCTTCCGACATCCTATCTTGTACTGAAATAGTACCCCATGATTCAAAAGTTCTTCTTGAAGGATTAAGTGTTTTCAAAGATTATCTCTTGATTGAGGAACGAAATAATGGTTTGCTCAAACTCAAGTTAAAAGGAGTCGAAGACGGCAAGGAAAGTTATATTGCTGTAGACGGCGAAACATATTACCTAGGATTGGCCATGAACGACGACTACGCTGCAACTAAATTGTATTACGTCTATAATTCCATGACCACGCCTTCAAGGGTTTATACCTATGATTTAAAAAGCGCTAGTCAAGAAATATTCTTTGAGAAAAAGCTCAAAGACCCTCAGTTTAGTCCAGACAACTATGTTTCTGAGCGCGTTTGGGCCACTGCCAATGACGGCACACAAATTCCCGTCAGTATTGTCTACAAAAAAGGAACAGATTTATCGAAAGCTCCTTTAATGCTTTATGCTTATGGCTCTTATGGCTATACGCTTCCAGATATTTTTAGCCCAACGCGCCTTTCTTTGCTCGATCGTGGTTTTGTGTTTGCTACTGCGCATATTCGCGGCTGTAAATATTTAGGAGAAGATTGGTATCAGAACGGCAAGTTTGATAAGAAAACCAACACCTTCACTGACTTCATCAACGCAGCAGAATTTCTTGGTCATATGGGTTATTGTGACCCCGCTCATATTTATGCCAACGGCGGCAGCGCAGGTGGTTTATTAATGGGTGCTATTTCCAATATGGCGCCCTACCTTTTCAAAGGAATTGTTTCCGAAGTACCGTTTGTAGACGTCGTGACCACAATGCTAGATGAGAGCATTCCACTCACTACGAGTGAATACGAAGAATGGGGCAATCCGTCCGACCCACATTACTACTATTATTTGTTGAAATATTCTCCTTATGACAACCTGCATGCAATGGATTATCCAGCGATGTACGTGACGTCGGGTTATCACGATTCTCAAGTACAATATTGGGAGCCCGCAAAATACGTAGCCAAACTCAGGGCACTGCGCACAAACAAGGAAGCACTTATTTTTGAGTGCAACATGGATGCGGGCCATGGTGGCGGTTCAGGCCGCAGTGTAGAACGCTTAGAGCGCGCAAAAGTATTGGCATTTATCATTGGGCTTGAGCAAGGTATTACACATTAGTTGTTGTCTCTTTTTATGGAGCTCGGTTTCCTTGGCCCAACAGGCCGCCCTGGAGAGTTTTCGGCAAAGGCCAGTGATGTATGCCGATCTAGGCTACAACGTCAATCCATTTCGCATCACTTATCCCTTGAGTGCTCAAACGACAGCGCTCGCTTATAAAAATAATTTCAGTCCGTTTTTAGGGCTAGGTTTTGCCTACAAATGGTTCCATTTGCGCATAGGGTTTCCGGTAATTGGAAATTTGCGCCCAAACAATAAGTTTGGCAAGACCACACAATACAACTTCGCTTATGATTTTACGTATAAGCGCGTCTGGTACGATTTAGAATTCAAATCTACTTTTGGTTATGCACTCAAGCAACCAAAAGCCATTTTGCCCGATGCTTATGCACTCAATGTGATGGCAAATGCGTGGTATTTTCGCAATGCCGATTTTCAGATGAATGGACTTTTGGGTAAGCGCGCCCACTATAATACCCAGATTCTTACTTGGTACTTGAAGGGAACACTCAACTATTTTGGTTCGGGCAATCAATCGGGTAGCTTGGTTCCAAGTGCTTTTCAAAATTCCAGCAATCCGTTTACAACGCTAACCCACCTCAAAGCGTTTGACTTTGGCGCAACGCCTGGCATCGCTTATGTCAATCGCAAAAAGAACTGGCAAATTGGCGGTTGGGTTGGCGTGGGGCCGGTGCTACAATTCAAGGAATACGAAACAGCAGCTTTTTCCAAGATCAAAATAGGACTCGCCCCGCGTTACGATGTAAGGTTAATGGGCGGCTATTCTTCCGATGAAAAATTCTTCTTTTTGGTGAGTGATTTTGACAACAAGAGCATTCATTTTGATGACTTCAAATACCGCCAAATTTATTTTGCCCTTAAGTTTGTTGCGGGTTATCGTTTTAGAGAAAAAGAAAAAATAGCGCCTAATTAAATGGGAAATACGAAGTGGTTTTTCCACCGTAAGTAATGCGCAATTCGATGTTTCTCGGCGCGTCTTTTAATTGAATAGAAATATCTTTTCCGAGTATATTTTCACCTTGTAAGAATGCAATTTCCGATACAAATTTTGTTTGTTCAATTCCCTTTACCCAAGTGCTAACTTGAACTTCCCCATTGCCATTGACCTGAACCAAGTAATGATCTTTGGAAACGGGTATGAGGCTCACAAAACCCAGTTCTTTTTGCAGTTCTTTTTTAGGGTAAATGAGCGGTACTTTCTTTTTGAGCACTTCTTTTTTGACGGGAATCCAGCCCTTTTCTCGGAGGTCAATTTGAGGAAACCCGTTCATTTTTTGTGCGGCGTTTGGCTCCAATTTCCAAACCCTGACGTAGTCTACTTGATAATCTGCAGGGAATTTAGTTTTGGCATCGGGTCCTGGATTAAAAGGGTAGTTGTCTCTGGCTACTGCTAAATTGACAATCACATTCATGGGCGTAGCAAAGTCACCGGCAAAATGCGAGACGGGTACACCATTCACAAAATACGTAAGTGAATTAGGCAACCATACGCCTGAGTATATAATGGTGTCATTTGCGATGGGCGTTTTCATTTTTATCCACCCGCCCCAGTCTTTTTTGATGCCAACACCGTTTTTAATGAAGTCTTTTCGCTCAGGTAAATGGATGTCGACATGCACATCGTTGCGGCGCTCTCCCTTACATTCCATAATGTCGATTTCGTCTTTGCCATTCTGACCAAAAAGCCAAAAAGCTGGCCACAAACCTTTGCCCGATGGCACTACTGCACGGCATTCAAAATATCCGTAGCGAAAGGTATCGATACTCCAAAGACAAGAAGTGAGGTAATCGAGGTAAACCGAATCGTTTTTGACATCTACATTGAGCTCCTTTGCTTGCTGTTGGTTGATCATCCAGTTGGGAACCGCCGTTTTTTGTCCAAATTCTTTAGCGCCTAAATGCAGCATGCCATTTTTTTGGGTGAGCATTTCGGGCACGGCCCATTGGCTTTGATCGAGCAATAAGCCTCCCCAAGGATAGCGCGGATACCATTTGCTTTCATCTACTTTTTGCCCACTGAACTCATCGCCAAAATGGTAATGCCATTGTAGGACAGTATCGGTCTTGAATTGGAAAAGTGCTGGCCGGAGTTGTGCATGAACACCGCAATTCAGAAGAAAAAAAAGGATGAGCAGTATTTTCATAGGAAATGTAGTGTCTCAAAAAAGAAATTATTTATCATCAATTCATCAATTCATCAATTCATCAATTCATCAATATTTGATAAACACATTTTTGGCTTCGGTGAAGAATCGCAGGGCTTCCCAGCCGCCTTCGCGGCCCACACCTGAGGCTTTCACACCGCCAAACGGCGTGCGCAAGTCGCGTACCAACCAAGCATTGACCCAAACGATGCCGGCTTCTACTTTGTCGGCTACGCGATGGGCGCGCTTGAGGTCGGTGGTCCAGACGGTAGCGGCAAGGCCGTATTGGGTGGAGTTGGCCATGGTGAGTGCTTCTTCTTCGGTATCGAACGGTGTGATAGTCACTACTGGCCCAAAGATTTCTTCTTGGTTGGTGCGGCAGTTGTAGTGCAAACCTTCAATAATGGTGGGCTCAATATAATAACCTTCAGCATGGGCGCCGTCTAAAATTTTGCGCTTTCCGCCGCACAAAATGGTGCCGCCCTCTTCTTTGGCCAACGCGATGTAGCTCAAGATTTTTTCCATGTGTGGTTTTGACACTATGGCCCCAAGCTTGGCTTCGGGGTCTTCGGGGAACGATACTTTACTTTTGGAGACCGCCGCTACAAATGCTTCTTTGAAAGGCTCGTAGATGGAACGCTCGATGAAAATACGAGAGCCACAGAGGCAAATTTGGCCTTGGTTGGCAAAAGAAGAGCGAATGGTAGTGCTGAGTGCGTCTTTGAAATCGCAGTCGGCAAAAATGATATTGGGGTTCTTGCCGCCGAGTTCAAGAGATAGTTTTTTGAACATGGGCCCAGCGGTTTGCGCGATGTATTCGCCTGTTTTGGTGCCGCCAGTAAAAGAAATGGCTTTGATTTTTGGGTGTTTCACAATGGCATCTCCAACGCTGGGGCCGGTGCCGTGTAAAATATTGAGTACGCCGTCGGGCATGCCAGCTTCTTTGGCAATTTTACCCAGCATATAGGCTGTGTATGGCGTTACTTCTGATGGTTTGGCCACCACGCAATTACCTGCGGCCAGCGCCGGCGCAATTTTCCAAGAGAAAAGGTAAAGCGGCAAGTTCCAGGGAGATATACAGCCCACCACACCAATAGGTTTGCGGGTTGTGTAGTTGAGGCCCACGCCCTCCATATGATGCGACTCAGAAGCAAAATGCTCAATGGCTGTTGCAAAGAAATGAAAATTGGATACCGCTCTAGGGATATCCACATGCTGGGCAAGACTCAAGGGTTTGCCGTTGTCTTTGGATTCTGCCGCTACAAAAGCATCCATATTGGCATCAATACCTTCGGATAACTTGCGCAGAATGGCTGCCCGCCCTTCTATCCCCATTGTAGACCACGCAGGGAAAGCCGCCTCAGCGGCCAAAACAGATTGCTCGACGTCGTGGGCGTCGGAATCGGGTATCAAAGAATAGACTTGGCCGGTGGCAGGCTCGTAGTTGTCTAGGTAGCGGCCGTTGTGCGGTGCGACGTATTGGCCGTTGATGAAATTGCTCAATTTTTCCATACAACACAAAGGTAAGCATATCAACGAGAGGTTTTGATACCTTTGTAGCATGGAAATCAAAGAAGCACAAGCTCAAGTAGATCACTGGATCCAAACGCTCGGTGTGCGGTACTTCAACGAACTCACCAATATGGCCGTATTGATGGAGGAAGTTGGTGAGCTCGCGCGCATCATGGCCAGACGCTATGGCGAACAATCTGAAAAAGAAAGCGATAAGCATAAAGATCTCGGCGACGAAATGGCCGACATCCTTTTTGTGCTTTGCTGCCTGGCCAATCAAACTGGCATAGACCTCGATGCTGCCTTACTTAAAAACCTTGAGAAGAAAACGCAGCGCGATGCCACGCGTCATCACGACAACCCAAAATTACAATCATAACCATGGAAAGTATTCAAAAAGCATTGCAGCCCTCACAGTATTTACTTGTTTCGGCGCTTGCTGAGCAATACGAAATGAAGCTTTGGCCCTTCGTAAACGAAGTCATTCCACAACCCGAAGAAGGTTCTCCAAGAGCCATCATCCTTTGCACCAGTGACAAACAGGCAAGAGCCATCCATGCGGAGTTCGTTCAATTCGCCAAGCCCAAAGACCTCACCGTAGATTTAGTTGTAGAGAAAGGCAATAAGTTGCAACAACGCAATGACCTCTTTGACGGCACTGAAATTATTGTGGGCACCACGCGCCGAATGGCCGAACTCTATTTTCAGAACGGCTTCAATATCAAAAAACTAAAATTATTCATCGTGTTGGGCTTGGAAGATCAAATGCGTGCAGGTTATAAAGGCTATATTGTTCGCCTTACCGAGAGTTTGCCCAAATGCAAGTCTTTGTTTTTTACAACCAATCCGGATGAAGAACGTTGTGCGAGTTACCTAGAAGAATTTTATCCGAA
>CAMDFN010000023.1 GCA_945897565.1 Chryseobacterium gleum
ACAGCTCCAATTTTGAAAGTGAACCCGGCCAATAAAAACAAGCTGCCAATCATGGCCATGGGGCTTTGCCAAATGCCAATAGCGAGGTTTGATTGGATTTCGATGAGCTGAAAACTTCCGGTTGCTCCGTATAAAAGTGCAATTCCAAACAGAATAATAGCCGAAGCAAATGAACCTGTAAAAAAGTATTTCACGGCAGCTTCGGCAGAGGTACTACTTCCTTTATCGATTCCGACTAAAACATAAATAGGAATAGAGAGAATCTCTAGGCCAATGAAAAACAACATGAGGTCGTTGGGCTGAGCCATTAGAATGGCACCACACAATGAAAAAAGAATAAGACCTAGGTAATCACCGGTGTGTTCGTCGTCGTTTTTGTAACGTTTGAAACCACCTAAAATGGCCAAAAGGGTAACGGCACACAATAAAATAACAATGATACTTTGTGTAGGAATTAAAGCGGAATAAGAAGAAAAAGTAGAGGTATAACTCCCTCTGTAGTATGCGGCTAAACCTGCGCCAATTAAACCTGCACTCGCAATCAAAAGAGAAGCTAAAGGTTTCTTGCTCATGCCGGCAAAAAGACCAATGAGACCAGCAATAAAGAGAATGATGATACTATCCATGGTGTGAATTAATGAGTAGGTTGAGTAAGACTATGTGCAACAAAATCTGTGAGGCAATGTGGAGCGAGGCCTAAATAAATGGCCGCAACACTGAGAATGGCAAAAACCAAAAATTCTGACCAATGTAAATCTTGAAAAGAGGCAAATTTGGTTGGGCCAAACATCGGGGCTTGATAGGCGCGCAGCATATAAACAGCCCCAAGCACCAGGGTAGTGCTGGCAATGAATCCAGCGACAGCATGTGCACTAAAGAGGGCCTTGATCAAGAAGAATTCGCCAATGAACCCGGCGGTAAACGGAACAGACAAGGAAACAAACGTCAGGACGGCAAACCAAAAAGCAAAGCGCGGCGCTATCTTGGCGATTCCACCTAGCTCGGACAATTGGCGGGTGCCAAGGCGCTGCTCGATGATGCCAGCGGCTAAAAACAAACCAATAGATACTATGCTGTGATTGACGATTTGAACAACTGCAATTTGATTGGTGTGGTAATCATTGAGCATGAGTGCCGCCGCAATAAGACCAAGGTGGCTTAAAGATGCATAGGCAAATAAAGTTTTGATATCTGACTGGCGAATGGCAATAATAGCGCCATAAACAACACCAATGAGGCCGAGGGTAATGATTGGCCAACGCCAAAAATCTGTAGCAACGCCATCAAAAATAGGCAGCACCCATTTCAAGAGGCCAAACAAGGCCATTTTGAGCATGATGGCCGATAAAAGCATGGTGCCGGCAACAGGCGCTTTGGTATAGGTTTCTGCCTGCCACGTATGAAACGGAAACAAAGGTATTTTGACGGCAAAAGCAAACACGAAACCTCCCATAAGCCAAATACTGGTGTTGCCCAAGGCGTTGATGTCAGCAACAAGCAAGGCCTCGTAAGTTTGTTGGTTGGTGGCGTGCATCAGGCCAATGACAGCTAATAACATGGCCAATGAGCCCAATAGCGTGTATAAAAAGAATTGGAGCAGTGCGCGCGGTTTCTCAAAAGAGCCAAACAAATATAAAATCAAGAAGATGGGCAACAAAGTGAGCTCCCAGAAGATATAAAAGCCAAGGATGGTGTTGGTGGTAAAAACACCGATGAGGCCAAATTGCATCAGTAAGGCGAGGGCTGTAAACTTGTTGTCATTGACAATTTTGCTGGTGAAGTTGCTCAAAAAGACGAGTAACAAAACCGCATTGGTGAGCAAAATCATGGTGAAGCCAAGGCTGTCAATAGAAAAGCGCACAAAACGGAGTCCGAAATCGATGAGGATTTGCTCTTCTGGTTGGAAATAACAAACTGCTACAATGCTCCAAACAAGCGCAATGGCAGTGGAAAGAAGTCCGAATAGACGTGTGAAGGCACTTGGCATAAACCAAGCCACCAAACTAAAAACAAGAGGTAAAAGAATTAGTGCCAAACCGATAGTTTTAAAATGTAATATGCAACAAAAGTGATCAGACCAAAAACCATCCAAAATAGATAGCTACTCAAGAAACCTGTTTGCCATTTGCGGGTCAGGTTGGCTGTGTTGAGAATGCCGTCGGCGAGTGCATAGACACCATTGCGCAAGAGTTGGATGTCGAGTACTTTGCCTGCAAAATCAGAGAGTGCAAGTAAAGGCTTTACAAAAATAGTGTTGTAGATTTCGTCGACGTATAGTTTTTGTGCAGAGAGTTGCTCCCAGGTTGAAAGTGAGGCATCTTCTTTGGCCGTTGCACCTTTTTTGGCATAAGTGAGGTAAGCCCAGATGAATACACCAATGGCAATGGCACTTGCAAAAACCATAAGGCTCATAGAGGTGCTGAAATCTAGATGTGCGTTGTGAACCGCCGATAAGCCAAAGGTGCCGTGGCTCAGGTAGTGGTCAAACCAATGTGCTGTACTTTTGATAAAGAGACCCGGTAAATTGAGCAAACCGCCAAAAACGGAGAGCAGTGCAAGTACAAGCAAAGGAAGGGTCATGGACAAACCACTTTCGTGGACTTTACTTTGCAGTGCGGCACCGCCTCTGAACTGACCTTGGAAAGTCAGAAAATACAGTCTAAACATGTAGATAGCAGTCATGGTAACGGCAAGTACCAATACACCATAAACAACAGGGTTGTGGTGGAGGGCTTGTGCCATGATTTCATCTTTGGAGAAAAATCCGGATAAGAATGGAATGCCGGCAATAGCCATGGTGCCAATCAAGAAAGTAAAGTGGGTAATAGGCATGAGTTTGGCCAAACCACCCATTTTGCGGATGTCTTGTTCTTCGTGCATGCCGTGGATTACAGACCCTGAGCCAAGGAATAACAAGGCTTTAAAGAAGGCGTGGGTAGTGACATGGAAAAGTGCAACCGTGTAAGCGCCGAATCCGAGGGCAACGAACATGAGGCCAAGTTGAGATACCGTTGAATAGGCCAGCACTTTTTTGATATCGTTTTGGCGCAAGGCCATAAATGCAGCCACAAGAGTGGTGGCCAAACCAACATATAGAATGACATCTTTTGTAAATGGCGCAAGTTCGAATAAGAAATTAGAGCGTACAGTGAGGTAAATACCTGCAGTAACCATGGTTGCTGCGTGTATGAGTGCCGATACAGGCGTGGGCCCTGCCATGGCATCTGGAAGCCATGTAAATAAAGGAATTTGAGCACTTTTACCAGTAGCGGCAATGAACAAACTCAAGGTAATGAAGAGCATGGCGCCGCCTTGTAAGGCTGTATTCCCTTCAAGCGCTTTGCCAATTTGCAAAAATTCAAGTGTATTGAATTGCCCAAGGAGCATAAATAAAGCGAGCAAAAGGCCTACATCACCAATTCGGTTCATGATAAACGCTTTGCGACCAGCGAGGCTGTTGGCCAATCCTTTTTCGGTATCGTTGTAATGAAAACTGATCAGCAAGTAGGAGCACATCCCAACGCCTTCCCATCCAAAGAACAATACAAAGTAATTTGAACCAAGAACCAATAGCAACATCGAGAAGATGAACAAATTCAAATAGGTAAAAAACTTATGGTAACCTTCGTCGTGGCTCATGTAGCCCATTGAGAAAAGATGAATGAGCGAACCAACACCCGTGATAATGAGGGTCATCCAGACAGACAAGGCATCAATTTGAAATGAAGCATTGATTTGCAACTGATCGAAGTTGATGATAGTGAACAATTTGACGATTTGTGTTCCGTGAAGCCCAGAAAATAGGGTGGTAGCCAAAAGAAAAGCAGTAAAAACAACCCCAGTGGCCAAACCACCAACCAATGTTTTGGGCATTTTTTTGCCAAAAAGCCCGTTGATTGCAAAGCCAATTAAAGGCAGGGCAATGATGAGTAGAAGCGTCAGGTCTTTAGCCATTGTTAATTTTTAAGTTTGTTGTACATATCGATATCGATGGACTTCAGGTTGCGGTAAGCCATGACAATAATGGATAGGCCTACGGTTGCTTCTGCTGCAGCTACAACCATGGTGAAGAACACAAAAATTTGCGCATCGCCGTTGTTGTAGTAGGTAGAAAACGTTACGAGCATGAGGTTTACGGCATTGAGCATGAGTTCAATACACATCAAAAGCACGATCATGTTTTTGCGCGTCATGGCGCCGATGGCACCTATTGTAAAGAGCGCAAAGGAGACAAATAGATAAAAATCGAGGGAAGTCCCGATGCTAGAAGCTGCTTGCATATTATTCGATGATTTGGTTTTCGCGTTTGGCCAGCAAGATAGCACCAACCATGGCGGCGATAAATAGAATAGAAGTGAGTTCAAAGGCTACTATGTACTTTGAAAACAGCAGGTTGCCGAGTTCTTTGACTAGTCCGATTTGACTGTGGTTTTCACGGTAAGACTGCCCCAAGATGAGGGTGTCTTTGAGTGCTGTAATGAGCACTAAAAAGAGCGATCCGCCGGCAATGAATGCAGCAAGTTGAGAGCCTCTGGTGGCCATGGGCTCCATCTCTTTGTTGAGGTTCAGGAGCATCAGTACAAATAAGAACAAGACCATAATGGCGCCTGCATAGACAATCATGTTCACGACAGCTAAAAATTGAGCGTTCATCATGATGTACATAGAAGTAATCAAAAAGAAGGTAACGACTAAATAAATGACGCTGCGCACTGGGTGCTTACTGAGCACGACCATTAATGCCGATGCAAGCGTAAGGCTTCCTAAGATAATGGAGATGATTTGTAAACTCATAATTGTGTACGTTTACCGGTGTGTTGTCTTTTGGTGATGTCTATGCGCTGCTCTATGGTTTCAACGAGTTTGTCTTTGCCGTAGGTGAAGCTGTCGCGCTCAAAGTAGGTGGGCACTAAGCGGTCGGTCAAGAAAACGGCTTCTTTGGGGCAGGCTTCTTCACACAAGCCGCAGAAAATGCAGCGCAGCATATTGATTTCATAGGTGGCGGCATATTTTTCTTCGCGGTAGAGGTGTTCTTCACCGCGCTCGCGTTCAGCTGAGGTCATGGTGATGGCTTCTGCAGGGCATGCCACGGCACATAGGCCACAGGCGGTGCAGTTTTCTCTGCCTGCTTCGTCTCTTTTCAGGACGTGCTGCCCGCGGTAAACAGGTGCAAATTCGCGGGTTTCTTCTGGGTATTTAATCGTTTTGCGCTTGCGCAACATGTGGCGCATTGTTGTGAGCATACCACTGATAATGGCAGGAAGATAAATCTTCTCCCAAAGTGTCATGGGCTTGTCAGAAACGACTTTTTTGCGATTGGTTAAGCTTTCCATTGTATATACTTAATTAGAACCAGCCATTTTTATAGGCGATGACCAAACCAGTTACCAATAAATTGACAAGTGATAGTGGAAGTAGTGATTTCCAGCCCAAGTGCATGAGTTGGTCAAAACGAAAGCGAGGGATTGTCCAGCGGATCCACATGATCACGAAAATGAATAAAAAGATTTTGGTGGCAAAAGCAGCGATGCCAAGAATAGCGAGTGTGTTGCCGCTGAAATGACTCATGCCAGGGAAGTTGTAGCCGCCAAAGAACAAAATGGCCATGATGGCTGAAGACACAAACATAGAGGTGTATTCTGCAAACAAATACAAGCCTAGTTTCATGGAGCTGTACTCGGTGTGGTAACCACCAACAAGTTCAGATTCACATTCTGGTAAGTCGAAAGGTGCTCTGTTGAGCTCTGCTAAGGCACAAATAAAGAAAATGAGAAAGGCAACAGGTTGGTAAACAATATTCCAGACGCCACTTTGTTGGGCAACTATATCATTTAAACTAAGAGATCCTGACAACAAAACGATCGTGATGGCTGAAACGCCCATGGCAAGCTCGTAGGAAATCATTTGCGAGCTGGCGCGAATGGCTCCGTAGAGGGAGTATTTGTTGTTAGACGCCCAACCACCGATCATGATGCCGTAAACACCAATGGAGATGACGCCAAAAACATATAGGATACCAATGTTGATGTCGGCAACTTGCAAAGTGATGTCGCGACCAAAAAGGTGTAGTTTAGGACCCCATGGAATGACTGCGCTGGTAATGAGTGCTGTAAACATGGCGATGCCAGGCCCTATAATGAACAACCATTTGTCGGCTTTTGCCGGAATAAAATCTTCTTTGAGGAACATTTTTACACCATCGGCAATAGGTTGAAGAATGCCAAATGGCCCTGCGCGGTCTGGCCCAACGCGGTCTTGGATCCAGGCGGCAAGTTTGCGTTCAAAGTAGGTCATGTAGGCTGCTGCACCCAAAGAAACCAGGAAGAGCAGAATGACGAGTATTGATTTTTCTATAAGCAACGCGGTGTCCATTAGTGCAGGAGTTTGGGGTTGTTGTCGTTTTTGGTAGCGTATTTGCCTTGTGAGATGACAGAATGACGGTCAATTTTGCGCGGGCCAATGAGGTTCCAGTTGCTTGGGTCTTTTTTGTCAAAGCGGCAATCGTTGCAGATCCAGGCGGTTTTGTCTTCGATGGTTTCTACTTCACCGTATTTGTCTTTGCGGGCAGTAACGCGGAAGATTTCGTTACCGAACATCCAAACCACAGCTTTTCCTGAGCATTTGCTGCAAGCACATTCGGCTTCGTATGGTTTTAAGAACCACACGCGCGATTTGAAACGGAAGGTTTTGTCGGTGAGGGCGCCCACTGGGCAAACGTCGATCATGTTGCCAGAGAAGTCGTTGTCTATGGCGTTTTCGATGTAAGTGGATATTTCGGCGTGTTCGCCGCGATGCAATACGCCGTGTACGCGAGAATTGGTGAGCTGATTGGCCACAGCCACACAACGGTAGCACAAAATGCAACGGTTCATGTGCAACTTGATTTTGTTGCCAATATCGATAGGGCTAAAGGTACGGCGCTCTTCGCGGTAACGCGTTTTGGCCGAACCGTGTTCGTAGCCGAGGTCTTGTAAATGACACTCGCCAGCTTGATCGCAAACAGGGCAATCTAGCGGATGGTTGACCAACAAAAACTCTACAACACCGCCTCGGTTCGCGTGAACGCGCTCAGAGGATTTGTTCTTGACAATCATGCCATCCATTACAGGCGTTGAGCAAGAGGCCACTAACTTTGGCATCGGACGCGGGTCGGCTGTTGAGCCTGCAGCAACTTCTACCAAGCAAGTGCGACATTTGCCGCCTGTGCCAGGGAGTTTGCTGTAATAGCACATGGCAGGAGGCACGAGGTCTCCGCCAGCTTGGCGTGCAGCGTTGAGGATGGTAGTGCCCGGTGCTACTTCAATTTCGACGTCGTCAATAGTTACTTTTATCATAGGACTAAGCTTCAAGCGGTGCTTGGATTAAACCATAATTTCTTGTTTGCGCCTCTTGTGGAGACTTCACGTGCCATTCAAATTCATCTCTGAAATGGCGAATAGCGGCAGCTACAGGCCAAGCGGCAGCATCACCTAGTGGGCAAATAGTGTTGCCTTCAATTTTTTTGTTGATTTCTTCGAGCAGGCTGATGTCTTCGAGCGTGCCGCGGCCGTGCTCTAGGCGGTAAAGTACCTTTTCCATCCAGCTGGTGCCTTCTCTACACGGCGAACATTGCCCACAAGATTCATGTGCATAAAAACGGGCAAAGTTCCAGGTATTGCGCACAATGCATTGGTCTTCGTCAAAAACGATAAAACCCCCAGAGCCAAGCATAGAGCCACTTGCAAAACCACCATCGGCTAAACTTTCGTAGGTCATGAGGCGGTCTGCACCTGCAGCTGTTTTGGTCACGAGGTAGTGCGGTAAAATAGGGACAGATGAGCCACCAGGTATACAAGCCTTCAGTTTTTTGCCATTGGCGATGCCGCGGCAGTAGTTGTCGCCGTAGATGAATTCTTCGACAGATAAGCCGAGTTCAATTTCATAAACACCTGGCCTAACAAGGTTGCCGCTCGCTGAGATGAGTTTGGTTCCGGTAGAGCGCTCGATGCCAATCTTGGCATAGGCCTCTCCACCTTCATTGACAATGGGCACAACAGCCGCAATAGATTCGACGTTATTGACAACGGTTGGGTTATTCCACAAACCTTTCACAGCAGGAAAGGGTGGTTTCATGCGTGGATTGCCGCGTTTGCCTTCGAGTGACTCGAGTAGGGCGGTTTCTTCGCCGCAAATATAAGCCCCACCACCGGGTGTCACTACGAGGTCGAGGTCATAGCCCGAACCGAGAATATTTTTACCGAGCATGCCGTTGGCATAGGCTTCAGCAATTGCTTTTTCGAGAATGCGCAAGACAAACATGAACTCGCCACGAATGTAGATGTAAGATCGGCGCGCACCCAATGCATAGCTCGAGGTGATCATGCCTTCGATGAGCAAATGCGGAAGTTTTTCCATGAGGTAGCGGTCTTTGAACGTACCTGGCTCGGATTCGTCTGCGTTGCACACCAAGTGGCGTTCTACACCCTCTGGCTTGGCCAAAAACGACCATTTCATACCAGTAGGGAAACCTGCGCCTCCACGACCACGTAAACCTGATTTTTTAACCTCTTCGACGACGTCTTCGGGGCTCATGGTTTTGAGTGCCTTTTCTACCGATGCATAGCCGCCGTGTTTGCGGTAAGTTTCGTAGGAAGTGATTCCAGGAACTTCTGCGTGTTCTATGAGTAGTTTTCTTGACATTGGCTTAAGAATTTGAAGCTTCGCGCATGGCGTCGAGCATTTCGTTCACTTTTTCTTTGTTCAGGTGCTCGTAAAATTGGTATTTACACATGAGCATTGGTGCGTAGCCGCAAGCACCCAAGCATTCGACAGTTTTCAATGTAAATAGGCCGTCTTTGGTTGTTTCGCCAACTTTGATATCGAGCTTTTCTTCGATGTAGGTGATGAGGTCGTCTGAACCCACCAACTGGCAAGGCCCGGTACGGCATACTTCTAGCACGTTTTTACCCACTGGATCGAGGTGAAACATGGTGTAGAAAGTAGCTACTTCATATACTTCTATCGCTTGAATATCGAGAATTAGAGCCACGCGGTTCATGGCGCCAACACTTACCCATCCGAATTCTTCTTGCACAAAATGCAGGATGCTGAGGATGGTGCTTTTTTGTTTACCTTGAGGAAAAAGCCCGATGACGCGATGGATTTGCGCCATGGTGTCGGCACTGAATTCGACAGGAGCTTCGTTGACTGCTTGTGGGTGATCTGCTTTCATATTAGGCGTCTAGTTCTCCGGCGATGACATTGATGCTGCTGAGTGTCAGAACGGCATCTGAAATTGGCAAGCCTTTGATCATTTCTGGATATGCTTGGTAATAAATAAAACAAGGTCTTCTGAATTGAAGGCGGTAAGGGGTGCGGCCACCATCTGAAATGAGGTAGAAGCCTAATTCTCCATTGCCTCCTTCTACGGCGTGGTATACTTCTCCGACAGGAAGTTCGGTCTCACCCATCACAATTTTGAAATGGTAAATGAGGGCCTCCATGTTGTTGTAGACGTCTTCTTTTGGTGGCAAATAGAAGCCGGGGAGGTCTGCTTTGTAATCGCCTTCTGGCAGGTTGTTGTAGGCTTGCGTAATGATGCGCAAACTTTGGCGGATCTCTTCCTGACGCACCATAAAGCGGTCGTAGGTATCGCCATTGACACCAACCGGAATAATGAAATCGAAATCTTCGTAAGAAGAATAAGGGCTCATGACGCGCACGTCGTAGTCTACGCCAGCTGCGCGCAAGTTAGGGCCTGAAAAAGAGTAGGAGAGTGCACGCTCTGCAGAAATGGGTCCAGCGCCTTTGGTGCGGTCCATGAAAATACGATTGCGCGCGAGCATGCTGTCAAATTCTTCAAAAGCTTTTGGGAAAGTCTTTAAAAAAGACTTGAGTTTTTCGTGAAAAACAGGTGTGAAGTCGCGCTCAAAACCGCCGATGCGGCCCATGTTGGTGGTGAGGCGTGCACCGCTGAGTTCTTCGTAGAGCTCGTAAATTTTTTCGCGTTCCGAGAAGGGATAAAAGAAAGAGGTGAGGGCACCTGCATCTACGCCAATAACTGAATTACAAATGAGGTGATCGGCGATGCGGGCGAGTTCCATGATAATGACGCGCATGTATTGCACGCGCTTTGGAATGTCTACACCGATGAGTTTTTCTACGGTCATTTCCCAACCGATGTTGTTGATCGGAGACGAACAATAATTCAAGCGATCGGTGATGGGCGTAATTTGGTTGTACGGACGGCGCTCGGCCAATTTTTCAAAAGCGCGGTGGATGTAACCCACAGTTTGCTCTGAGGAAATG
Source organism: Chryseobacterium gleum (assembly GCA_945897565.1). GTDB lineage: Bacteria > Bacteroidota > Bacteroidia > Flavobacteriales_D > Crocinitomicaceae > UBA952. The sequence continues at coordinate 10,288 of CAMDFN010000023.1, forward strand.
ATTTTTTCGCCGTCTACTTTTAGGACGTTCTGAAAAATACCGTGTGTAGAGGGGTGTGTAGGACCAAAATTAATGGTGGCCACATTGGCGGGGTCAGCAGCCTGCGTTACATCTTTAAGTTCTTGGCTCATAATTCGTTGTCGTTACGTCCGAAAAATCTGTCGTCTTTGTCTTCGCGGGTGGCGTCTTCAAGCACGTATTCTTTGCGCATCGGGAAGTAATCCATGTCGTCCATGTTGAGGATACGGCGCAGATCGGGGTGCCCGTCAAAAAGAATTCCGAAGAAATCGTAGGTTTCGCGCTCCATCCAGTTGGCACCAGCAAATAGGTCTGTAATGGTGGCAATATGCAGGTTTTCTTTAGGTAGATAGCCTTTGATGCGCAAACGCAAATTGTTTTTCCAAGAATGCAATTGGTACACGACTGCAAATTCTCGACCTGCAGACTCAGGGTAGTGAATACCAGCGATGTTGGTGAGGTAATTGACACTGAGGTCTTGGTGCTGTTGCAACCAAGAGATGGCATCGTGTATGCGCGCCGGCGTAAGCTCGACGTTGAGCATGCCAAAAGCTTCTTCATGTGCCAAAACATCTGCGCCAAAAGCGGCTTGAATAGCCGTGAGGTATTCTTGGTTATTTTGATTCTCCATGTTGATCAATATCGATTTGGTAGCTGTCCATCAAATGCTTGTATTCTTCAGAATAGCGGCGACGGTTGGATTCTTTTTTAACGAGTTCATGAATGTTCATGACGCCGTCAATGATTTGTTCTGGGCGCGGGGGGCAACCCGGCACATAGACATCTACAGGAATAATGCGGTCAATACCTTGCAACACCGAATAGGTATCAAAAATACCACCGGAACACGCACACGCACCAACAGACAAAACCCATTTGGGTTCGGCCATTTGTTCGTAAACGCGCTTGAGTACAGGCCCTAATTTTTTGGATATAGTACCCGCTACAATAAGCAGGTCGGCTTGGCGCGGCGTAAAAGACATGCGCTCCATGCCAAAACGAGAAAGGTCATAGGTGCTCCCCATAGTGGCCATAAATTCAATGCCACAACATGAGGTGGCAAAAGGCAAAGGCCAAACAGAGTTGGCACGTGCAAGCGCAATGGCTTTATCTAAGTTGGTGAGCTGATAGCCCTCCCCATTGATTGTTTCGAGGTCTTCTATTTTTCCCATTCTAATGCTCCTTTTTTATAGATATAGTAAAATCCGGTCAAGAAAAAACCGACGAACATGATAACAGCCAAAAGGCCTTCTAATTTGAGTTCGTAAAAATTAACGGCGTAGGGGTAAAAGAAAATAACTTCTACGTCGAACAATACAAAGAGAATAGCCGTCATGAAATAACGGATAGATACAGGGAAGCGGGCATTGCCTTGCGCGTCGATACCGCATTCGAAATTATCGTCTTTTTGGGCAGAATTGATTCTTGGGGTCAGGATGTGCGTGACAAATAGCGTGAAGATGACAAAACCTGCTGCTACTGCAACTTGCATCAGCAAGGGTAGGTAATTGGCGTTTGAAGCTGTTTCCATTGAACTATTTTTAATGAGTAACTAAAGTTACTTAGTTGGTTTCTTTTGCGCCACAAATTTACCTTTTAGTTTGGTTCTGACACAAAAAAAGCCGAGAAAATATTCCCGGCTTGTTATTTAGAATACTTATGAATTACTTAATTTGAAAACGCAAACCGACGTTGGAGAAATTGCCTGCGCTGAAGCTTGTTCCGAGTCCGGCAATCTGATTCACATTAAAGCCTGGTCGAAGTTCCATGTATAAATGGATGGGCATCCAGAAGTCACGTTTTTTACCTACCTGAAAATCAACGCCAAGCGGAGCGTAAACGCCAAACCCAAAACCGCCTTTGTTTTCAAAAACTTCTTGTTCGTGGTCTGTTTCTGAACCCATATAGATGTCATTAAACATACCGTATACGAATCCGTCTCCATATGGAGAAACCCTTTGGTGAACAGTTGTTGTGGAATTGTAACTCAAGCCAAAATTAGCGCCAATACCACCAAAGAAACTCCAGCGCTTGTCTGCATTATATCGAAAAAGCAAAGAGGCGTCGATGCGCAATTGTTCTTGTGCATAATTGGTATTGAAGCTATGCGTGCTAAATGAATCGACAAAATACTGTTCGCCAGATTGCGAGCTCGTGAGTGTATCTACACGAAAAGATTCTGTGTATGATCCGCCGGTGGCAAGCGCATTGTTTTGACTCGTGTGCATGACTCCCAAACGCAAAGTAGCATGAGGCATTTTGCCTAAACCTAAACCCACACTTAAAGACTGCGATTGCCCTGGCAAATTGAAAAACATTTGAGGATAAGTCTGGTAGGCACTCAAGTCTTGTTGCAATAAGACGGACTGCGGCGCTAAAGTCTGAAAATCGGCAATACTGCCTTTGCTCGCGCCAAAAAATGCACCATTTTGCAAATAAATGCCTTCGATACTTACCTGAGCTTGCGAACTTACCCAAGAGATCAGCGCGAGACTTAAAATTAATTTTTTCATGATTTTTTTGTTTGGTACAACGACGATATGTTTAATTTATTGTTACGAGTTTAAATTGATGTTGCTCTTTGTTGCTGATTAATTTGACAATATAAGCACCTTTTTGGAGGTCTCTAACATCTATAAGTTCTTGCGGTAAAATAGTTCCTGACTTCACTGTTTTTCCGTTGGCATCATAAATAAGGTAAGCCAATTCTTTGATTTGATTTCGGATACCAAGGTAGTCATGCGTAGGGTTGGGATAAACAGAAAGATGGAGTTGAGCTAATTGTGTTACTTGTTGGCTATTCAAAGTGGTATTTTCAAAAACACCCGCGTTGCCATTAATGACCCAATTGCTCGGGTCTATCCCTATCGTACCCGATAAAGACCCGAAATTGGAGAGGGTGAACAGCTCGGCGTTGCTATTGATGTCAAATCTTACAATTGTATCGGCTTGCCCTTGTCTAAAAAGCCGCAAAGAGATGGGGTTGGTAAAAGTAGGCGTGACATTTGGCATAGATGCCGTATGTGAAATTTCTAAAATCAGGTCTGTGCCCACTTGGTTGTACTGTACTTGGTAGGTCGGAAACCCTTCTCCAAAATACCACTGTTCAAAAAAAGCGTCCAAATTGATGTTGCAATAGTTGGCTACATGATTTTTAAAATCGAGGCCTGTTGCGGTGCTGTGCGCGTAGGTGTTTTGGAAATCTTGCAAAGCGGCAAAAAATAAGCTGTCGTTTTGGATCATGTAGCGAAGGGTGTGGATGATACCCGCGCCCTTGTCATAGGTAAGCCGGCCGCTAAAAATACGCGCCTCATTGAGTGAATCCAAGACCCAAACACTGCCGCCGGGCTGTTGCATGACGCTCTGGTGCACTTGGGTCATGTGGTTGGCTTGTTGGCCATTGTAAAGTGCGGCGAGCATCAGGTATTCGCTATAAGAGGCAAAACCTTCATTGAGCCAGATGTCGCACCACGACGCGCAAGTGACATGGTTGCCCCACCATTGATGAGCAAGTTCGTGGGCGGTCAGGGTTTTTTCAAAGAATCCTTGGGTGGTCATGGTTTGGTGCTCCATTCCGCCGCCAATTGGCGCCATGCAATGTCCGTATTTTTCGTCGGCAAAGGGGTAGGGACCAAATTGTGTGGCAAAGAGTTCTAAAAAGTCGGCAGTTTCATTGATTTCATCTATAAAATTAGGGAGCGTTCCGGGGTTGTCGTAGATATAATTCTGGATCAAAACAGGAGAAGGGCTTCCTTGCGGATTTGCATATACATTGTATTCAACATATTTGGCAACGGCAACAGAAATGAGGTAGTAGTCTATCGGATGGCGGTGCTTCCATTCGTAGCGCGTCTGGCCATTACCTAAAGGCACAACTTGCTCTAGAATTCCATTTGAGCCGGCCTTGCAGGTGTCCGGAACGGTGATGGCAACGGCGCAAGAATCGGCTTTGTCTGTGAGGCTCTGCTTAACGGCAAACCATTCATAAGCCGAAAAAGGCTCTGATAACGACCACACCACTTTGTTGCCCCAACTTGGCGAACTGCCAGCCGTTAGGCCACTGCCGCCCAATGGATTGGTCTGTGCCGTCGGCGGATTGCCCGCATAAGTAACTTTAATGATGAAATTTTGATTTGGACTCGCGTTCACCGGAACACTCACTTTGTTAGAAACTCTATGGTAATTTACGTTTGTTCCATTGACTTGAACTTCACTTATGATTAAAGTCTCAAACAATTCAATTAACGCGGAGTCTAAACTCACCTTTGCTTTGGCATGGATTTCAACGCTTCCACTCAAGTAGGTGGAAATATTGTTCATGTTGAGGTCTAGGTTGTAAAAATGCACGTCGTATTTTTCTGTTTCGGCAATTTCAGCCACAGACAACGAGGCGCTTTTGGTTTGCCATTTTTTTGTAGACTTCCTAGCAGAACAACTGCCCATTTGATCTTGTGCAACACTAAACAGCGAAATGGAGATAAAAAGAAGGAGAATTTGTTTTTTCATGTGGGATATTTGAAACGAATTTAAACAATCTTTCGGTAGTTGATTTCAATTTTACTTAACTTTGTATCATGCGCATTTTTAGTTTGATTCTAGCTGTTTATTTTGGATTGCTGTCTTTGGCACCACAATGGCTTGGACTTGAGTTTTTCAAGCTAGATGCGCTTTTTGAACACTATGCCCAATTCAAACAAGAAAAAGAGCAAGATAGCTTTTGGTCATTCGTACAAGAACACTACCTCCAACAAGTAACTGAAAACCACCAAGAACACCACCAAGAACACCGCGAACTCCCTTTTAAATCAGCCCAATCCAATGTACTCATTACGTTGGTCATGCCTGCGCCAAGTACCTCGTTTTCATTGGTCAATGCGCCCAAACACCTGTCCAGACAAATTATTTTATCGGCACCAACATCTGTTTCTATCAACGACTTTTTTGAATGTTGGCACCCTCCTCAATTGGTTTAGCTTAAGTCCTTTAAGTTATACTTTTTTAATTGAGTTTATATGTTAAATCGCATCATTTTTTGGTCGATTCACAACAAATTAATTGTTGCTGTCCTGACCCTCGGTCTCATTGTGTGGGGCCTATTTTCACTTTCCAAATTACCTATCGATGCCGTTCCGGACATCACCAACAACCAAGTGCAGGTGGTCACGAGCGCGGCTTCTTCAAGCGCGCTGGATATCGAGCGCTTTGTTACTTTTCCTGTGGAGCAAACAATGGCCACCATTCCGGGCATTGAAGAAATCCGTTCGTTTAGCCGCTTTGGCCTGAGTGTTGTCACCATCGTTTTTACCGAAGACACCGACATCTATTGGGCGCGCCAACAAGTTCAAGAAAGACTTTCTGAGGCCAAAAACAGTATTCCAGCTGGTTTTGGAGAGCCCTCTATGGCGCCGCTCAGCACGGGTTTGGGTGAAATCTACCAATACACGCTGCGCGCCAAAAAAGGCTACGGCCAGCGCTATAGCCCAGCCGATTTGCGCAGTATCCAAGACTGGGTCATTCGCCGTCAGCTGCTCGGTGTCAAAGGGGTTGCAGATGTCAGTGGTTTTGGTGGCGAGCTCAAAACCTACGAAATTGCCATAGACCCTTTGTTGCTAAAGGCGCATGAAATCACCCTTGATGAGGTTTTTAACGCTGTTTCACAAAACAATGAAAACACCGGCGGCGCCTATATTGAGCGCCACAACATGACGACATACATCCGTACCGAAGGTTTGGTCGGGAGTTTGTCCGATATCGAAAACATGCAAATCAAGCACCCAAGTGCCGAGACACCTGTCTATATCCGCGATATCGCCGAAGTCAAGTACGGTGCACAAGTACGTTATGGCGCGCTCACATACAATGCAGAAGGAGAGGCTGTTGGCGGCATTGTACTCATGCTCAAAGGCGCAAATTCTTCGGAAGTAATCTCACTTGTGAAAGAGCGCATGGCCCAAATTGAGCGCAATTTACCGGAAGGCGTTGCGCTCGAAGTCTACCTCGACCGCACCAACCTTGTGAATAGAGCCATCCATACGGTGAGTACCAACCTGATCGAAGGCGCTTTAATTGTGATTTTTGTGCTGGTGCTATTATTGGGCAACTTGCGTGCGGGCCTCATTGTGGCGTCGGTAATTCCATTGGCCATGCTCTTTGCCATCTCCCTCATGAATATCTTTGGCGTCTCTGGCAACCTCATGTCTTTAGGAGCGCTTGACTTCGGCTTGATTGTAGATGGAGCTGTCATTATTGTCGAATCTACACTTCACATTTTGCAGCGCAGGCGCAGCAAGCAACTTTCTCAAATCGAGATGAACCAAGAAGTCTATACCTCGGCCTCTAAATTCAGTAAAAGTGCTGTTTTTGGACAGGTCATCATTTTGGTGGTTTATTTGCCCATATTGGCACTTGTAGGCATTGAGGGCAAGATGTTCAAACCCATGGCTCAAACCGTCATTTTTGCCATTTTAGGCGCACTTATTTTGTCCCTCACTTACGTACCCATGATTTCTTCTTTGGTACTTTCCAAAAAAGTACAACAGGGTCAGACTTTTTCGGACAAAATTGTGCACGCCATTCAAAAACGCTACACACCGCTACTGACAATCGTATTGCGCAAGCAAAAATGGATCTTGTCTGGAGTTGTTGTCCTTTTTACCATATCGATATTGCTCTTCAATCAATTGGGAGCTGAGTTCATTCCTTCTTTGGACGAAGGTGATTTCGCCGTCGAGACCCGCCTCATGACCGGTTCTGGGCTCACCAAAACGATAGAAACCACCACCAAAGCTTCTCGTATTTTGCTCCAAAAGTTCCCTGAAATCAAGCAGGTAGTTGGTAAAATAGGTGCGGCCGAAATCCCGACCGATCCCATGCCCATGGAGGCCTGTGACCTCATGCTGATTTTGAAAGACAAAGAAGAGTGGGTGAGTGCCCACGACAAAGAAGCGCTCGCTGCCAAAATGCAGGCTGTTTTGGACAAAGAACTACCGAGTGTTTCTTTCGGATTTCAACAACCCATCCAAATGCGCTTCAACGAACTCATGACCGGCGCCAAACAAGATGTAGTGGTCAAAGTGTACGGCGAAGATTTCAACAAACTATCTCGCTATGCCAAGCAAATCGGAGGTCTTTCAGCTCAAATTGCCGGTGTACAAGATGTCTATGTAGAGGAGCTCTCTGGCTTACCGCAACTCATTGTGCGCTATGACCGCGCTGCCTTGGCGCGCTACCAAGTGAGTATTGAAGAGGTAAATAGAGCGCTCAATTTGGGTTTTGCCGGGCAAATAGCAGGTTTTGTTTTTGAAGGCGAACGCAAATATCAAATGGTGGTCAAGCTGCGCGAGTCAGACCGCAGTCAGCTCACGGACATCAAACAGCTCTACGTGAGCAATGCCATGGGTCAGGAAATCCCGTTGGCTGAACTCGCAAGCATCAACATCGAAAACGGCCCCAATCAAATCCAACGCGACGACACCAAGCGCCGCATCATCATTGGTTTCAATGTACGTGGCCGCGATGTAGAAAGCATTGTTCAAGAGTTGCAGCAAAAAATGGATCAGCAACTCCAATTTGAAACAGGTTATTTTTCGCAAATCGGGGGCACCTTCGAAAACTTAGTGCATGCGCGTGCGCGCTTGCTCATTGCGGTGCCTATTTCGCTGCTGCTTATTTTCTTTTTGTTGTATTTGACTTTTCAATCTGTGAAGCAGGCTGCGCTCATTTATTCAGCTATACCTTTAGCTTCAATAGGCGGCATTATTGCGCTGTATATGAGAGGGATGCCTTTTTCTATTTCGGCAGGGGTGGGCTTTATTGCCCTCTTTGGCGTCGCGGTACTCAATGGCATTGTTCTGATTGCCGAATTCAATTCCCTCAAAAAATCTGGAGCGCCCCTCATGCAAGTTGTTTTGCGCGGAACGGCCAATCGTTTGCGGCCAGTCTTACTCACCGCTACAGTCGCATCTTTGGGTTTCTTGCCTATGGCGCTTTCACAAGGGAGCGGAGCTGAGGTTCAAAAGCCACTGGCCACGGTTGTCATTGGCGGCCTCATCACAGCCACCATTCTCACGCTGTTTATCTTGCCGTTGTTGTACGTTTTGTTTGAAAAACCCCTCAAATTACGCCGCAAGAAAGGATTTTTGCTGCTGGCTATTGTTTCATTGTCTACAAGTTTAATGGCCCAACAAAAATATTCAGATGCCCAATTATTTGAAATGCTGCTCGATCAAAATGGTCAAATCAAAGCAGCCGTGCTCGAGGCGCAGCGCCAACAAAGTATAGGGCAGGGCCAGGCAAGTTGGCAGCCACTTTCGGCGTCTTTCATGCTAGGGCAGTTCAATTCAGCTTATCAAAAAGACAACAACCTTACATTTGGCCAAACGCTGCCTTATAATGGCGCTTTGCGCTTGCAACGCGCCATTGGTGAAGCTGCAGGAAGCTTGTCTGAACAAGATTTGATGTTGCTCAAAAAGGATTTCAAAAGAACTCTAGACGAACAGCTAGAGCAAATCCGCTATAAAACTGAGCAATTGAAAATATCCAAGCAACAAGATGCCTTATATCAGCAGCTCGATCAAAAAATGACACTGCGTGTGGAGCTCGGTGAGGTGCCAAAAATGGATCAAATTCTCGTGCATTCCAAGGCCATGCGTGCTCATGCAGCCGTTGCCAAACAAGCCCAAGAATTGCAAAACGCTTGGGCGGCACTTTATGCACTTTTGGCTTATAAGGGGCCTGTCTTTGAGCTTGCGCAAACAGAAGCTATAGATTTTCTAACGGAACCAGTTTTCAGTGCTGAGCTCATGCACCCCACTTTATTGCGTTACGATATCGCAGCCAAACAGCTGCAACTTCAAAACGAGCTCAATCGGGCACAACATTTACCCGCTTTAGGCTTGGCTTATTTCAATCAGTCATTGGTGGGTATTCAAAATATCAACGGCTCAGACCAATATTTTGGCCCCAACAAGCGGTTTCAAGGTGCCCAGATCCAGACCCAAATTCCAATTGACTTTCGCGCTTACAAAGCTAGAAACACCGCGCTTGAATTGGCGCTCGCTCAAAATGAATTGCGCAGAAATCAGCAAGTACTCGATATGCAAGCTACCCAAGCCAAGCTGTTTGTTGAGTTGTCTCAGCTCATCGCTACTTACAAAGAAGTTGCCCAACCGATTCAAGCAGAACTTGAAAAACTCCAAGCAGATGCCTCCTTGCAACTCAATAGCGGACAAATTTCCTTACTAGACTTTATTCAGCTCCAAGATTATCAATTGGCCTTGCAAGACGAACTCTTGGCATGGCAGCACCAAATCAAATTGTTACACATTTCCCATCACTGGATCAAAAACTAAAAAGCTTATGAAAACGCAAATCATCCTCTTCGCTGCACTACTCAGTTGCCTATTTTTCGCTTGTTCCTCCAAAGAAGCAGCTCAAAAAGAAGCAGCAGTACCCAAAACGCAACAATTCAAACTCAGTCCGCAACAAGTCAAAGCCCTCGGACTTGAGCTCGGTTCACTTAGCGAGCAGCAAATGGGCCTAAGTGTTTTTGCAAATGGCATCATTGACGTGCCGCCGCAAAATAAGTCCTACATCGCCATGCCTTTTGGCGGTTACGTCAAAGAAATCAAGGTTTTGGATGGTATGTTGGTCAAAAAAGGACAGATTTTGCTAGTGGTAGAGCATCCTGACATCATTCAATTGCAACAAGAATACCTCGAATTACAAGGTCAGATGGACTACCTTTCTGCCGATTTTGATCGCCAAAAACAACTCTATGAAAAAGAGGCTGGTTCGGCCAAGAGTTTTCAGCAAGCCAAAAGTGCCTACATGGTCAATAAGGCCAAGTTGAGTGGTTTAGCAGTTCAGCTTGAAATGGCCAACGTGAATATAACAGCACTTCAAAATGGTACTATTGAACGCACGCAGCGCATCCGCTCACCGTTTTCCGGTGTCATTACGAAGGTCACGGCCAATGTCGGTTCTTTTGCAGAACCCAAAGACAACCTATTGGAAATCATTGATTTGAAGCACGCTCATGCCGAATTAACGGTTTATGAAAAGTATTTGTCTTTTTTACAAAAAGATCAGGTAGTCAAGCTGCAATTTGTAGATGTCAATCAAACAGCAACTGCTAAAATATATTTAATTGGTCGCGAAATCAGCAAAGAACGCACCGTAAAGGTGCATTGTCATTTTGATCAACTCCCATCTGATATCACTCCCGGTTCCTATCTCAAAGCCGAAATTCGCGCCAACAACCAAAGGCAATTTACCTTGCCTGAGGAGGCCGTCGTACAGCAAAATGGAAAAGACCTTGTCTTTATTGCACAAGACGGCAACTATTTAGCAATTGAAGTCGACTTACTCATGTCACAAGATGGTCGCGTGGCCTTAACAAGTCAGCAACTGGCCTTGCTCAAAAAATCCAAAATTGTGGTCAAGGGCGCTTATGAATTATTAGCACTGCGCAATAAAGAAGTAGCATAAATCCAAGCATTTCAAATAAATATATTCACCAAATAAATTCAAACAATATGAAAACATCCAATCTATTTTTATTTTGCGGCCTGATTATAGGTCTAATTACACTTGCTTCTTGTCAGAAATATTGGGCTTGCAAGGAAGATAACATCAGCAGTGCTGGAAGCAATAAGTCACACAACAAAGGCATGAACTGCATGCAGTGCCATGTCTCTACCGGAGATGGCGAAGGTTGTTTCAATGTGGCAGGCACCATTTATCAATCGGACTTACAAAATACAGTGGCTAGCGGAAAGGTCGAATTATATACCGGCCCAAATGGTTCTGGAACATTAAAATACACTATTGATATTGACGGCAAAGGTAACTTTTACACAACCGCCAAAGTCGATTACACAGGCCTCTACCCAAAAGTCACCGGGCCTTCGGGAGCAAGTATTCACATGAGCACGCCACTGAGCAGTGGTGCCTGTAACGCTTGCCATGGTGCAAGTACGGGCAAAATAGGCATTGATTAGTTTGTTGTCCTTTTGAACTTTTTTAAGGAGCTCAGTTTGTTTTGGCAAATTGAGCTTTTTTTTCTTCAAATAGTTCAATGAAAGCCGCTTGGTCATGAGGCGAAATCAGGAGTTCATCGTATTTGTTGTAGCGCAGGATAAGACAGCTCCAAGCCGTGCTCATTTTCCAGCCGGCATACAAGCCATTGGACGGTTCTAATTTGTTGAATGTAGCGTAGTATATTCTTTTCTTGAAACCCACGCTTTGGCATAGTAAATGGTCTTCTAAAAAAGTATAGTGTGTGGTTTTGGGTAAAATCCATAGAAGAAATAATGCCAAAAATAGCCAAACCATTGCCAAGCCAAAAAAAGCAGATGCGTCTTTGTTAGGCAAATATATGAGCAAACCTACACCCAAATAAATAAGCAAGACGGCGGCAACTGCGGCCCACAGAAACCCATCCGTTTTGGACTTAAAGCGCATAAAAGCCTACCAAGCAAATAGCGGTTTGCCACTCATAAGGGCATTCACCTCTTTTTTGACTTCAGCAAGAATGGCATCGTCGTTGGCGTGCATGAGCACGCGGTCAATGAGGCTTACAATTTGCGGGATTTCTGCGCTAGTTACACCGCGGGAGGTGATGGCTGGGGTGCCGATACGGATGCCGGAGGTTACAAACGGAGATTCGGTATCGTACGGCACCATGTTTTTGTTGACGGTGATGTCTGCCTTTACCAATGCATTTTCAGCGTCTTTACCATTGATGCCTTTGGAGCGCAAATCGACGAGCATGCTGTGGTTGTCGGTGCCGCTAGAAACGATATTGTAACCTAGTTGAACCAATTCTGCAGCAAAAACAGCTGCGTTATCTCTTACTTGAATCATGTACGTTTTGAACGAGGGGTCAAGCGCTTCACCGAAAGCGACAGCTTTTGCGGCAATAACGTGCTCGAGTGGCCCACCTTGAATACCAGGGAATACCGCTGCATCTAGCAAGGCGCCAATAGATTTGAGGTTGCCGTTGTTCCAACGCAAACCAAATGGGTTTTCAAAATTGTGGCGCAGCATAATGATGCCACCTCGAGGCCCGCGCAAGGTTTTGTGTGTTGTAGAGGTTACGATATGGCAATGTTCGAGTGGGTCGTTGAGTAAACCCGCGGCGATCATGCCGGCTGGGTGGGAGATGTCTGCCAAAACCAAAGCGCCAATTTCGTCGGCAACCTTGCGGATGCGTGCGTAATCCCAGTCTCTGGAATACGCCGAAGCACCACAAATGATCATTTTTGGCAGCTCTCTTTTGGCGGTTTCTTCCAAGAGGTTGTAATCAACCAGACCCGTTTCTTTGTCTACTCCATAGAAAAATGGTTTGTAGAGTTTGCCAGAAAAGTTAACAGGTGAACCATGGGTGAGGTGCCCTCCATGAGAAAGATCAAACCCTAAGATTTTGTCGCCAGGCTGCAAACAAGCCAAAAATACGGCAGCATTGGCTTGTGCACCTGAATGCGGCTGCACATTAGCCCATGTAGCGCCAAAGAGTTGGCAAAGGCGGTCTATAGCCAATTGCTCTACTTGATCAACTACTTCGCAACCGCCGTAATAGCGTTTACCAGGCAAGCCTTCTGCGTATTTGTTGGTGAGCACAGAGCCCATCGCTTGCATCACTTGCTCGCTCACGAAGTTTTCGGAGGCAATGAGTTCTATGCCGTGCAATTGGCGTTCTTTTTCTGCTTCAATCAGGTTAAAAATGACTTGGTCTTTCATGGCGTTAATTTGTTGTTGCAAATATCGGAAGATTGCTAAAATAAGCGTCTAATTTCAAACAGAGAATGTGTAAAATCTGCAGCAGGTTCATTGAAAATTCCTGTGGAAGTCAGTTTGTCTAGGCGCACCTGCCCTGAGGCATGTAAAATTTGCTCATCCGGACCAACTAATCCTACGTGATGAATTTTTCCACTTGAATTCTTGAAAAATGCCAAATCGAGGCGCTTTCTTTCTGCAAATTCTACCACATTGCCTAATTCCGCTTGTTGGTAAGCATCTCTAGGTAAATTGTGGTCGAGCTGTCGGTACACATTTTGAACAAACCCTGAGCAGTCGATACCAAAACTGGACTTCCCTCCCCATAAATAGGGCGTATTAAGGAAACTCATTGCATAGACCCAGCTATCAATTGATATTGGTTGTTGAACGGTGGTGTAGTTCAAATCACCAATGGAAAATTCATGAAGAGTGCCGATCAGCGACCCGCCACTCAGTATTTGCTGTCCAAATGGACCGTTGAGCACTTGAAAATGTTCGTTGGAGTAGGTGCTCGTAGCGAGCCAACGGCGCAGTTCTTTTTCAGTGAGGGCCAAAACTTGTTTGTGATCGATATAGCCTTCGTAACCATCTAAATAGCTGCGGATTTTGAGCCAAGGTTGGCCGTGTTGCAAAATTTCTATGGGTTCGCCAAAGAGCAATTGGGTCACTTGCTGGGCGCTGTCTTTGGGTTCTTCACGAACGGGTATAACCGACAGCGCACAAAATGCATGGCGTTGTTGGGGTTCCAACCATTTGATTTTCTCACTCATTGCACCAAATTTAACATTTTCAAGGCGATATTTGAGTAATTTTAGACCATGAACAATGGTCGCTTACCCCAAATTCTTATTACCAACGACGACGGCATTAGCGCCAAAGGGATTGCAGCGCTCATAGAGGTTGCCAAACCATTTGGTCAAATCTATGTGCTCGCGCCAGATAAACCACAGTCCGGGATGGGTCATGCCATCACCATTCACGATCCTATTCGCATGTTCAAAAGCAATTTGTATGCGGGTGTAGAGGCCTACGCTTGCAGTGGCACGCCCGTCGATTGCGTCAAACTAGGTATTTCAGAACTGCTCGGCAAAAAGCCAGACCTCATTCTCTCTGGCATCAATCACGGTGAAAACTCTTCTACCAACGTACTTTACTCCGGTACCATGTCGGCTGCCATTGAAGGCGCCATGGAAGGCATTCCTTCTTTTGGTTTTTCACTAGCCGATTTCGCAGCAGACGCCGACTTCACTGCGGCGCAGCACTACATTCAAATTTTACTGCAGCAGTTTTTTGAAAAAGGTTTTGCGCCCTCTATTTGCCTGAATGTCAACATTCCTAAATTGCCCCTAGCTGAGATCAACGGCATTCGCATCTGCAAGCAGGCGCATGCCTATTGGGCCGATCGCTTTGAAAAACGCCAAGACCAATACGGCCGCAATTACTATTGGCTCACCGGTGAATTCGCAGACCTCGATCAACGCCCCGACACCGATCTTCATGCACTCAAAGAAGGCTTTGTAAGTGTGGTTCCTACACACTTTGACCTCACGGCCTATGCGTACCTCAACCATTTTAAATCTTGGGAACAATGAAAAACAACCTCAATCCATCTTTTTTCATCGGACTCGCCATCGGCGTCTTTTCTCCACTTATCTTATTGCCCCTAATCGTTTTTGTACTCTCACAGTCTTATGGTCAGAGCTTTTCCTATTTGTGGCACCAAACCTTTCACTTCCAAGAATTTTTGAGCCGATACCTTTCTTTGGGCCTCATTGGCAATTTAGCATGGTTCTATTTTTTCTTGAACCGCGAGCAGTATTTTCATACCCGAGGCATTATTTTTGGCATGTTGCTTTATGCGCCTTACATGATTTACGTCAATCTAGAGCGCTTCTTTTAAATTGAAAATCTTGGAGCAAAACCCATATGTATATATTGTTTGCGGAGAAGCATCCGGTGACCTCCACGCGGCCAATCTAGTGGCATCTTGGAAAACCATCAATTCCAACATCAATTTCAAGGCTTGGGGCGGAGATCGCTTGCAAGCGCAAGGCGTGCAGCTAGAACAACACATCAGCGCCATGAGTTTTATGGGTTTTCTAGAAGTGCTGCAAAATTTAGCAACCATTCGCCGTCAGTTCAAGCAACTCCAAAAATCCCTTTTGGCTCAAAAACCCGATTTATTGGTGCTCGTAGATTACCCTGGCTTCAACCTCAGGATGGCCAAATGGGCACATGACCACGGCATCAAAGTATTGTATTATATCTCGCCAACCGTTTGGGCCTGGAAGCAAAATAGAGTGTATACGATTCAAAAGTACGTCTCAAAAATGTATTGTATTTTACCCTTTGAGCCAGCGTTTTACGCTCGATTTGGCATTGAAGCCGCCTATTTTGGTCATCCACTGCAAGATGAAATCGAGCGTTACCGCCATTCAAAACAGGCCCCTTTTTCATCTGAAAAGCCCATTTTGGCGCTCTTACCCGGTTCAAGACCTCAAGAATTAGCCAAAAAGCTCCCCCTCATGTTAGCCGCGGCAGCCCAATTTAAGGACACCCATCAAATTGTAGTGGCTTGCGCACATTCCATTCCAAAAGCCGTTTATGAAAGTTACTGTGTTCATAACGACGTATTTCTTAGTGAAGCACACACCTATGATGTACTCTCCAAAGCCGAACTCGCATTGGTGACATCCGGAACAGCCACGCTTGAAACAGCCTTATTTAGTGTACCCCAAGTAGTGTGCTATAAAGGATCTGCACTGTCCATATGGTTGGCAAGGAAATTTGTCAAAATCAAATACATCTCTCTTGTCAATTTGATTTTAGACAAAAGTGCAGTGCCTGAACTTATTCAACAAGATTGCACAATTGAAAATATGCAAATTGCGCTGCAGGAAATCTTACCTGGTCAAAAAAAACGAGAGGAGCAACTTGCAAATTATGCGCAACTTCAAGGCTTATTGAAACAATCAGGAGTGAGTGAACGCACCGCCCAGTCTATGAATACCTATTTAGCCTCGTGAAACCGGTATTTACATGCTTCTTTTTTATTTTTATTTGGCAGGCTGCTCTTGCACAAAATATTCGCGCAGGATTGTACACCGCAGCAAGTGTCAAAGAATTTCAATTTTCAATAGGCAGCGGTGGCTACTTACTTACGGCAACGATGCCAGATGGACACATCGAAGCACTGCCACTTCACACGCTAGCACAGGGCAGATTCAAATGCAGTGGTACATTTGTTCAGTTTTACCAGGGTGGCGTCTTGCGTTTACAAGCAAGTCAGATGGAATTGTTGCAGTTGGCCCATGAAGACTTCTGCAATTGGTCTGTGCCGGCGCTCTCTGCTAAAACCCGTGCTTACGAAGGGAATTTTGAGCTTCGGGTGAGTAAAGGAAATTTATCTTTGGTGAATACACTGCCTATAGACACCTATTTAGAAGGCGTAGTTGCCTGTGAAGGCGGGCCAGGGCATCAAAAGGCTTATTACCAAGCGCAAGCTGTCATTTCGCGAACGTATGCCTTAAACAACCAAACGCGCCATCAGAAAGATGGTTTTGATGTCTGCGATCGCGTCCACTGCCAGGCGTATTTACACAAACGTACGGGTTCTGCACTGATTGATACCGCTGTTTTTCAGACCCAATCCGTTGTGCTCTTAACGGCTTCAGGTCAGTATTTCCCAACTTTTTTTCACGCCAATTGTGGGGGGCAAACATGTGAGCCGCAAGATGTCTGGAATGAACAAATTGATGGGTTGCATACATTTAAAGATACCTTTTGTATCCACACCAAACAAGCTACTTGGGTCAAGAGTATTCCGCTCAATACCTGGACAAACTTTTTGACCAAGCAATATGACTTTCCATTAAGTGATTCACTTAGCAATACGCTTTTGCAAGAATTCAGACAGCCTTCAAGAAGCGCTTTTTACTTGCATCCGGTTTACGGTATTCCCTTGCGTGATTTACGCGAGCAATTTAAATTGAAATCTAGTTTTTTTGACGCTGTGGTGGTGGGTGAGCAAGTGCTGCTTTACGGTAAAGGATTTGGTCATGGCGTTGGGCTTTGCCAAGAAGGCGCCATGCAAATGGCCAAGAAAGGCTACACTTATGACCAAATCTTGCGCTTTTATTACCCCGGGGCAATTTTATCTGAAGCAAAGAGATAGCGGCACTTAGGCCCAAATCAACTATTTATTTTTTAGTCACTACAAAGATTTCTTCGTCGTCTCGCTTGAAGAATTTTTCTGAGCGCGCATAAGCCTCTAGTTCGTTGAGGTGATGCAAGCGATACAACGTTTTTTTGGTTTGTTTGAGCTGTTCACTCATTTGTGCATCTTGCTGCTCAATTTGAGAAAGTTTCTTTTTTTGCCTAGCCAAAGTAAAAATATCCCAATCGTCTAAAAAGAGAAAGTAGATAACAAATACCAAACTGGTGAGGATGTATTTGTTTTTTAACCAACTAGGAATGCGTCGCATATAGGTTGCTTATTGCTCAGAAAAGCTATTGTATTTCTTTTCATAAAAAGCGATCCAGTCTTTGTCGTACTCGAACCATTTTTCTGCTTTTTTAAGCATTGGTCTTGCATTGATCGTACTGTTGTCTCTTTTCATAAGGGCTTGAGAACTCAAGATAAGTCCGACGCGCAATGCATCTTTATCGGCTTGCGTCCAATTTTCAAAGTCTTTATCTGTAAGGTTCTGAAGATTTGGAAGCTCAGTTTTCCAAATGAGGTTAGCCGTTTTGGCATCGCGGTTGTTGTAGCGAATAGCCGCCTCAATTAACTTGATGCCCATGGGGTTTCTTGTAATGCTCGTGTAAGACTCGCAGGCATCTAAAATTTCAGCGAGTGTTTCGGCTGTTTTGTCTTTGTTTTCGTTGCTATAGACAATAGGGTAGCCCTCTTCTTCATCTAAAATGTAGCGCACGCCATTATTGAGTAGTTCGAGCTGAAAGCCGTTGAGCCACATTTTGTGAATAGGCATTTTGAAAACGCCATTTTCATCGCGCTCAATTGCTGTTGCACAAGCGGTAATGGCTTCTTCAAATGGATCTCGAATCATGGGGTCTTTGAGGTCTTTGCGGTATACGCCATAAAGACCTTTTGCTAAAAAGATGTATGGGGTAGGGTCATTGGCATATTTTTCCTTGACGGTGTAATCGCCGGCACGCTTCACCAATTTAATGAAATTGGAGTCTGCGTGCAGCTGCGTGAGTTCGTCGAGGTTGTTGGTGACGGTAATGAAATTATCGTTGTCTACAGAAATATCGAATTCTTCTTCTTCGACTTCACCGTTTTTCAAGGTTTTCTTAACGGCATACGTCACGTTCAAAGAGACGGAGTAGTTACCTACACGCTTGAAACTGACTTCAATAATATCGCTTTTTTCATCACCTTTGGTGAAGTCCCAGTCTTTGCCTTTGACACCGGAGATGACCCATTCGGTACTTACTTTTTTAGATCCTGCGGGCGTGAACATACTGCGCATTTCAACAGCGGTGTTGCCACCTTTTTCGTCGTCGAGGGTAATGACCCTTTTGGATTCTTTCAATTGAAGGCTTGGCTTTTGGGCCAAGAGTGAACTACTGAAGATTAAAATAAAGAAGGATAGCAAAAAAAGTTTCATTGGTGTAGGTTTTAACATGTTGAATCTAATCAATTCTCTTCGAAATTAATAAAATTTATTGATGGCTCTTGATCAATAGGTGCAAGATTTCTTGGGCGGCCAATGCAATCTTTGTGCCAGGACCATAAATACCAAAGACGCCAGCCTTGTATAGGTGTGCGTAATCTTGTTGTGGAATCACGCCTCCAGCTACCACCATAATGTCTGAGCGCCCTTCATTTTGCAAGGCTTCGATTACAGCAGGTACTAGCGTTTTGTGTCCGGCAGCAAGAGAAGAAACGCCTACAATATGCACATCGTTTTCTATTGCTTGTTTGGCTGCTTCTTGAGGCGTTTGGAAAAGTGGCCCAATATCGACATCAAAACCGATGTCGGCAAATGAGCTCGCAATTACTTTGGCACCGCGGTCGTGGCCATCTTGGCCCATTTTGGCAATCATGATGCGCGGTCGGCGACCTTCGAGTTCGATAAATTCATCGAGCAAGGCCTTTGCCTGGATAAAATCTGGATCGTTCATAATTTCTTTTGCATAAACACCGCTGATGCTTCTGATTTTAGCTTGGTAACGGCCAAACACTTCTTCCAAAGCATAGGATATTTCGCCAAGTGTACAGCGCGCCTTTGCACAGCGCACGGCAATCTCTAACAAATTCCCATCAGTTTGGGCAGCTTTTTTCAATTCAGACAATAACTGCGCTACTTCTTGTGCATTGCGTTGCGTTTTGATGTCTTCGAGTCTAGTAATTTGCTCTTTTCTCACTTCCGTGTTGTCTACCTCTCGAATTTCAAGCTGGCTTTCTTCGGTGGTCTGGTAGCGATTGACGCCCACAATAACCTCATAACCTGCATCAATGCGCGCTTGTTTTTTGGCCGCGGCCTCTTCTATGCGCATTTTAGGAAGACCTGTTTCAATGGCTTTAGCCATGCCACCGAGGTTTTCGATTTCGGTCATGAGCTCCCATGCTTGTTCGATGAGTTCTTGTGTGCGTTTTTCTACGGCTTCGCTGCCGGCATACGGATCGATAAATTGCGTGATACCCGTTTCTTTTTGCAAAAATATTTGTGTGTTGCGGGCAATTCTTGCAGAGAAATCGGTAGGCAAAGCAATGGCCTCATCTAAGGCATTCGTATGTAAAGATTGTGTTCCGCCCAAGGCCGCAGAAAGTGCTTCTAGGCAAGTGCGCGCTACGTTGTTAAACGGATCTTGTTCGGTCAAAGACCAGCCAGAGGTTTGGCAGTGCGTGCGAAGCGCTAGTGATTTGGTGCTTTTCGGGTCAAATTGTTGCACGAGTTTTGCCCACAACACCCGACCCGCTCTGAGTTTGGCTACTTCCGTAAGGTGATCCATGCCAATGGCCCAGAAAAAACTGAGTCTTGGAGCAAAATCATCTATAGCTAGGCCAGTATTCAAACCAGTGCGGATGTATTCCAAACCATCGGCGAGGGTATAGGCCAGCTCAATTGCTGCAGTGGCACCAGCCTCGTGCATGTGATATCCCGATATAGAAATGGAATTGAATTTGGGCATATTTGCCGAGGAATAAGCAAAGATATCTCCAATAATGCGCATCGAGGGCGCTGGCGGATAAATATAGGTATTGCGCACCATAAACTCCTTGAGGATGTCGTTTTGAATGGTGCCGCTCAATTGTTCACTGCTTACACCTTGTTCGTGGGCACTTGCAATATAAAAGGCCATTATTGGCAAAACCGCGCCGTTCATCGTCATCGAGACTGACATATCTTGGAGTGGTATTTGGTCGAAGAGCATTTTCATGTCCTCGATAGAGTCAATAGCTACACCTGCTTTTCCGACGTCGCCAATAACGCGTTCGTGATCGGAGTCATAGCCGCGGTGGGTAGCTAAGTCGAATGCGACACTCAGCCCTTTCTGACCTGCCGCTAAATTGCGTCGATAAAAAGCGTTGGATGCGGCTGCTGTCGAAAAACCTGCGTATTGTCTGATTGTCCAGGGTTTGGAAAGATACATAGACGCATATGGCCCGCCTAAAAATGGCGCTAAACCAGAGCGATACGTTTGGCCTACGGCCTGCTTTGTTTGTTCAGACCAATTGAGGTTGCGGTATGGTTCAAGTGCTTTTCTTGGCATCAGTTGCTGCGTTTTTCAAAAATTAAATAAGGTAAATCTAATGCGGTTGGTAGGTGGGCCCAATTTGTTTTCGGGATCTCAAACTCGTTAAAGAAAGTATTGATGCCAATGAGTACGGTTTGTGCTGTTTCAAAAAGTTCGAGGCGCAATTGGCGCGTTTGTAAAATTTGCTTTCGCAATAATTCGCGAGCAGACGCTTGTTGCGCATCTAATTCACAAAGGAAGTCCCAACTTTTCTGGGCAATTTGTACGGTAAGTTGTTCAATCGCATAGGCATTTTGCAGTGGGTCCTGAGGACTAGCAAGGTGTGCTTCTTCATTCAAGAGATTGGCAATATTGAGTGCCATGCGCTGCCCAAAAGTACTGGCGCCATTTTCAGATAATAAATCATAGGGCTGAATACAAACAAAATGTGCTCCGCCCATAATAGCACTGAGGCCTTCTGTAGACATGCGCAGTAAGTTGGTGTAGGGGTCTTGAAGACTTTTATTACAAAAACCGGTTTTAGCGATGATTTTCACTTCGATATGCACCTCATGGATTCGAGCAATTTGAGCAATGAGGTGCTGCAGCGCCCTGAATTTTGCAATTTCTACTAGATATTCTTTACCAACGCCGAGCTCAATGTATAGTGTAAGGTCTTGCGGATGAGCCTCTAAATGCTGTTGTAATTCCGAAAGGCCAGACGTAAGTTCGCTGCTACAATTTGCCCCGATTTGCTGGGTATCAAAAGTGCTTATGAAATTTTTTGCAGGGCCATACGTGTGCAAAGCAATGCAATGTGCTGCTTGTGTTTTTTCGACAACTTGTGTAAAATGAGCAAAGGCGTCAGCGCTATCAAAATTGATCAAACAGCTGATGTATTCCACTTCTATATCTGCAAGTAATTGCGCATAATTGGTTTGAGGCGAAGTATGGTCGATATAAATGGCATCTGCACCCTGCATGAGCGCAGCTAGCAAGTACGCGTTGCTTTGTTTCTCTATTTGCGCACTAACCGCTACCATGCGTTTCCAAGCGTTGGGTGCGCTAACTTGTGTTGCTAAGTGCGGTGCTTCAAGAGAAGTAAGTGAAAAAGAAAGTTCTTCAATTGCAGATTGATATTGGAGTAATGAGGTGTTTTCCTTGAGTTCTTTATGCAATTGTGCTTGCCAAGCGCTCAAAGAATTGGCCGAAAAGGGGATGGATACTTTAGACATAAAAATAAGTGTCCTCAAATATACTGAATCTCTTGTTCAACTGCTGAATTTACTGAACAGGATGTCTAAATGAGGCGCTAATTTTGAAGGATGACCAGAAGCTTATTTCTAATTATTTTCTTGTGCAGCCATCAAAATGATGTGTTGTCACAAGTATTTTCCATGAGCCAAAAGGTTTTCATGTCTTGCGGTATTTTGAATGCCATAGATGAAAATCAACAACAATTCAATCCGGCTGCCAGCCATCCAAAAGACCGGAATGGCTATCATTTCAACGCAGCCACGCTTTTGCAAATCCCCAATTTAAATTTCGGCTATTTAAGCATTTTCTATTCTCAAAAGCACACCACAATTTATCATGATTTAAGTGGTGTTTTTCACGCCGCTAACAACCAATTTCAAACCACTCATGCGCTTGCTTATTCGGTCTGTCCTGGACTTCAAATTGGGTTGGGCTTGCAAGTTCAGCTGAATACCCAACCTAAGTATTACGGAAATTTGCTCACAGTAAGTGCTCGTTTAGGTTGTCAGTACCAACTCGACAAGCGTCATTATCTTTCGCTTGTACTCAATGAGTTTGGCCGCGCTGCGCAGCAACAAATTTGCATAGAGCATGCATTAGTTATCAATGATCGTGTGTCTTTTGCGCAAGGCTTCTCTTGGAATCCGCAATTCAAGCCAACTTGGTATCTTACACTCACCCAAAGCCTGACAAGCGCAAAAGTTCAATTTACCTGCGGTATGCTCCCTCAAAGCTATGCCTTTTCTATTGCCATTTCTAAGCAAAAGAAATTGACTTGGTTAGTGGGGCAGAGCTGGCAAAGAGCATACGGTCTTTGTTTTCAAATCGGACTCAATCTTCATTAATGCGCTATTTCTGGCTTTTTACTTTTATTAATTTCTTTCATAACGGGACTGCTCAACTCGTTCAGTTATCTACATCGCTAGAGCAACAATATATTCCTATTGTGGCCTTAGAGCTAGACAATCTTGTTGCTCAGCAGTTCATTTCGCAGGCCGATGCGCAACAACTCCTGATTTTTTTTGAGAGGGGAGGAGTTGTTCAAAATTTGTTTCAATTGCAAGGCTTACTCCAGAGTGATCTTTCAAGTGTTGTCAATAGTTGCACCCATTTATTTGCGCCCGTTCAAAGCGCTAAGCACCAGCATTCTTCTAGCGCTACATTGGTGTTGCGCTATGAACTTCAAATCAATAGCCCTCAACTGATTGAAGACCAAAAAGGATATACCTGGCTGCGCGACACCACCCATATGGGGCCTGCATTTGCTTTGCAACAACGTTTGGTAATTACGCAAAATTCTTGGCGTTTTGGTGGGCAACTTTCCAAAGATGCCGGCGAACCTATTTGGCAAAAAAGCCCTGCAAAGGGTCTTGAATTTATGACTGGTTATGCAGCTTGGGACAATCCTCAAAAAAAAGCGCTGCTTCAAAAGTTCGTTGCCGGAGCATACCAAGTCCAATGGGCACAAGGATTGCAACTTTGGAGTTCAAGAGGGATGGGTAAAAGCATTGATTTACTGCAGTTAGCCAAAAATCCGCTCGGCGTCAAACCCTATCAAGGTCGCGATGAACAACGTTATTTAGAAGGTATTTCAGGATCCATAAAACTTGCAAATCACGACCTTTTTTGTTTGGCTTCAGTCAAACGCACCGACATCCGTCCTCTTCAAGACACCCTTCAAGAAGAAATCAATTTTTCCTATTCATCTGGTTTACACCGTACGCCATCAGAAATTGCCAAAAGAAAGCAGGGGCAAGAGCAACTTTACGGTATAGGTGTCCGCCGCAAAACCAACTTGTGGCAATACGGAGCACTGCTCTTATTTCAACATTTGCAATGGCGTTCGTTTTCAGACTCCTTACCGACTCAAAACGCACCCAAAGCGCTGTCTTTTTGGAGTGTTGGTGTTTACGCACAAGGCACTTGGCGTCAATTTTATTTTTACAGTGAAATGGCAGCAGCGCTAGACGCAAAATGGAACTTCCAAAAATCCAGTGCTGCTAATTTGGCATGTATTTATCACCTAGACCCACATTTAGAAATGGGTATCCATTTGCGCAATTACGGCCCTTATTACCAAGCGTTTTACGCCAATCCTATTGGCAACTCTACTAGTGGTGTCAACGAAAGAGGCTGTATATTCCAATTAAAATGGCAGGTTCAAAAATCATTTGCTATTAAAGTTTCATCCGAATACCTTCAAATTCCACATTTACTAAATGGCCAACAGTTCCCGAGGCAAAGCAACGAAACGCGCGTTTTATTTCAATTCCATGTTTCCAAAAAACGCATTTATAGTGCCCAATTTTCATGCAGAAATAGCCAACTTATGCCCGCTCAATTCAGGTCTTCACTTACGGCTCAACTTCAAATTTCTGAAGGTGAAACAGTGAGTGTGGCAGCTCAATTCAGCACGGTTGTCTCAACACAAATTTCAAGTCAACATTTAGAATTTTCTTGGCAGCATGCGCCTATGTCTTCCAAGTTTCGCTTTGAACTAATTTACGGCTTGTATCAGGTTCCACAAAATGCGCCGTTGCTCTACAGTTATCCTTATTTGCTAGGTTTTGGTTCTCAAACAATGTTACTGAACGGCATTGGTGCTTATCTAAATGGTTCATGGAGGCTTGCGTTTAAGTCGGATTGGCAGTTGGGCCTTATGATTGGTTTGAAGCAGGTTTTAACGCCAACAAACCAACAAAAAATACAAGGTGCGGTAAGGCTGCTCAAACAATTTTAATTTTTTTTTGAAAAAAAATGTACCAAATCAAAAATAGTTGCGTTATGCCAAAAAGAGGACTGCAAGCCTCTTCTGTTAAACTCCTTAAAACCAAAGACTATGCCTCTCCAATTCTCCCTTCCGCAGCAGTCTTTTCTTCTAGAAGAAGAAAGAACTCAAATTGAGCGCGCCCAACAAGATCCGCGCTTTTTTGCGCCTCTTTACGAGCGCTATCACGATGCTATTTTTCGCTATGTTTATCGCCGCGTAGATGAAGAAGAACAAGCCTACGACATCACATCTTGTGTTTTTGTTAAAGCACTGCAAGCGCTACATAAATACGAATACCGTGGCTTGCCTTTTTCTGCTTGGTTGTTTCGCATTGCCAAAAGCGAACTTTACCAAAGTTTTCGTGACCAAAAGGCGCAGCGCACGGTGAGTATTGACAAAGTTGTACTCAAGCAAGTCATTGAAGACTGGACCGAAGACTACACCGAACAAGATAAAGCGCGCTTGCTCCTTGCACTCAAAGGGCTTAAAGAGCAGCAGCTTCAATTGATTGAAATGCGTTTTTTCGAAAAACGTTCTTTCAAAGAAATTGGAGAAATCTCTGGTTTGTCTGAAAACAATGCCAAAGTGAAAACTTTTCGTGCGGTGCTTAAACTCAAAGAATTTTTCCATCAAAAAGAATAGTTATGTATAAAATTTTACTCAACCGAAAAGAACCAAGTAGCTTTGAAGTGCGCCAACATCAAAATTTCAATCAAATTTTAGCTGCCTTCAACTACCAACAAAAAGTAAATAATCCCTGGCGCTACTGGTATTATCCAGTGCTTACGGTTTACCTACTGCTGTTGGTTTAAGCACTCAAACATGAAATAGTTTGTACATTTGTATATGTACAAATTATTTCGTTTCGTTCTCTTTCAGTTTGATGCAGAGAAAGTCCATTATTTTGTAGTGGGTCTTTTGAATATAATTCATCGTTTTATGCCAGCGCGCGTTATTTTTCGCAAGCTATTTGTAGTGGAGAGCCCCCAATTAGCCACCTCTTTTTTAGGCTTGAACTTTCCTAACCCTGTTGGTTTAGCTGCCGGTTTCGATAAAAACGCTCAAAACATTGACGCCCTCGCCGATTGCGGTTTTGGTTTCATTGAAATCGGGACAGTCACCCCAAAAGCGCAACCCGGAAACGATAAGCCGCGTCTCTTTAGACTCAAAGCAGATCAGGCCATTCTCAACCGAATGGGATTCAATAACGATGGGGTAGAGGCCGCAATTAGTCAACTGAAGGCGCGCCAAAATTGTAACATCATCATTGGCGGCAACATCGGCAAAAACAAATGGACGCCAAATGAAGAAGCCGTTTTTGATTACCTCTTGACTTTTGACGCCTTATTCCCATACGTTGCTTATTTTGTGGTCAATGTTTCTTCTCCCAACACGCCTAATCTACGCGCTTTACAAGAGAAAGAGCCATTGCAAGACCTCCTGCTGCAACTTCAAGAAAAGAATACTTCTAAAACTACTCCCAAACCAATTCTTTTGAAAATTGCACCTGATTTGACTGACACCCAAATAGATGAAATCATCGAGATTGTTGCCTTTACCAAAATTGCAGGCCTCATTGTTGCCAATACAACGATCTCTCGTGACCTTCTCAAAACACCAACAAGTGAAGTAGATCAAATGGGTGCTGGGGGCATCTCTGGAAAGCCACTTACCGAACGCTCTACAGAACTCATCCGTTATATCCATCAAAAGTCAGCAGGTAAAATACCCATGATGGCTGTCGGCGGAATTCACAGCGCAAAAGATGCTTTGGATAAGTTAGATGCCGGTGCAAGCTTAGTTCAGTTATATACTGGTTTTATCTACGAAGGCCCGGCACTTGTCAAATCGATCAATAAAGCAATTTTACAACGCGCTCAAAAATGACCCAAAACACTGCGCTTTTGCAAATCACGGAATGTCCGCGCGATGCCATGCAAGGCATCAAGGATTGGATACCTACCGAACAAAAGGTAAGTTACCTCAATGCGCTATTGAAATGCGGTTTTGACATCCTCGATTTTGGAAGTTTTGTATCTCCAAAAGCTATTCCTCAAATGCAAGATAGCGCCGCCGTTTTAGATCAACTCATCGCCTCTCCAACAAAATTATTAGCCATTATTGCCAATTTGCGCGGGGCCTCAAGCGCTGCACAGCATGATCGTATTGCTATTTTGGGTTATCCTTTTTCTATTTCAGAAACTTTCCAACTGAGAAATACCAACTCAACCTTAGACCAAGCCTTATTCCAATTAGAGCAAATTGATGCCGTTTGTCGACAGCAAAATAAAGACCTACGCATCTATCTTTCCATGGGTTTCGGAAATCCTTACGGTGATGATTGGTCTGTTGATTTGGTATCACAATGGGTTGAAAAGCTCAATCAACGTTTTGAAATAGCTGAATATGCACTTTCTGATACCATTGGTTGTGCCACACCACAAACAACACAAGCTCTATTTGAAACCTTAACCGCTCAATATCCCAAATTGCGCTTTGCGGCACATCTGCATGTGGTGCGCGGTAAAGAGCAACAATTAATAGCAGCAGCCATAGCAGGTGGTTGTCGTCACTTTGATACCGCAATTGGCGGTTTTGGTGGCTGCCCAATGGCCAAAGACGAACTCACAGGAAATCTTGCTACCGAAGCGCTGCTCAATTATGCAGCCCAAGCAAATCTAAATCATACAATCGACAGTGCATTTTTTGAAACTGCTCGTCAAATTTCAACTTCAATTTTTCACTAATGAAAAACAAAAAACTACTTTGGTTCATAGGTCTGCTAATGGCACTTTTGGTTGTCATATATTTTTTCAATGACTCCCGTTTTAAGATTGCTTACAATCCGAAGAAAAAAACGACAGTTGAAAAGACAGAAGGCGTTCAGATCAGCACGGACTTCAATACCAATACATTTTCAAGTAAAGCAGAACCAAATGTATTGAAGAATTTGAACTTATGTGATAGCACTATTCAATGGAGCGAGGATTTAAATCGGCCTTCTTGTACGCCCAATTATTTTCGCGTTTTCCCACTTAAAAAAGGGCTGGATATTGCACAGGGGTGTATGGTGCTGTTGAAGGCTGGCGTCAATGGTTTTCCGGTGCGTCGTTTTGTGGTTTACGAAAAAGAAGGTACTCAAATGGTGCAAGCCAATGGATTTATAGGTTATCCAATTGAATTCAGGCCGCAAACCAAAACCTATGACGACGTAGTGATCCGTTTTTTTGAACGCTTTGAAGGTCAGAAGTATTTTTACAATTGCCTTTTTACTTGGAAACAAAACCGCTATCAATATGTGCGTTGCGAACAGATCAATGATGTCAATATCAAGCCCGAAAAACAAACACAGGTTTCTGCCGAAATTTTACAAATCCTCAATGAAAAACAGCTGGTATTTTAGTCTGCTCTTGCTCTTTTTGACTTCGTGTATCAACGGAGAGCAAACCTTTCGTGCCGATTACACTCATTTTTTGAGCAGCGGCAATAGCAAGGTTTGGATGCTCAAAGGTACGCAGCAAAACGAACAGGCCCAATTGCAGCGCAATACTTGGGGAGAAATCCTATTTGTTTTTTACGTTACAGGTGAAGTTTTGGTGGGCTCCTTTGGAGAC
>CAMDFN010000024.1 GCA_945897565.1 Chryseobacterium gleum
CACAAGCCCAAACTACCGTAGAGCTCAGAGATGCCTATACTTTTGAGTCTATTAATGGACTTACCTTTAAAACACAAGCCAAGCTCAGTCAGCAAACAAATGCTGTTTATAAGATTGAGTCGGCGCAATTCCCGCTTGACATTGAGATCAGTCATCCGGATTATGAGCCGTATCTTTTAACTATTCCAAATACAGGAAACGCAATAGCAATTGTGGTTTATTTGGTGCCAAATGCTCAGACGGAAAACGAAACAGTTGTATCTGCCAATCGAAGCACAGAGAAACGAAAAGACGTCGCTCAAAAGATTCAAGTTGTTAGAGCAGCAGAAATTCAGTTTCAACAACAGACATCTATGGCCGATGTCTTAGCCAACTCAGGGTCTGTTTTTGTTCAAAAAAGCCAGTTAGGTGGTGGCAGCCCGATCATCCGTGGTTTTGAGACCAATAAAGTGTTGCTTGTTGTGGATGGTATCCGAATGAATAACGCCATCTACCGAGGCGGGCATCTTCAGAATGTGCTCACCCTAGATCAAGCAAACATGGATAGAGTAGAGCTCGTCTTTGGCCCGGGATCAGTCATCTACGGTTCTGATGCAATTGGTGGTGTAATGAGTTTTCAGACCAAAAAACCAATTTTCAGTTCATCTGATCAATTATTGGTGCGCAGCAGTGCATACATGCGTGGTTTTTCCGCAAGTGCTGGTTATGCAGCCAATGCGCAAGTCAATGTTGGTAACCAACGTTTTGCTTCACTCACTTCCATTTCTTATGCGTCATACGGAGACCTTCGTCAGGGTGCAAAACGCAGTGAGGCCATTGGTAATTTAGGCTACCGCCCTTGGTATGTTGCACAATTCAATGGTGCGGATAGCATGGTTGTAAACGCAGATAGCAGCTTGCAAGTAGGTTCAGGCTACACACAATACGATGTTTTGCAAAAGTTCAGTTTTGTACAAAAACCAGGTGTTATCCATCACTTGAATTTACAATTGTCTAATTCAGGCAACATAGACCGTTATGACCGCCTCACGCTTATGTCGGGTTCGAAGCCAAAATTTGCAGAATGGTATTACGGGCCACAATACCGTTTGTTGGCAGCTTATACTTTAGAACTTAACAATGCGACCAAGTTTTATGACAACGCAAGAATCATCTTAGCTTATCAAGGAATTGAGGAAAGCCGCATCGATAGAAGATTTCAAAAAGCCAGCCGCAATCACCGCAGAGAACAGCTCGACATTTTCAACCTCAACGCTGACTTCATGAAAAAAATGGGCGCGCACGAGTTGCGTTATGGTGCAGAGGCTTACTTGAATCAAGTAAATTCGACTGCTTTTGCAGAAGACATCCATACAGGTGCGCAAACAGCAATTGATACGCGTTACCCCGATGGTGGTTCATCTATGCAAGGAGCGGCGCTTTATGTATCGCATACCTATGAAGTATCTAAAAAGTTGATTGTCAATGATGGCATCCGGTTTTCGCAAGTTGCTTTGCAAGCGCAGTTCGAGGACCAAACTTTTTTCCCGTTTCCCTTTTCAAATATTCAACAGAACCATTTGGCCTTGAATGGCAATTTAGGTCTGATATATATGCCTGTACCAAAACTACGCTTGACGCTGAATGGTTCTACTGCATTTAGAGCGCCAAACGTAGATGACCTCACCAAAGTATTTGAATCCGTACCAGGTTCAGTAATTGTGCCCAATCCAAATTTAAAAGCGGAATATGCTTACAATACGGAACTTGGTTTGCAATACCAATTCATGAAGAAAAGTACGTTTGGCGTGAATTTATACCAAACCTACCTGACAAATGCACTTACTGTTCAGAACGGCACTTTTAATGGTGCTGACAGCGTACTTTACGACGGCCAAATGAGTCAGGTGCTTACCACAACCAATGCCGGCAATGCATATGTGAGGGGTTTTGAAGCTTTCTTACAAGCACAACTCACACCAAGTCTTCAACTTTCAGGAAGCTATAATTATACGCTTGGTCGTATCATTACAGATACCCTACCTTATCCATTAGATCACATCGCTCCGGCGTTTGGTAAAGTAAGTTTGCGCTACACCATGTTGCACAACAAACTCAAACTCGAAGGCTTTGCGATGTATTCAGGCTGGAAACACTCGGAAGATTATAACCTTGTTGGCGAAGACAACTTTGCCTATGCTACCCCTGACGGTATGCCAAGTTGGTACACTTTGAACTTGAGAGCAAATTACAATATCAACAATCAGTTGAGTGTGCAGGTGGCTTGTGAAAACATCACCGATCAAAACTACCGCATGTTTGCTTCAAACATCTCTGCACCAGGACGCAATTTCATCCTGACACTACGAGGTAATTTTTAGGATTTTTTATTTTTGAATGAAAAGGCGGGGTTTTCTCCGCCTTTTTTATTGGGAGTCTTTGGTGGCGTACTTCGCTTCACTTTCTAGGTAGAAAAATGTATACTTGATTTTTTCAATTGGCTTTATTTTAGGCACAAAAGTATTCTTGTCTGCACCCGCTGGGAGTGCTTCAAGTTGCCCTTCCATGACAAAAATATTCTTTTGGAGGCCATAAGTACCCGCACCATATTCAAAATGATATGCTTCAGTCAGGTTGGTTCCTAAGCCATCAAAATTCTTGAATTGGAAGATGCGACGCGGGGTATGGTTACTCACAGTATAAAAGTCTTTATAGCTCGCATTTCGGATGCGAAAGTCGATCAATATGTCTTTATAGTCAGGTGAACTGATGTTTTCAAAACTGATATTGAGTGGCAATAATGGCGAAGACGGAATGGCAAGAGGGGGGGAGAGCATGTCTAATTTGCCATCAAAAAAGAAAAAGTAGTTGAAGTTGCCCATAAAGCCGAGCTCTGCTCGTTTGGCAGCATTGGGTGAGGCCATTGCTTCTTTCATGGCAAAGTCAAGGCGGTTCACTGTAATGATGGCATCTTCTATGCCATCGGCATCTAGCTGCGCACGGTATATTTTCAACTCAAATTTTTCATTGGCTTGGATGCCAAGTTTGGCGCGCACCATGCGGTCTGCATAGGTTGCCAGTGCTTGTTTACCTTTTGTGGAAGGCTGGTCTATTGTATTGGTTTGCGTATCGTTGGCAACTTGCTCTTTGCAAGACCAAAAGAAAAGGGGCAGAAGGAGGAATATATATTTCACATTGCAAATATAAGAATGTCCTTTGAGAACGTTATAAACAATTAAAGGTGGGTGAGCGGCATGAATTGTGGATAAATACACAAAATCTTCACATTACTTAAAGTACTCATAATAAGAAAGATAAATCACATCACTTACTTTGTTCAGTGATTAATAATTAGTGTTTTGAAACCTTGGTACAATTCTTAGCGTATCAAAACCCAAACCAACAACAAACGTCATGACCACAAGCATTCAATCTCTCCGCAGCAAATTAATTCGCCAAGCGAAATTGAAATTAGATCAGCACCGTCAAATGGGTTCACAAAGCCCGCTAAATATTTTTGAAGTCGCTGATTTATTGGATAGCATTCGTTTTTCAGAAGAAAAATTAAGTCAAGAACCGCAGGGTTTTGCACTGATCCTCAATTAATAGTTGATTTATAG
The DNA here is from genome assembly GCA_945897565.1 of Chryseobacterium gleum. GTDB lineage: Bacteria > Bacteroidota > Bacteroidia > Flavobacteriales_D > Crocinitomicaceae > UBA952. Next base: position 3,600 of record CAMDFN010000024.1, read on the forward strand.
TTAGACAAAAAAAGGGCTCGTTTTCGGGTCCTTTTTTTTATGCGATAACGCCAGAACCGATGAGTTCTTTTTCAAGGTACCAAGCGGCAAATTGGCCGGGTGTAATTCCTTTTTGTTTTTCCCTAAAGAGGATGTAAAGATCGGCGTTTCTGCGAATGAGTTTGGCTTTTTGTAAAGGTTGGCGATACCGAATGCGCACCAAACAATCGAGTTCGTTGTGAAGTTCAAATTGGCTGTTGGGTTGTATCCATGATATCTCATTTGAATTCAATTTGAGTGCCCAGCGATTTAGGCCCGGATGCGCATCTGTCTGGCCACTATAAACCACGTTATCTGAAGTGTCTATTCCGATCACAAAGCTAGGTTCGGGCCTACCTCCAATGTGCAGACCTTTTCTTTGTCCAATGGTGTAGTAGTGCGCTCCTTGATGTGTGGTCACTTCTTTTCCATCAGATGGTTTGTAAGAAAAAGGCGTGGCTAAAGCTTCAATTTGATCAATTGATGGCACGAGCTCATGGTAAGCCTGGTAGCAAGCTAAGTCAGGTGAAACTTCGATAACCGGCCCTTCTTTTGGGGCGAGTTGTTGCTGAAGAAAAGTAGGGAGCGCTATTTTACCCACAAAGCAAAGTCCTTGAGAATCTTTTTTAGTTGCGGTAATGAGGCCATTGTCAAGAGCAATTTGACGCACTTCTGATTTTTGTAAATGACCAATAGGGAATAAAGCTTTGGCGAGCTGTGCTTGGCTCAATTGACATAAAAAATAAGATTGGTCTTTACCAGGGTCGGCTCCGGCCAGCAGACTAAAACTATGATCTTCATTTTCACGGCGCTGGCAATAATGACCTGTTGCCACATAGTCTGCACCTAAATCGAGTGCAGCATTTAAAAACACATCAAATTTGATTTCTCGGTTGCAAAGTATATCTGGATTTGGTGTGCGGCCAGCTTGGTATTCTGCAAACATATAGTTGACAATACGCGTTTTGTATTCTTCCGATAAATCGATGACTTGAAAGGGTATGCCCAGTTGTTGGGCGATAAGTAAAGCATCGTTGGAATCGTCTATCCAGGGGCATTCGTCTGAGAGCGTGACGCTTTGGTCATGCCAATTGCGCATAAACATGCCAATGACTTCATATCCTTGCTGCTGGAGTAAAAGTGCCGCTACACTGGAGTCTACTCCGCCAGAAAGACCAACAACAACGCGTTTCATAATTCAAATTTACGCGTTCTTAACGGATCACATGAATAAAGCCATGTCTTTTCTGTTCTCCACTTGTAAATAGATAGAAATAGATGCCTTCAGCAAGTTCTTCACCTTGTTCATTTTTACCTTCAAAAGCTTTTTGACTAGTCGTGGTTTCAAAAATAACCTGGCCCCAGCGGTTGAGTATTTGCAAGTTATAAGCGGCACAATTTTCATAGAGCGGATCTATTTTCCATTGGTGGTTGTCTGCAGTGCTGCTTGTCGAGATTACATTTGGAAAAACTAAACTAGGGAGTGTGACCGATGCAATGATATCGATTGTTCCATTACTTGCATACGAACAACCATTCTGTAAGTTTAATGTAAACGAATAGGGGTAAGTTCCTGCTTGGTCGAAGATTTGTGTAAGTGGATTTTGAGCAAGGTTTTGGTTATTGATATTCCATTGAAAACTTTGAATATTGGATGGCAGCACATCAAAGAGCGCTTGAAAAGTAGCTGTTTGCCCACAGGTATCTTCGTGAACAAGTGTAATCTCAGGTACGGCAAGCAATTGATAAGATTGCGAAATGGTATCGCTGCAGCCTGCAGAACTCGTTAAAATAAGCGTGCTCGTATAGCTTCCGCTTTGGCCATAGGTATAACTTAAGGGGAGCGTATTCAAGTTTTGACCATCGCCGGGTAAAAACTGGGTTTGAAGGGTGGTGCCGGGCAGTGGTGTACCGACCCAGCCGCTTTGATCACTTAAATTGACGGTTTGTCCGTCACAAAGTGCAGTGGGTAGAAAATCAGCTTGCGGATAAGGATTGAAACTCACAATAAATGTATCAGATGCAATACAACCTAGGTTAGTGCTTGCCTGCACGACAAACGTTACTTGGCTGCCATTATTGGATTGCAGGTCAAAAGCAAAAGGATTAACTGTGCCAATTGCCTGACTGTTTTGCAGCCACTCAATTTGATCAATAGGATCCTGAGTATCGGGTATCGTGTTGGCAATGAGGTTGACGAGAGGTCCGCAGACGCTTGTGGGGCCTGTGTAGTTTATTGTAGGATTGACAAAGACTGAACTTGAAATAGAACTTGGAGGGGAAGCGCAGCCATTGGTATCGATAATGCTGAGTTGGGCATTGAACAAACCTGGATTCGCTAGAACAGTTATAGAATCTTGATTGCTTGTGGTATTGACAGGTGTCCAAAAATATTGTGCTGCACTAGCATTAGACCAGAAGGTTAAGGAGTCTCCGGCGCAAACTGGTCCGTTGGACAATATTTGGGGTGCGGCAGGGTTTGCATTGACAGTGATATCGATGGTGTCAGGAACAATGGCGCAAGTTCCGGGTAGATAACCAGAAATGGTGTAAGTGCCAGCATCTGAGAGTTGTGCTTGTGCAATTTGAATTTGAGGTCCGTTAGAATTGAGGTTGTTAGGGCCAGTCCAGTTGTAGGTAGCGCCGATAAGGGTATTGGTTGTGAGTAAGATGGGCTCGCCAACGCAAAAACTTTGATCATTGACACTGATTTGGTATTGAGCAGCCGCAAAATCACTAAAATAGCCATAGCGACAACCACTAGATGAACCACCATGTACCACACCTAGGTGGAATTTATAGTTGGGGTTATCGATGCGCGAAGCCAACTGAACCCCAACAAAGCTACTGGCGTCAATTTGGGCAAATTTCCAAGCGTTATTCGTGCCAGGCACAAAGTTGAACATGGCAGGGTTGATCACACCCGTATTGCCATTAAAGGTGAAGTCGTTTTCACCACCTGCAGGCACCAAAATATTCAAGGCAAAAAATTCATTTGTGGAACGCACAAATGCAACGGTATTTGAACCTGTACAAACAATAGAAGGTAAAATAGCCCCGCCAACTTCACAGCCAAACCCGGTGGTATGCAACACGTGAGTCGGCGCACTGGTCTGGATCAAAACAGTCGGATTACTGAGTGTATGCGCATAGGTATCTGTTGCATTGATCGTTGCAACTACAACGCCATCTGCTGAAATTTGGGTATTGTTTTGGATAGCAACCACATAGATTTTGTCGGGTCCATTCAAATAGCCCTTCAAAATGATATACTCGTTACCGAGTACCTGATTGGGGATGAGTTGGTCTCCCATGAGGTCTGCACAGCCGCCATAGGGCGCGCCACTCATCGAGTCATCATGAAGTGTGACCGCAACAGGTAAATTGCTACTGATTGTTGAGCCACTCAGGTGTTGGTTGGCAAGAATAGAAATAGCTTCTGCTGAAAAAGTTTCACCTTTTTGAAGAACAATAGAGAAGGGGATATTTGCGGCATGACCAACTATAGCTTGCTTAGGGTTGATGGTGATAACGGTGTTGTTTTGTGTGGCAACAATATTGAATCCAGACCGTGCATAAGAGGCGTTGTTGAGGAAGTTCTGAGCAGGAACTATAAAGGATGTTCCGAGTGAATTCTTTCCTTTTAAGGCAAATATATCTGGGTTGCAATTGCAGGTGGGCGTTACTTCATAATAAGCCATTATTGGTGCGGTAGCAGCAATTTTAAAGCCGTAGGGCAGCACTGTATTGGCAGGTTTGTTTTCAATTTGATCAATCCAAGTGGTTAAATTGAGTGTTTGTGCATCGTTGGCCAACAGATTCAGTACTTGTGCAGGGAAGAGGGGGTTGGCAGGTTGGCTCACCGTAATGGTTGCTGCTTGGTTGAGTGTCGCAAAGCGAAATACAATAGGGCGATCGCCGTGGCTTTGCGCCACCTCAGGAGCCACAAACCAAAATAAGGTATCTAATTGTGCACTTGCATTGAATTGAACAAAGAAGCCGAATAAAAAAATTAAATATCTCATGAGATCATGCTTTTGTGCCTTAAAATTAAGGACTTACTTCTGTAGATGCAATCTTTTCAATGCAATTTAATCCGTCGATGGCCGCTGACACGATACCGCCAGCATAACCTGCACCTTCGGCAATTGGATAAAGATTGGCAATTTTGGTGTGCTGAAAACTAAGTGGGTCGCGAGGGATCAAGACAGGAGAGGATGTGCGTGATTCAGGGGCATGCACCACGGCATCGTTGGTGATGAACCCAGGCATTTTTTGATCAAAATCGAGGAAGGCTTGTCGCAAGCGGTCATAGACAAAAGCAGGAAAAACTTCTTTAAGATTGACACTTACAATGCCCGGTTGGTAAGAAGACCTTGGAAAGGAGGTGCTTTTGATGCCGTTTACAAAATCTGCTAGGCCTTGAGCCGGTACTTTTTGGGTCATGCCAGCTGCCGTCCAACACTTATTTTCTATCTCTTTTTGAAACGATAGGCACACAAACGGGTCTTGAGGATTGGAAAAGTCGGTAGGTTCAATACCTACAACAATGCCTGCATTAGCGTAAATGTTATTGCGCTTAGACGGAGACCAACCATTGGTAACCACCTCGCCCGCAGCGGTAGCACAAGGCGCAATGATGCCGCCCGGGCACATGCAAAATGAATAAACGCCGCGGTTGTTTACTTGTGTTACCAAACTGTAAGAGGCCGGGGGCAAGTAGGCATCACTGAGCCTGCCATGGTACTGTAAACCGTCGATATAAGCTTGGGTGTGTTCTACCCGAACACCTAGGGCAAAAGGTTTGGCTTTGATTTCGATGTTGCGCTGCGCTAAGAGTTCAAAGATGTCTCTTGCAGAATGGCCTGTAGCGAGAATGAGTTTTGAAACTGGAATGAGTTTGCTATGATTGATTTGAATCTGGACAATTTGTCCGTTGGCTATTTCGATGTCTGTGAGTTTGTGTTCAAAGTGGATTTCACCACCTGATTCAATGATTTGCTCGCGGATGGCTTCAATGAGTTGCGGCAGTTTATTGGTGCCAATGTGCGGATGCGCATCGATGAGAATGTCCTCTTTGGCCCCAAACTGCACAAGCCATTGCAGTACTTTTTGGACATCGCCACGTTTTTTAGAGCGCGTGTAGAGTTTGCCATCCGAATAAGTGCCGGCCCCGCCCTCGCCAAAACAATAATTGGATTCGGGGTTGAGCTCATGGGATTTAGTGAGTTTGGCGAGGTCGCGCCTGCGCGCGCGGACATCTTTGCCGCGTTCAAATAGGATTGGTTGCAGCCCTTGAGTCACCGCTTGCAACGCGGCAAAGAGTCCGGCGGGGCCGGCACCAATTATGTGCACAACCGGAGCATCTGGGGCAAGACGCTCAAATTTTTGGACAGTAAAACGAGGCGCAAGCGCAGCGCCTGTAGCGACCTCAAAGCTTGCATTGATTTTAACTTGTCTTTGCCGCGCATCTATGCTGCGCTTGCGCCAACGAAATTCAATATGTGCATGTGTTTCTAGTGAAAGATCTTTACGGATGCGCTGCTCCAAAAAGTTGTGGTCCTGTGCTTCTTCCGGGCTACAAACAAAATCAACAACCTGACTCATCCTTCAAAAATCAAGGAGAAATACCAAGCGCGATTATAGAGCTGATCTATCGGATTAGACACAGGCGTAAAGTCTTGGATAAAGCTACTCTTGAAGCCATGACTATATTTGAGTTCTATGCCAAATTTAAAGTAGGGCGCAAAAAATTCGACACCAGCTCCGATTTGTCCTTGCCAATCGTTCTTTTTGATTTTGACAAAAGGGTCGTAAAAATTTTGAGATGCATCTTGCTGAGACTGCAGGTCTATGGCGTATTGCATGCCAAAAAGGGAGTAAGCTGTAAAGTTGTTGTAGCGCTTGGTGCGGAATTGGAGCATCATGGGAAACTCTAGGTTGGTTGAATTGACGCGTTGTTGGCCGCTGCCATTTAAAAACCAAATGGTATCGAGACTTTTGTAATTGAGTACACGCTCTTGAAAAGAAAGTGTTGGGATGAAGCGAAAGCGAATGGTGGGCGTGCCAAGTTTGATGGTGGTCAGGATGCCGATTTGCCCACCCGGTTGGGCATCGTTGGTGAGTGAAAGCAATTGGTATTGGTTGTAGGCATTTGGTTTGGGCATAACCGTGAAGTCAGAGCTATTGACGCCGAGCATAAAGCCAAAATGAATAAAGCGTTTGTCGAAATTTTTATAACGCTGCTGTTTTTGCGTTTGAGCCGTGGTGGTCAAACTGAACAAAAAACAAAAATAGAGGAGCAAACGCATGTCAGGCTAACGATTCTTGAGTTGGTTTATTGTTGAAGGGGTTTCTGGCCAATATAAATACTGGCAATACCGCCACTTAAGCGAATTTGTTTGTGTGCATGGTAACCCACTTTTTGAAGTACGTTCATCATGTCAGTTCCTTCTGGAAACGCGGCAACGCTCTCGGGTAAATAGGTATAAGCGCGCTCATCTTTGGAGATGTATTTGCCAAATAACGGAATAAGTATTTTTGAATAAAAGCCAAAAAGTTGCTTGACTGGAAAGGCTTTGGGTTTAGAGAACTCAAGAATGACTGCTTGCCCACCAGGTTTGAGGACACGCAGCATTTCGCCGAGTCCTTTTTCGAGGTTTTCGTAGTTGCGTACGCCAAAGCCAACGGTTATTGCGTCAAACGTGGCATCTTCAAATGGCATGTTTTCGGAGTCGCCGAGCTGCATGTCAATGATTCTGTCAAAAGCGCGTTTCTTCATCTTTTGCTTCCCAACTTCGAGCATGCCCGAGGAGATGTCCATGCCGATGATTTTTTCAGGGTTTAAAGCCAAGCAGGCAATAGCAAAATCACCAGTGCCAGTAGCTAAATCTAAGATGACTTTAGGTTGTTGCTTTTGAAGTTGTTTGACAGCTTTTTTGCGCCAGAGGTGGTCTATGCCTAAAGACAAGAAGTGGTTCAAGAAATCGTAGTTGGCAGAAATGTTGTTGAACATTTGTGCAACCTCTTCTTTTTTGGATTTGCCTGAGTCATAAGGCTTGACTACTTTTTGAGACATAGCTTAGGAGATGAGTTGGAGTGCTTCTTCAAGCAGCTTTTGTTTGTTGATACTGACAACACCCGGTTGTTCACAGACCAAACCTCCTGCTAAATTAGCAACAGCGGCGATCATATTGGCCGACGCACCACAAATGAGGCAGAGGCAGGCGGTGGCAATGACGGTATCACCCGCGCCAGATACATCGGCGATATTGCGCAGATGTGCAGGGTGGTGGTGGTGGTTTTGACCATCGTACAACTGAACGCCGTGTTCGGATAAGGTAACAAATGTATAGCGGCTCTTCAATTGGTTTTGCAATTGTTCGATGGCATTTTGCAGCGCGCTTGGGTCTTTTTGATAATTGAAGTCGAGTTGCAAACCTTCTTTGAGCTCTTTGAGGTTGGGTTTAAAGAGCGTACAACCAATATAAGCCAAGAAGTTTTTCTTTTTGGGATCCACAACGATTGGAATTTGACGTGTATTTGCTTCGGCAATAAGCCAATGGATGAGCTCAGTGGTGAGCACTCCTTTGTTGTAGTCTTCTAATAAGATACCGTCGATGCCTTGTTCAAGAAGTAGATGAATATGCTTCTTTAGTGCTGAGGTTTCGTTGGAGTTAAGGTCGTGTTGGTCTTCGGAGTCTATGCGCAACAATTGCTTGCCATTGGAGAGCACTCTTGTTTTGATGGTTGTTTTTCTTTCAGCGGAAACGATAAGGGCGTCGGTTTGAATGCCGGCGTTGCGAAGCATTTGTTGTAGTTCTTGACCTGAGGTATCTTTGCCAATGACGCTGGCGAGATGTGCTTCGGCACCCAACGCAATGAGGTTGAGCGCTACGTTGCCAGCTCCGCCAATGCGGTGTTCTTGAGTTTGTAAATCAACAACAGGGACAGGTGCCTCGGGGCTCATGCGGTGGACTTGGCCATGATAGTAGGCGTCGGTCATGACATCGCCAATGACCAATACACGCTTGCCGTTGAAGGCTTCAAATAGGGCCTGTAGCTGCATGTTTTATTGGAGTTGTGCCAATGCGTTGGAGATGCGGTCTACTGCTTTTTGCAGGGTTTCTTCTGAGGCTGCGTAGCTAATGCGAAAGCAGTTGGGGTCTCCAAATGCGGCGCCGCCAACACACGCTACCAAAGCGACCTCCAGTAAATACATGCAGAGGTCATCTGAATTGTTGATCGGTTGACCATTGTATTTTTTACCGAAGTAAGCCGCGCAATCAGGGAAGACATAAAATGCGCCTTCTGGGTTATTGACTTTGAGCCCAGGGATGCTTTTGAGCCCCTTTAAGATGAGGTTGCGGCGGCTTTCAAATGCGCCGATCATGTCTTTGAGTACAATTGGATCTGCATTCATAGCGGCAATTGTTGCGCGCTGTGTAATCGAGCAAGTGGCTGAAGTAAACTGACCTTGAACTTTGTCGCAGGCAGCAGCAATTTCTTTTGGTGCGCCGATATAACCTAAACGCCAGCCAGTCATGGCCCATGCTTTGGATACACCATTTACGGTAACGACTTGGTTGTAGATTTCTGGAAACTGCGCCAGGCTTTCGTGTTTGCCTACAAAATTGATGTGCTCGTATATTTCGTCAGACATGGCTACCACTTGTGGGTATTTGGCCAAAACGCGTGCGAGGTCTTGAAGTTCTTCTTTGCTATACACCGAACCAGTTGGGTTACAGGGTGTAGAAAACATGAGTAATTTTGTTTTGGGGGTAATGGCAGCTTCGAGGTCGGCACCTGTGATTTTGAAGTCGTTGTCTATGCTAGCTGCGATAACTACCGGCACACCTTCAGCTACTTTTACGATCTCTAGGTAAGAAACCCAATATGGAGCAGGGATAATGACTTCGTCTCCGGGATTGATCAAGCTCAGTACCAAATTGGCAATACTTTGCTTGGCGCCGGTTGATACTACTATTTGTTCTTTTGTATAAGTTAAGTTGTTGTCTCTTGAAAATTTATGAGCGATGCTCTCGCGGAGGTCGTCGTAACCGGGCACGGGTGTGTAGGTGGTGTAATTTTGAGCCAGGGCTTCAATTGCTGCGTCTTTGATGAACTCAGGTGTGTGGAAATCGGGTTCTCCTAATGACAGAGAAATGACGTCTTTTCCTTGAGACTTGAGTTCGCGGCTTTTTTTAGCCATGGCAATGGTTGCGGACTCTTCCATTGCAAGTAAACGTTCGGATAATTGGATCATGGATTCGGTTTGTGCAAAGGTAGTAATTTGTGTCGAATTGACTTATCTTTGCTGTATGCGTATTGATATTATTACCGTTTTGCCTGAGCTGTTAAAAAGCCCTTTTGCAGCCTCTATAATGCAGCGAGCACAAACCAAAGGTCATGTCGAAATACATGTGCATAATTTGCGCGATTACTCCGACGACAAACACCGCAATATAGACGACTATCAATACGGCGGGGGAGCCGGAATGGTGATGAGCGTTGTGCCGATATCCAAAGCCATAGAAGCTTTGCAGGCGGAGCGCCAATACGACGAAATTATTTACATGACGCCAGATGGCGATTTACTCGAACAAACTACTTGTAACCAACTTTCCTTGGCACAAAACCTTTTGATTTTGTGTGGTCATTACAAAGGTGTTGATCAGCGCGTTCGCGATTTGTATGTCACAAAGGAAATTTCGATTGGTTCTTATGTCTTAAGTGGGGGAGAACTCGCTGCGGCCATTGTTGTCGATGCGGTGGTGCGCCTTATTCCTGGTGTACTCAACGACGAAACCTCTGCACTTACCGATTCTTTTCAAGATGGGTTGTTGGCGCCACCTGTTTACACCCGCCCACCAGTGTTTAAGGGTTTAGAAGTGCCAGCGGTCTTGCTAGGCGGCAATCCAAAAGAGGTAGCCGCTTGGCGCGAAACACAGGCATATGCCAGAACCAAAGATAGACGCCCCGATTTATTAGAAGAGTAAGCAATTATTTCTAAAATATGCTATTCAATTTTTCATTTAATTGAATATATCTTATATGCTAATCTTCAAGTATTTGAATGTTAGCAAACCTCAGTAAAACTGTTTTAGATCCGTGCTGCGGAAAGAAGATTGTTGCTTTTTTGTCGGCACCTTGACCCTCTAATTTGAGCACCTTGCCTTTGCCAAATCGGTCGTGCATGATGTTGTGACCAACGATGATGGCAAGCGTGTTTTCTGAACTTGCTGGGGCCTTGCTTTGGCTTACTTCTTTCAGGGAGCGTAGCTGTGGCGCATTGGGCATTGGCTTGTTGAGACCGCCAGTAAAGCCGCGGTCAAAACCACCCGAACCCATTAAAGATCGGCTATTCGAAGCCCGACTCACGGATTCAAATTGTAAATATTGCGGATCAATCTCATCGATGAAGCGCGAGGGTTCACACATGATGGATTGCCCCCATGTGAAGCGGCTTGTGGCATAGGAGAGCATGCAGCTGCGCATACCGCGCGTGAGCGCCACGTAGAATAACCGGCGTTCTTCTTCAAGCTCTGAGCGCGAATTGAGCGCCATCTGAGAAGGAAATAAATTTTCTTCGAGGCCTACAATGTAGATATTCCCGAATTCGAGGCCTTTGCTCGAGTGAATGGTCATGAGGCTAATGTGGTTGCGGTCTTCGGGTTTATCTTGGTCGGCGTCTGTAAGCAGCGCGACGTCCATCATGAAGTCTGCTAGGGTACGCGGCACATCTGCTTCGGTTGCGCGCACAAATTCTTGGATACCCGCCAGGAGTTCTTCGATATTCTGAAAACGCTCTACTTCTTCGGGGCCTTTGTCTTTTTCTGCTAAAAGTTCTCTAATAATGCCTGAAGATTTGGCGATGCGCTCGGCTAAAGTAAAGGCATCGGTTTTGTTGAGCTCCGCACCAAAGCTATCTATCATGGTGACAAACTCATAGATTTTGGTGCGCGCTGCACTCCCTACATCGGCAGGGAAACGTTGGAAGTCTTTGATGACCTCCCACAGACTGGTATTGTAGCGGTTGGCTGCAATGATGATGTTTTCGATGGTGGTTTTGCCAATACCGCGTTTGGGATAATTGATGACGCGTTTGAGCGCTTCTTCGTCGTGTGGGTTGGCGCTAAGTCTAAAATAGGCGAGGAGGTCTTTGATTTCTTTGCGCTGGTAAAATGACAAGCCACCATAAATTTTGTAGGGCATATTGAGTTTGCGCAGGGCTTCCTCAAATGCCCGCGATTGCTTGTTGGTGCGGTATAGAATAGCAAAATCTTGAAAGCGTGCGCCTTCGGTGGTTTTGCGCTCAAAGATGGCTTGGGCAATGGTGCGGCCTTCTTCGTTGTCTGTTAAGGAGCGCTGTACTTTGATTTTAGAACCTTCGTTGTTGTTGGTCCAAACCGTTTTGGTGATTTGGTCTTTGTTTTTTTTGATGATGCTATTGGCGGCTTCAACAATGTTTTTGGTGCTTCGGTAGTTTTGTTCGAGTTTGTAGAGCACAAAATCGGGATAGTCTTTTCTGAAGTTGAGGATATTTTCGATGTTGGCCCCCCGAAAAGAGTAGATGCTTTGTGCGTCGTCACCGACCACACAAATATTTTGATAGGCTGCCGCGAGTTTCTTCACGATGAGGTACTGGGCGTAGTTTGTATCTTGGTACTCATCAACCAATATATACTGAAACTTTTGTTGATAGTAGTGCAGTACGTCTGGGAAATCGCGCAGCAAAACATTTGTAAAATAGAGGAGGTCGTCGAAGTCCATGGCGCCTGCTTTGATACAGCGATTGGCGTAATGCTGAAAGACAAGGCCGAGTTCAGGTCTGCGCGATTGTTTGTCTTCGAGTTGGATTTCGGCATTGGCCGCGTAGGCCTCGGGTGAAATTAGATTGTTTTTGGCGGCAGAAATGCGTCCAAAGACCATACTGGGTTTATAGGTTTTGTCGTCGAGGTTGAGCGCTTTGATGATGTCTTTGATCAGGCTTTTGGAGTCTTGGGTATCGTAGATGGTGAAGTTGTTCGGAAAGCCGATGCGCTCTGCATTGAAGCGCAAAATCTTTGAAAAGACTGAGTGAAAGGTACCCATGGAGATGTTTTTGGCCTCAGGGGCACCTACAATATGACCTATTCTTTCGGTCATTTCTTTGGCCGCCTTGTTGGTGAAGGTCAAAGCTAAGATATTGAAGGGGTCTATACCTTGTTCCATCATGTGGGCGATGCGATAGGTAAGAACGCGTGTTTTACCTGAACCGGCGCCGGCAATGACCATAATTGGGCCAAAAATGTGCTCAACGGCAACCCGCTGACTTTCGTTTAATTCGTCTAGATAGGACATGGAATAAATGCTGTTTTCAAAAGTACTATTTTAAGTTGCTGTTCATCCATTCAAATTGCAGTATTTTTGCACAAATTTTGGCTTCAAACCGAAACTTACGCAAGTCCGTTCCGTATAAACATTTTTTTGAATCTGACGCATGAGAACAAAATACATAGACCTGATTGAGCAAACTTTTGATTTTCCTCAAAATGAATTTTTCTTGCGCGAAGACCGCTTGTTCTTTCACGGTATTGACCTCATGCGCTTGGTTCACGAACACGGCACCCCGCTCAAGTTTCACTATTTACCTCAAATCTCCAACAATATCCAACGTGCAAAAGGCTGGTTCAGGGAAGCCATCATGAACCTCGGTTATCAAGGAAATTACTATTACTCTTACTGCACCAAAAGTTCTCACTTTGCTTTTGTCTTAGACGAAGTACTCAAGAACAACGTTCATATCGAAACATCTTCAGCTTTCGATATCGATATTGTGAAGAGTTTGCAAGTTGCAGGAAAGTTACAACCTAGGAGTTATGTGATTTGCAATGGCTATAAACCAGCAACTTACGTCCAAAAAATTGCCGACCTAATCGAAGAAGACGACTTGCGCGTTGTGCCGGTCGTAGACAACATCGATGAGCTCAAACAGCTGATTAGCCTTACTACTAAAGAACTCAATATAGGTATTAGAATTGCCTCTGAAGAAGAGCCAAAGTTTGAATTTTACACCTCTCGTTTAGGCATTCGCTACCGAGAAATCGTTCCCTTTTACAAAGCAATTCTCAAAGAAAACCCAAGAGTGCGCGTCAAAATGCTGCACTTTTTTATCAATACGGGCATCAACGATACGGCCTATTATTGGAACGAACTCACGAAATGTTTGCGCGTTTATTCTGACCTTAAAAAATTATGTCCAGAATTAGACTCACTCAATATTGGCGGCGGTTTCCCTATTAAAAAATCTTTGGCTTTTGATTTTGATTATGCCTACATGGTGCGTGAAATCTTAACGCAAATCAAGCGCTTGTGCCAAGACAACGACATCCCTGAGCCCAACATCTTTACCGAATTCGGGTCTTTCACAGTAGGAGAGAGCGGTGGTGCTATCTTTAGCGTATTGCATCAAAAGCAGCAAAACGACCGCGAAAAATGGAACATGATCGATTCTTCTTTTATGACCAATTTACCAGATACCTGGGCCATTAACCAGCGATTTATCATGTTGCCTATCAACCGTTGGAACGACGACTACGAACGCGTTTTGTTGGGCGGCTTGACGTGTGATTCCGACGACTATTACAACTCGGAGCAACACTCCAACGCAATTTACCTGCCTAAATTTGATAGAAACAATACGCAATACATCGGTTTTTTCAATACCGGAGCGTATCAAGAAACCATCGGTGGCTACGGCGGACTCAAGCATTGCCTGATCCCTGAGCCCAAACACATCTTGATTACAAGAGATGAAAACGGAAAAATTCAGACCGAAGTATTTAGCAATGAGCAAACTGCACAAGACTATTTAAAAATATTAGGCTACGACAAGTAAGCGTGGTGTTATTCGCGCTATATTTGCGGACTATTTTAACTCAGAATGAAAGTAACGTCGATCTCTTTATTGGCCTCCAACAAATTTTCTTTAAAAGTTCAGTCTTGGGCAACGCGCATGGCTTCTGAAGTACATTCTATCAATGACAAAACAGACGATTTCTTTGAAAGCACTGATAGCCTCTTGATTTTCAATCAAAACCAAGAACTCAGTCCTGAAATTTTAGAGCTGAAAGCCCGCTATGACAAACAGCAAAAACCAATACACAAAATTGATATCAACGGTACTTTGCAAGTGGGTGTCACCAATTTAGCACTCTGGCTGGATAGCACAAAATCCAAAAATTTATTGGTAATCGGAGCTGAAGAGCTTGCCGACAATCCAAATCTAGAGCGCTACCTAGACGCGGTCTAGTTTCTCAATTGCGCTGCACAATCATTTTCTAGTGCCTTTAAGATGCGTTGCATCGCTTTTTCTATTTGCGTTTCACTAAGTGTTTGGTGACCATCTTGTAAATAGAAAGCCAGCGCATAAGATTTTTTACCTTCAGGTAAATTCTTTCCTTCGTAGACATCGAATAATTGGATGTCTTGTAAGAGTTTAGTTTCTGCTTTTTGAGCGCAGTGTTGAAGTGCTTGGTAAGTTGTGTTTTGATCTACAAGCAAAGAGAGGTCTCGTCTGACTGCAAATGACTTTGGTACTTCTTGGTAACGAATTTGTCGCTTAGCCGAAAGCTCAAGTAGCTTATTCCAATCAAATTGCGCATAATAAACCGGCTGCTTGAGGTCTAGTTCTTGTTGGAGTTGAGCGTTCACTTCTCCGAGTTCAACGAGTATTTGACGCTCACAGGTAATGCGCAGACCTTGTTTAAACAAGACAAGCGCTGCGCTTTCTTCTTTGCAGGCATGTGCAAGTCCAAAGCGCTCTAAAATAGCATAAACCTCCTTTTTGAGGCTAAAGAAGGAGTGGTTCTCAACCGTAGCCTGATACCAATTGGCTTGCGCTTGCTTACCAGTTAGCGCGATGGACAAACGCGGTGTTTCTCGATGTTTTTCTTGCTGCGTTTGGTAATCTTGACCAAATTCAAAAATTTGAAGGTCTGCTTGTTGTCTGTTCTGGTTGTAGGCCAAATTTTCTAAAAGACCAAAAAGTAGCGTTTGTCTGAGATGAGCAAGGTCTTGGCTCAAGGGGTTGAGCATGCTGATAGCCGTGCCAAATGAAGCATCGAGCATTGCGCTATATTGTTTTTTAGTAAGAGAGTTGTTCATGACCTCATAAAAGCCGCGGCCAACTAGAAATTCGGCGGCTGTTTCTTTTTGAGCTTCCGAAGATTTTTCATTGAGCGCACTGAGGCTGTAATTCCATTTAGAGGGGAGCGCAATGCTGTTGAGCCCATATATGCGCAAAATTTCTTCAATGACATCTATGGGGCGCGTGACATCTATGCGGTAGGTGGGTACACTGAGGGTCCAGGTATCAGACTTGAAATCAATGATTTTGAAGTCTAAGTCCGTTAAGATCTGCTCAATTTGTGTGTTGGGGATATCATTCCCTATAAGATTCGTAATTTCTTGTTTGCTGAGGTCCAATTCAATTGGGCGTGGCACTTCGCCTAGGTATTCAAATGTTTTACTCTTGATCTGAGCACCAGTGAGCTCTTGCAATAAACCTACACAACGCAGCAGCGCAGTTTCGGTAAGTGCTGGGTCCACCCCGCGTTCAAAACGAAATGAGGCATCGGTGTTCAGGCCATGCTGACGCGCTGCTTTTCTAATATGAACAGCATCAAATAACGCAGCTTCAATAAGGATATGAGTAGTCTGTTCTGAAACACTACTTTCAAGGCCACCTAAGACACCTGCCAAGCACAACACACCGTCTTTATTGGCGATCACGAGTTCGTGGCCTGCAAGTTTATAGTTGGTGTTATCGAGGCCAAGGAAGAGTTCATTTGTTTTTGCTGTGCGCACTTCTAGTGCGGTTCCGGTTTTATCTGCATCAAAAATATGTAGCGGTGTGCCGAGTTCGCGCTGCACAAAATTACTGATGTCAACTACATTGTTGATGGGTTTGAGACCAACTGCTTTGAGTCTGTTTTGTAGCCATTTGGGTGAGGGCCCAACCTGAACGCCGTTTAGTTCTAGGGCAAGGTAACGCTTGCAAGCCTCCCGATCTGATACTTGGATGTTTAAGCTCGGATAGGTTTGGTTTTGAAGTGTTGCAATAGCTGGCCACTGCAATTGAATTTGTGTCGAGTGATCGAGGTTGTGTTTGGCTTTGATGTCGCGGGCCACTCCGATATGGCCCATGGCATCGGCGCGGTTGGGGGTGAGTCCGATTTCTAGTTGGATATCGCGCTCTAAATTAAAAAAGTCGGCCGCTGCTTGCCCTACAGTTGCAGTTGCGGGTAGCACCAAAATACCGTCGTGGCTTGCGCCCATACCGAGTTCGTCTTCGGCGCAAAGCATGCCTTCTGAGGCCACACCTCTAATTTTTGCCTTTTTGATTTCAAACGCTTGGTCTGGTTGTGGATAAAGTGTGCAACCGACTGTTGCAACGATAACTTTTTGACCTGCCGCTACATTGGGCGCGCCACAAACAATTTGTAAGGGCTCAGCGCCACCGATGTTGACGGTGGTAACTTTGAGTTTGTCGGCATCTGGATGTTTTTGGCAGGTGAGCACCTCTCCAATGACAACGCCCTGAAGGCCTCCTTGAATTTCGTTGAAGGCCTCCAAGCCTTCCACTTCTAAGCCTGTTTGTGTAAGGATTTCACTCAGTTCTTCGGCAGAATAAGGGAAGTTTAGGTAAGATTTGAGCCAGTTATAGGATACTTTCATGGGAGGGAATGATATTGACTTCGCGTTCGAGTGTGACGCCGAATTGCGCTTGAATCGTTTGAATAATATGCGTGGATAAATCTAAAATTTGTTGCCCTTTGCTGCCACCGTAATTGACCAACACCAGGGCTTGCTTTTCATGCACGCCGCAGCTGCCTTGTCGGTAGCCTTTGAGCCCAGCTTTTTCGATGAGCCAGCCCGCCGCCAATTTGACTTCTGTTTTTGAAATCACGTAATGAGATACATCGGGGAATTTGGCTAGAATACCTTCAAAAACCGCAAGGCCAATGACCGGATTTTTGAAAAAACTTCCGGCATTTCCGAGGATTTTTGGGTCGGGTAGTTTAGACTGTCTAATGGCAATTACAGCTTCAGAAATATCGCGAATAGTAGGGTTTGTAATTCCTTTTGTTGCTAATTCTTGCTGAATGGCGCCATAACTTGTTTGAAGCGATGCATTGCGATCCAGCGCAAACGTGACGTCGGTAATGATGTATTGCTTTTTCAAGGCCCTTTTAAATACACTTTCGCGGTAGCCAAATTGGCATTGTTCTTTGTTGAAGGTGTGGACTTCGCCAGTGGCAATATGATATGCGCTGAGTTCGTGAAATACATCTTTGATTTCTACGCCGTAAGCACCGATATTTTGCATCGGGCTTGCGCCTACAGAACCAGGAATGAGCGAAAGGTTCTCTAGACCCGCCCAATTGTTGGCGATGCAGTGCTGTACAAAAGAGTGCCAGTTTTCACCTGCACCCGCCTTGACAAAAATCTTGCGCTGATCTTGATTTACCACAGCAACGCCTTTGATTTCGTTGCGCAACACGAGGCCTGTAAAATCTTGGGTAAAGAGCATGTTGCTGCCACCGCCAAGGATCAATAAGTCTTCTTGCGGATAGGCATTCAGGCAGATTTTCAATTCATTTATGTTGGAAAAAGCAGCAAAGTATTTGGCTTTGACATCGATTCCAAAGGTGTTGAATGGTTGTAGGCTGTAGTTGTGCTCCATTTGTAGCCCAAAGTTAGAAATATTGTCGTGAAGATATGCGCTACGGCCTAAAATATCCCTCATCTGTTGGCCCAATCCAATGAAACCAATCATAGTAGGCGAGGTGATGACTTTTGATAAAGCCTAGTTTTTTCTTGGGGTAGGCAGCCGGTATATAAACACGTCCACCTTTAGTAGTGGCGGGCAGTTGCTCAATTCCGACTACAGGTGCTTGAGGAGCAATGCCGTCCTGTAGAAAGATAGCGTCTGCTGCTTTTTGATCGGCGCGCGCACCGTATTGCCAAACCTCTTCAAAGAGCGCCCAATTTCTGCCCGCCGTATTTGCGCCTTCCGGAGACAAAATGAGTGCCTTTCCAAAATCGACAGAACCCTCTAAAATGTCCATCATGCCTAGCATATAGGCGTAACCCATGCTATGACATACGAAATGCACTTTACCCGGGCTCGCTCCGTTTAGTTCAGCTCTGAGCGCCATTCCGGCAATACGACCATTCTCGACGCGCATTTGAAAACCACTCTCGTTGATCGCTTTGTTGAGTACCCAACGGCTTTCTTTTCTCAGCCAGCAAAATCTAGAAAATAAATACGAGCGAAGCGCTTTAGACATTTTGCGGTGCGTGGAGGTATATATGGGATGATGTGCATCAAAGTAGAAGGCTTTGGAATTCGGGAAGCGCTTTTGAATGCTGTCGTCGAGTTTGTACCAATAACCCGTCGGGTCTTTAAAATGCAATTGGTTGTCTGGAAGTTCTTGGTCGTATTTTGGTCCGCGGTAGCCGTTGATAAAAACAATGTAATCTTGACTCATGGCCATTGCATAGATAAAATTGAAAACAACGAAGAATAGCGCCCTATTTGCCATATTGATAAAAGATGCCACCGGCAAAGGCAGTCCAGTAGCAGGCTTTTTGCTGACAAGCTTTGAGGCCAGCGTTTACCCATGAGTTGCAGGTGAAAAAAAGACTATACCGACCTGTGGCTGCATAGTAAGCATCGTTGCCCGTAACCACCCCTGGCATGGTTGCTTTGATGTATTTTGTATGGCCATTTCTTTTGTGCTCCAAAGTTCTTTCGATGTAGTGAACCAGTTTGCGGTATTGCTTTTCGGTGAGCTGCAGGCGGATGTTAGGGCGGTCGTCTAGGAGTTGTTGGTAGTAGGTGGCGTGAATGGCAGATGGGCCAAGGCCAAATGGAACGGTGAGCGCAGTTTTGAGGGTGAGGTCGGCCCAGGTGGGCGTATTCATGTAAAATGTTTGGTCTCCCCAACCGATAGAAACGAGTTGGCTGCTGCTGTCTTTGAAGGCCGTATTGCTCAACGGGAATTCAGTGCGCCAGTCTTTGATGTGGTTGCAAACCGGTAAGATAAAGTCGGTGTGCACGCCTGATTTCATGAGGAATACTTCAATGTTCGCTCCTTTGTTGTGCTGCCCTTTAACAGGAATTCTTGACAAGATAAAAGTGGCAAGGACATATAAAAGAATGGCTGAACCCAAGAAAGTAAAGAAATAGCCACTTATTTTTTTGACCCGCTTGAATAGATTGCGTGCTTTACGTGTTTGATACCAGCGGAGTTTGCGTTTTTTTTCTTTCATATGTGTATAACAAAGTTAAACTTTCTGAGCAATTTGCCTAGTGTTGCTTATTTTTGTAATTCGTAAATTTTACTGACATGCGCCTACTATTATTAAGTTTGAGCTGTGCAATGAGCACGCTCGTTTTTGCACAACAAACAGATGCAGCAGCAGCTGCCGCGAGAAAAATGACCGAAGTACTCTACAACGTAGAGCGTTTTTATGTCGATGCACCCAATGCAGACAAACTATCAGAGGCAGCTATTGTTGCACTATTAGAAGAACTCGATCCACATTCTACTTACATTCCAAAAGAAGACCTCGACGACGCCCAAATGCAAATCAACGGCAGTTTTGTCGGGATCGGCGTTCGTTTTCAGCTCATGAAAGACACCATTAGTGTGGTGGCCACCATCCCAGGTGGCCCATCTGAAAAACTCGGCATTTTACCAGGTGATCAAATTGTACAAGTAGATGGTCAAAATGTCGCTGGAATCAGCATCAAAAATGACCAAGTGCGTCAGAAACTCATGGGTGACCTCGGCACCAAAGTAAAAGTAACCGTCAATCGCAAAGGCAAGCTCTTTGACTTCAACATTACCCGCGACAAAATTCCGGTATTTTCAGTAGATGCCGCCTACATGATCGACAAAGAAATTGGTTATATCAAGCTCAATAGCTTTTCCAAAACTACGGTACAAGAGGTGCAAAATGCATTGATCAGCCTTAAAGAACAAGGCATGAAAAGCCTCATATTTGATTTGCAAGGCAATGGCGGAGGTTTGCTAGATGCTGCCCACAAACTCGCCGACGAATTTCTTTCCGGGGACAAACTCGTCGTCTATTCAGAAGGCAGAGCCCAGCCGCGCTACGATCTCAAAGCCGGCAAAAAAGGACTTTTTGAAGATGGACCACTGATTATTTTAACCGACGAATACGCAGCCAGTGCCAGTGAAATCTTATCGGGTGCCATCCAAGATTGGGACCGCGGCCTTATTGTTGGTCGCCGCACCTACGGAAAAGGCCTTGTGCAACGCCCTATGCCCTTGAGCGATGGTTCCGAAATGCGCCTCACCATTGCACGCTATTACACGCCAACAGGGCGCCATATTCAAAAGCCCTATCAAGATACCGAAACGTATCGCAAAGACCTCAATCAGCGTTACCTCAACGGCGAATTTTTCTTGAAAGATTCCATCAAAATGCCAGACTCCCTGATGTATAAAACACTCAAAACCAAGCGCACAGTATACGGTGGCGGCGGCATCATGCCCGACGTATTCGTGGCGTTAGACACCACCGAAAGCAGTACGTATTTTTCTAAACTCATTCAGGGCGGGCATGTCAATAACTTTGCATTTAAATACATCAATGCCAACAGAGCAGCATTGAAAGCGCAATACCCAGATATTACAGTCTTTAAGAATAATTTCACCTGTGATCAAGCCTTTATGGCTGCGTTTTTTGCGCATGTCAGCCAAGAAGATTCCACCTTGTTATTTGACGAGAAAGAATATATCCTAAGTGAAAAGCTCATTAAGTTGCGCTTGAAAGCAGTTTTGGCCCAAGACCTCTGGAGCACCAACGAAATGTTTCAAATCTACAATCAAACCAACGAAATTCTTCAAGAAGCCATTGAAGTCTTGCAGAGCAGAGCATACAGCAAATACGAACTCGATAAATAAGCAATATGTCAGACGACAAAAAAATCATTTTCTCCATGGTTGGGGTGTCAAAAGTGACACCTCAAGGCAAACAAATCATTAAAAACATTTATCTATCCTTCTTTTATGGTGCCAAAATCGGCATCATTGGTCTGAACGGTTCGGGTAAGTCAACCGTCATGAAAATCATTGCTGGGCTAGACAAAGCCTTTCAAGGAGATGTCGTGTTCTCACCTGGTTATTCTGTGGGCTACTTGCCCCAAGAGCCCGATCTTGACCCCAACAAAACCGTACGAGATATCGTACTCGAGGGCGCACAAGAAATTGTAGATGTACTTGCCGAATACGAAGAAATCAACAATTCCTTTATGGATGAAGACATCATGTCTGACCCCGACAAAATGGACAAACTCATTGCGCGCCAAGGCGAAGTGCAAGATAAAATTGATGCGCTAGATGCCTGGGAGCTCGACACCAAAATTGAGCGCGCCATGGACGCCCTGCGCTGCCCACCAGACGACCAACTCATCGGTACACTTTCTGGTGGAGAGCGCCGCAGAGTGGCGCTTTGCCGTTTGCTTTTGCAAAATCCAGATGTACTTTTGCTAGATGAGCCAACCAACCACTTAGATGCAGAATCCATCGATTGGCTTGAGCAACACCTCCAGCAATACAAAGGAACCGTTATTGCCGTTACCCACGACCGCTACTTCCTAGACAACGTAGCAGGCTGGATCCTCGAGCTCGACCGCGGCGAAGGCATTCCTTGGAAAGGCAATTACACTTCTTGGCTCGAGCAAAAAGGAAAGCGTTTGCAAGAAGAAGAAAAAACAGAATCTAAACGCCAGAAAATGTTGGCCCGCGAGCTCGAGTGGGTGCGCATGAACCCCAAAGCGCGTCAGGCCAAAAGCAAAGCCCGTTTGCAGAACTACGACAAAATGTTGTCTGCCGATTCCCGTGAAAAAGAAGCCAAACTCGAAATGCCAATTCCGAATGGCCCACGCTTAGGCAACAACGTCATTGACGCGCTGCATGTCGGCAAGGCCTTTGGCGACAAACTCCTCTACGACGACCTCAACTTTAAATTACCACCTGCCGGTATCGTAGGTATCATCGGGCCAAACGGCGCGGGTAAAACCACTATTTTCAAAATGATCATGGCAGAACTTGCTGCAGACCATGGTGAGTTTACGGTTGGCGAAACAGTTAAAATCGGCTACGTTGACCAAAGCCACAAAGATATCCATCCAGACAAAACAGTCTTTGATGTCGTGTCTAATGGCCTAGAATATGTCGAGGTGGGCAACGACAAAATAAACTCCCGCGCCTATTTATCAAAATTCAACTTCAATGGCTCAGATCAAAACAAAAAGGTGGGCATCCTCTCTGGGGGTGAGCGCAACCGTTTGCATTTGGCCATGACCCTCAAGACCGAAGCCAATGTGCTCTTGCTCGATGAGCCCACCAACGACATCGATATCAATACACTCCGTGCCTTAGAAGAAGGCATTGAAAACTTCGCTGGCTGTGCAGTAGTCATTTCCCACGACCGCTGGTTTTTAGACCGCATCTGTACGCATATCCTTGCTTTTGAAGGCGATTCTCAAGTGTATTGGTTTGAAGGTTCTTATTCCGAGTACGAAGAAAACCGCAAAAAACGCCTCGGCGACTCCGGCCCTAAACGCATACGCTACAGAAGTTTGAGTTAATGACAACTCCGTTGTTTCCAACGGGAATGTGTTTTTAGAATCGAATCGTTTTCTGAGAGATCGTTTTTTTGATTGGTTTGTAATTTGAGTTGACTTAAATCAGGCTGCCCGGCGTCTACCCATGCTGTGTACCACACACTACTCACCATAAGAATAGCAGCGCGCAAGCGGCGCTCTACCATGCCATTTAGGCTTTTGTGATACGCCTTGCAAAATTTTCTCGCGTAAACTTTTGTAAGGGTGCTGCCGCGTTGTTCGTAGCTGTATTTTTCAGCGGGGCCAATTTGTGCACTCACTTGCTTTTCAAACTTCAATACAGAGTCTAGGGCGGCATGCGAGGCGCGAACAGCGGCCCAAATTTCTTTTTGGACCGAAGGCAGGTAACGCGCTTTACCAATCCAATAATTATAGTTTTCAGCTTGTAGCTCAATCAAGCGGCTTTCCCAGAGGCCATGGATGCCGTACTGATTGGTGAGCTGCCCGTTGTAGTTTTCGGTGGTGTGCAGCGGCACATGCGCATCGGCAATGTAGTGGCCAATTTCCGCTGCATATTTCAAAGTGAGCGTCAGGTCTTGGGTTTCAAATGCTTTTTGCAAGCGGTATTTCATGCGCACCACATGCCAAGGCACAATTCCGTAGGCCTGCAGGGTGTCTTCGGTGTGGCAATCTATGGCTTGTTGCCAATTTTGTGGCAGGTTCCAAAACGGATCTTGGCCTCTGCTGTAGTAATGATCGAGGTCGATGTAGTGGCGCGCTGCTTCTTGCTGTACGGCATAACGGCGTTGGTCAGGAGCAACAGATTGGCTGATGAGGTAGGGGAGGTGCTGCATAAAAACAGCCTGCAATTCTGGGGGTAAGAGATAGACTGCAAATTCGTTGATGCGCTCGTGCCCAGCAAAGCCCCATTGTGAATTTTGCTTGGTTTGGCTGCGAGCAAAGAATAGCCCCATTAGGATGAGGCCTGAAATGAGCTTAAGCTTCTTGTAGTTTGATAAGTTTGCCATCTTTAAGTATTGGAATGACCTCCGTTTGATTTGGAGTCAGACAATACTTGATATCTTCATTGAGATTCAGGTTCTTGAGCCTGCGGCGGTGTGAACTCGATTTGAGGTAACCAAGGTAATTGTCCTTGGCCGAAAGGTATAAATACTTGGCAGCAATAGAAGAGTCTTCATCGGAAATGTAGTTGCCCGTTCCGATTAAATACTGACAAATTGCCCCCGCGCAGATGGTATCTTCGAGGTTGAATTTGTCTTGCCATCCCGAGCATAGGCAGAGTACATTTTTATCTTGCTTTTCGAGCCATTTGCAAAGAAAATCTAAGTTTAAAAACGCGCCAACAACAACCGTTTCGGCATCTTTGGCTACATCTAAAGATTTGGTGCCGTTGGTGGTGGTGAGCACGACGTCTTTTCCTTTGAAATCTTCACGCATATAGGAGAAAGGCGAGTTGCCGAAGTCAAAACCTTCTACAATCTGACCTTTGCGCTCAGCACCCGCTAAGTAACCTTTTTGCTTGTAAGCCCAGGCTTCTTCTACGGTAGGAACAGGGATGATGGAGTTGATACCGTTGTCAAAAGCAGCGCAAATGGCCGAAGTGGCGCGCAAAACGTCAATGACCACTACAATTTCGAACTCATCTTGGTAATATGTGTATTCTCCGGGGGTAAAACAAACCTCTACGTGCTTTCTTGTATCCATGCTGCAAAGTTACAATTTTTTCAAAAGAACAATAAAAAAGGGGACCGAAGCCCCCTTTAAATTAGGTATTGAATTCGCTTAGAATCTCCAACCGATACGAACAGAACCGTGAGCTGCTCCAATGTTGGTGTAGCTCATTTTGTTTTCTGGTTCGAAACCTGCAGGGTTGCCCATGACAGTTACTGTTGTAGCTTCGTTGTTTACAGAAGTACTAGTTAGGTTCATTTCAAGACCTAGGTAAAGGTTGTCTGCTACATAGTAGTCAAAACCAGCGCCAATACCCCAGCCGAATGTACCGTAACCACCAACGATTTTTGCATCGGTAATCACAGCGCTGTAGCCAGAGCCATCAGAATTCGCCCAATTTTCCTCGTAAGCTCCTTTTCCGAAGCTAATGCCAGCAGAAAAATAAGGAGACATGCGGTCTGTACCAGTTAAGTGGTATTCCGCACCTAAACCTAAATTCCATTGGCTGCGAGCGATATCAACAGTACCTGTTGCGCCTGTTCCGTCCGGATTTGCATAATACGTGTAAGATTCAGTACTTGGTGTATTGACAACAGATGAACCGTCGCCACCAAAGCCAAATTGCAAACGGCCAGCGATATTGTCCGTAGCAAAATAACGCAAGCGAATAGAAGGTGCTGCAAAACTCATTCCGTCTGTGGTGTTGAGGTTAGCCAGACCTTCTAATGAATAACGCGCGTCATCACTAGCAGGCTTTTGAGCAAACAAAGATCCAGTCAATGTCAATGCTCCAACAAAAATCATTAATTTTTTCATGTTGTTAGTTTTAATTGGTTTAACCGAATGTACGCAATTGATTGCATTCGTGTTTAAAAAAAAACAAACAATTTATGGTTCATAACTGTTGATGATCAGTCGTTTTTCGCTTTGAGCTCTTGCTCCAATTGGAATTGATACATGTCAAAATAAGCTCCTTTTTGGGCTAATAAAGTTTCATGTGTACCTGATTGAACAACACTACCTTCTTCAAGAACGATGATTTTTGTCGCATTTCGAATGGAAGAAATGCGGTGCGACACAATGATGGTGGCGCGATTTTGCGCATCTTTTTGAAGTTCTTCTAGGATGATTTCTTCGGTTTCGGTGTCTACGGCGCTCAGGCAATCGTCTAAAATCAAGAGTTGAGGATTGCGCAATAGTGCGCGTGCAATAGAGATGCGTTGTTTTTGCCCGCCGCTTAAGTTTACGCCTCTTTCACCGAGAATGGTTTGGAAGCCATCTTTGAATTCCAAAATGTTGTGCAGCACATGTGCTTTTTTACAAGCTGCTTTGAGGTCATTGATACTCAAATCTTGTTGTTCAACGCCAAATTTGAGGTTATTGGCAATGGTGTCTGAAAAGAGAAATACATCTTGGGGCACCAGTGCAATTTGATGGCGATAGTGATTTAAACTGTATTGTGGCAAGGCTTTTTCTGCAATGCTGATTTGCCCGGTAGTGGGGTCAAAATGGCGGGCAAGTAAAGCGCATATTGTGGACTTTCCAGAGCCTGTTGGGCCTATGATAGCGAGTGTTTCACCTTTTTGAACGCTAAAAGAAACGTTGTTCAGAACCGTTGCCTCGCTCTCGGGGTAACTGAAATGAACGTGTTCAAATGCCAGGCCTGTTTCTAACGGACATACCAAGTTGGTATCGTTTTTAATTTTGGATTTGCGCAATAAAAATTCGTTGAGGCGCTGTTGGGAAGCAGCTGCACGTTGAATAATAGAAGATATCCAGCCCAGGCTTGCAAAAGGCCAGGTCAGGTTGGTGACATACATGATGAAAGCAACAATGCCCCCAACAGTCATTTTCTTTTCAAACGTAAGTAAGCCGCCATAATAAATGGCGATCATGGAGCTCAGGCCAATCAAAAAGATGATGGTTGGGCTAAAAAATGCATTGACCAACACCAAGCGCATACTTTGTTTTTTATAGCGCTCTGCTGATGCACTTACCTTTTCTGTGGTTTGTTCTTCGCGTTGGTACGCTTTAATGATGCGGATACCAGCAAAAGATTCTTGGGCGAGGGTGCTCAAAAATGATTGTTCCTTTTGGACCTCCAAACTCATTTTGTTCATGGTAGAGGATACTTTGTAAATAAGGACACTCATGAGTGGTAAGGGCAACAATACGTATACAGTGAGGCTAGGTGAAATAGAGATCATTTTGCCAACAATCAAAACAAAACTGACAACCAAATTGATGGTATACATCATGCCTGGGCCAGCATACGCGCGCACCAAACCTACGTCTTCTGAAATGCGGTTCATGAGGTCGCCAGTGGCGTTGCGCTTGTAAAAGCTTTGGTCCAGGGCCTGGTACTGATCGTAAATTTCTTTTTTGAGGTCGAATTCGATATAGCGTGACATCACAATAATGGTTTGCCTCATCAAAAACAAGAAGAATCCTTTGAGCAAGGAAAAGCCCATGTAGATGGCACCAAGCTCAAGGGCCAGCCAAAGGTAATTGGTTGGTTTGTTGCTGGCTAGCTGACTTTGAAATTGATCGATGGAGTCGCTGAAAAAGGCCGGCATCTGAACGCCAAAGTAATTGCTGACCACGGTAAATAAAATCCCGAGTAAAAAACGCCATTTGTACTTTATAAAGTATTTGTTAATGTATCGGAGGGACTTCATGGTTTTTTTCTACTTTTGCCAAGTTATTTGAGCTTGTAAAGTTAAGCCAAATAAGAATTAGTGAACGAACTCATTTCAAAAAACATGTCTGATTTGACAGTCTCTCCATTGGTAGATTCATCTTTGAATCCCATTCTTCAACCCATGCAAGCCATGGGACACGAACACATCCTTTTTTGTAACGACAAAGCAACAGGCCTCAAAGCAATTATTGCTGTTCACAATACGGTGCTTGGTCCAGCACTGGGCGGAACCCGCATGTGGATGTATCAAAACGAACAAGAGGCGCTTACTGACGTCTTGCGCCTTTCGCGCGGCATGACGTACAAAAACGCTATTTCACAGCTCAATTTGGGCGGTGGAAAAGCGGTCATTATCGGAGATGCCAAAACCATGAAATCAGAGGCGTTGTTCAGACGTTTTGGACAGTTTGTCAATACGTTGGCGGGTTCATATATTACTGCAGAAGATGTAGGTATTTCACCAGAAGACATGGTGCATGTGAGCAAAGAAACCAAGCATGTTGTGGGTTTGCCTGGTAAAAGCGGCGACCCTTCACCTGTGACCGCTTTTGGCGTTTACATGGGCATGAAAGCCGCAGCCAAACATCAGTTTGGTTCTGACTCTCTTGCCGGCAAAAAAGTTGCTGTTCAAGGAATCGGGCATGTTGGCGCTTATTTAGTTGAACATCTCGTAGCTGAAGGCGCCATTGTAACCATCACCGACATCAATGAAGTTGCACTCCAAACTTTAAGTGCCAAGCATGGTGTTGCAATAGTAGCTGCCGACAAAATATACGATGTAGATATGGATATCTACGCGCCATGTGCGCTTGGAGCTACAGTCAACGACGACACCCTTGCGCGTCTTAATTGCAGCGTTATTGCCGGCGCGGCCAACAATCAGCTCAAGGAAGAAAGCAAGCACGGCCTTATTTTGATGCAAAAAGGCATCATATATGCCCCAGATTTTGCACTCAATGCTGGAGGAGTCATCAATTGTTTTTCGGAAGTAGAAGGGCTCTCCTTAGCGTGGGCCAAGCAAAAAGCGGAAGAAATCTACACTACCATAGACCGCATCTTATTGCGTTCTCAGCAAGAAGGTATACCAAGTTATCAAGTCGCTAACCAAATGGCTGAAGAGCGTATTCAAACCAAAGGAAGCCTTAATATTTAATATGCTCAACAGAAGACACCTCCGCATCAAGGTATTACAAGTGCTATATGCATTTTTTCAAGGTCACGAAAACGATGCGTACAAAGCAGAAAAAGAATTATTGCTCTCCATCGAGCGCATGTACGACATGTACCTGTACTTATTGATAGCACTACCCGAGTTGCAGCGTGCTGCCCAAAACAGACAAGCAGAACTCAAGAAAAAAATGAGACCCACTCCAGAAGACCTCAACCCTAACATGAAGTTCGTAGACAACCAACTTGTTGCGCATTTAGCAGAGCACACTGGTCTGTACAAATTGGCAGCGCAACGGAAAGTCAATTGGTTGGGTGCAGAAAATCAGGAAATGTTCAAAAAAATGCACCTGCACCTCATGGATACCGAACTTTTCTTTGAGCACATGAATAATGGTGTGGAAGGTATTGAAGAAGACATGACCTTTGCCCTACAAATTTTCAAGCAAGAGGTTGCAAACGCATCTTTGTTGCAACATTTCTTTGATGAGAAGTCAATTTACTGGACAGACGACCTCGATCTATGCGCGTCTATGGCGCTCAAAACACTTAAGTCATGGAAGCCAGGTCAGCAAATGGATATTTTTCCACTTTACAAAGCCGACGACGACGAAAAAGAATTTATACTTACCCTTTTGCATAAAACCATTCAATCCGATGAGCAGCATCAAGCAGATGTACTCGCTCTTGCCGATAACTGGGAGCTTGACCGCATTGCCAAAATGGACATGCTACTCTTGAAAATGGGCCTGACCGAATTGCAATATTGCACAAGTATTCCCACAAAAGTAACACTCAACGAATACATCGAGATTTCCAAGTTTTACAGTACGCCCAAAAGCAATGTGTTTATCAACGGTATCTTGGATAAGGCGATTTCTAAATTGACCGATGAGAAACGCATTCAAAAAGTAGGTCGCGGCCTTTTAAATTAATCGTTATGAAATTTCTCCCTCTGATATGTGTTGGCTTCTTTTTGCTCTTTGCTTGCAAAGACGATAAAACGGTAGAAGTTGGCGCGCAAACAAAGATGGTCTTCAAGAGCACAATATATAATGCCGGAACCGTCTATAAAGGCGAAGTCATTAAAGCCGTTTTTGAGGTAGAAAACACCGGTAACCACCCTCTTGTTTTTGGCGAAGTGCGCCCGTCTTGCTCTTGCACAGTAGCTTCAGCACCCAAAAAACCTTTGCAGCCGGGCAAAAAAACCAAAATTATAGCTGAGGTCAATACCGACGATCTCCACACCAAACGCATTCACAAAGCAGTAACGGTCATGACCAATACATCGCCAAATATTACCGTCCTACAAATAAAGGGAAGAATAAAATAAGTACATTTGTAACCAAATCTAAATCAAAGCACATGACAGGAGGAGTAAATCAGTTGGTAATGATCGTTTTAATGATCGGCGTATTTTACTTTTTTATGATCCGTCCGCAAATGAAAAAGCAAAAGGAGCTCAAAAAATTCAGAGAAGGCCTTAAAGCTGGAGACAAAGTTGTCACTATCGGCGGTATCCACGGCAAAATTCTCGAAATTTCTGAGGGCACTGTGCTCATTCAGTCAGAAGGCACCAAATTGCGCTTAGAGAAATCAGCAGTTTCTTCTGCAATGGAAGACACCCTCCAAGCCAAATAACATTCGGGGATGTAGCTCAGTTGGCTAGAGCGCTTGACTGGCAGTCAAGAGGTCGTGGGTTCGAATCCCATCTTCTCCACATTATAAAAAAAGCCTTGCAAATGCGAGGCATTTTTTATTTTAGCAGCATGCAACTCACCAAACTCAACGCAGACAGCTCCTGGATGTTCCATTTCGATGGGCTTCATATACTTGTCGATCCTTGGTTTACAGCTTCGCAAGTAGATTTTCATCCGCTTTTCAGTCGGCAGTTTCACCAGAGTCTGCAACCAGCGGTTGGCGAGCTGCAGCAGCCCGACTACATTTTTATATCGCATCCGTTTACCGATCACTGCAATAAAGAAACACTCTTGGAGTTTGACAAAAATATTCCTGTAATTGCCTTGCCGAGCATCTTGAAGAAAATTAGAAAATGGACTCATTTTCATAAGTTAATGACATTTGAAGAAGTACCGTTTACGATACAAGTTTTACAAACCAAAAATGCGCTGGTGCATAAAGCATATTTGATCGAGAGTTCACAAAATAAGATCGTTTATGCGCCACACGGGGCTCAACTTAAAAAAGATATCAATTTGAAGATTGATGCTGTCATTACCACCACACTGCAGTATCAATTGCCATTTTTCTTAGGCGGAACCATCAATTTGGGTTTGGGTAAGGCGCAGCAATTGCAAAAACAACTCAAGGCCGAACTTTTAATCGACACGCACAACGAAGATAAAAAGGGGGAGGGCTTGGTGTCGTGGTTTGCCAAGCGGAAGTTCAGTAGCGATACTGGTGTGCTCAACTTGAAAATAGGGGAATCTTTAAATTTTTCATAGTACTGTATTTAGCACAACATTTTAGTCATAAAGGAACGTCTCGTTGCTTTCTGCCATTTTTCGCACATTTTCTAGAACATGTTTCATGTATCTTGTGTAAAACACATTCGCAAAGAGCCATTGAAATGGAATGAACAGTATTCCCTTTCCATGGATAGTATAGTCGTAATGGATCTGTACTTTATTCGGTTCTATTTCTGTACAAGTCCATTCAAAGGTGAATTTCCATATATTCAGCATCCAAGATTTAAAATTCCCAACCTCTAATTTCCAGTACTTATTTTCAATTCGTTCGAGTACTTTATCTGTGGAAACCTCTCCGCCTTTAAAGGTCAGTGATTTTGCTGCATATATATTTTTGATAGAACCGATTTGCCCCCAATTCTCGTCATTTGTAGTTTTTGTGACGGCAGGCATGGGTCCAAAGCCAGTATGCACTTTTCTTACATCGCCTAATATCGGCGCTTTAAAAGCTCTTTCAAGTGAGCAGTTGTATAAGGTTTCTGCGTAAATTTTAAAATCCATAATTGTATCTAATATTTCATTTATTGATTACCAACCAACCACCGTTGGCCAAGCTCACATAGAGGAGTTGCCCGTTTGAATGTGTCATGCTGAGGGCGTTTACATTCGAAATTTGCTTCCAGGTTTTGCCCGCATTTTTACTGACATCAATTCCATTTGTTCCACAGGCGTAATAAGCTTTGCCAGTATGAATGACGCAGGAACGGTAGCCAGATGGGCCTTTCTTTGGCGCTTGCCAAGTGAGCCCGCCATCTTTGGAATAAAAGCAGGTGTTTTGCGCGTTATTTGGTTCGAGGTAAGACCCGCCAACGGTCATGATTTCAGCTTCGTT
Organism: Chryseobacterium gleum; assembly: GCA_945897565.1. Lineage (GTDB taxonomy): Bacteria > Bacteroidota > Bacteroidia > Flavobacteriales_D > Crocinitomicaceae > UBA952. Next base: position 35,147 of record CAMDFN010000024.1, read on the forward strand.
TTTGATGGCCATAGCATAGGGGCCGCAAGTTGGGCAAGACGGATAGGGGATGGCGCTGGTGTTCCAGCTGGCGCCTTGGTCAGGTGAGGAAATCAACCTAGACACCAAGCCTCCCGAAACAAAGTAAAAGTGCCCGTTGTAGATTTGGTTGGTTTGCCCGCTCGCTGCATAGGCTGCTTCGCCTTCGCTTGCGCTCACCTTTTGGGGTGTGGCTTGCCAATGTAGCCCGCCGTCTGTGGAGCGAAAAGTGCTGAAGAAACCATCGATGGGGTCGCCGAGCAGAAAAACCAGATTTTCTTGCGCGCAAATGCCATCCAAAAAGAGAGGAACTCTAGTTTGCAAAGGATAGATAATGGTATCAATTTCCAGTGATTTATTGAGCAGTACAAGCCCGCTGGAGTCATGACTTTGCAGGGCAATTAAACCGTTTGGTGTTGAGGCGAGGTCTCTGATTTCTTTGAAAGGCGCCCCTAATTGGCTGTTTTGTAGAACTTGACCATTTGACTTATGTAGACGGATATTTGCTTCACTTGATCCACTCAGGATTTGTCCGTTGGCTAAAGTGATGAGCGCGCGTTGGTGTTCTTTAGGGCTTGTTTTCGGAAAAAAGACTTGAATTTGTGCCATGCCGAAAAGCGGAAGACCCAAACAAAAAATGAATTTAAACATGGTTGCGAAATTTGGACTCAAACTTTTTTTCTAGTTCATGAAGCGTCTGATTCCAATGACTTGGTTTTTGGTGTTTCCAGCGCTTGTGTGACCACAACCACCGCGCAGGGTTTTCAAGGATTTGTTGTTCGAGTTTCTGAAGATGCAATTGGCTCAACTCTTGGTAAGCGAGTTGTTTTGAATCTTTAACTAAAACTTCAAGTTTGATATTGTAAAATCCTCTTTTTGAATTTGATATGTTTGCAAAAATAACTGCACAATCATATTTGTTGGCCATGTATTCAGGTCCAAAAATAACGGGCGTTTCGCGACCCAAAAAAGGCAGCCAAAGGCAATTGTTGGCGGAGCTTGGCGCTTGGTCGGCCAATACAAGAACAACAGGTTGCTGGCTTTGAAATGCTTTTTCATAGTTCTGCGCGTGTACCACTTCAAGGCCAAAACGCTCGCGTCTGGCGGTCATTTTTTGATTCCAAAACGGATGGCTGAGCGGCATGCCTATTCCAAAATTTGGGTTCTTGAACCAAAG
>CAMDFN010000025.1 GCA_945897565.1 Chryseobacterium gleum
AGATTTTTTCGGGTCAACAAGAAATTCAAGAGCCCAATGGCCATGAAAATTCCGGACAACAAAAAGGCGAGGTTCCAACTATAAGATTTGCCCACATATACACACAAACCACCACCAAGTAAAGCACCAATATTGATGCCCGCATAAAACAAACTAAAGCCAGCATCTCGGCGCACATCGCCAGGCTTGTAGAGTTCGCCTACCATTGTTGAAATGTTTGGTTTAAAGAAGCCCGTCCCGACAATGATAAGGCAGATGCCATAAAAGAAGTTGTTGGCGGCATCGATACCTAAGATGGTGCTGCCAAGAATCATGAGTGCACCACCCCATAGTAAAGATTTCTGGAAGCCTAAGATTTTATCGGCAAAGAGCCCACCAATAAATGTAAAGGCATAGACAAAAGCTTGGATAGCTCCGTATTTTAAATTTGCGTCACCTTCTTTGAACAATAAAATATCGGTCATGAAAATCATGAGCATACCGCGGTTGCCATAAAAACAGAAACGCTCCCACATTTCCGTGAAAAAGAGGCTCCATAATTGTTTAGGGTAGGTGCCTTTGAAGTCTTGGATAGATTCTACTGTGTTCATAAAGTGAAGATAAGAAAAAAAGGCCCCAATCGGGGCCTTTCAAAAAAAACTAATAATCAGTGTGTTTTATTGCACGTTGTTTTCACGCATTACACTATTCAGCCATTTCAACATTAAAAAGAGAATAATTGCGGCAGCTAAAACTAGTCCGAAGTTGAGGTAAAAGAAATTTTCTTTTTGTGGGAATTTTTCCCACAGACTTGACAACATTCCAGATAACTTGTTTCCGACAGATATAGCTAGGAAATAACCACCCATCATAAGCGCTGTAATTCTTGGCGGCGATAATTTTGATACCAAAGAGAGACCCATGGGTGAGAGGCAAAGTTCTCCGACGGTAATGACGCCGTAAGAAGCAAATAACCACATAGAGCCAGCTTTAATGGACATGTCGTTGGTCGCGAAAACTGCACCTACCATCACTAAAGCAGAAAGCGCTGTGATCACCAAACCGATGGCAATTTTGGTTGGTGTAGAAGGTTCGCGCTTGCGGCGACGCATCCAGCCAAAGAAACCAACCACAACTGGCGTAAGCACAACCACCCAGAATGGGTTCATAGATTGGTAAAGTTCAGTTGAGTAGAGTTTTAAGTCTTTGCCTTCAGCGGGTACTTTGTCGGCAGGAAGCGTTTCAAAGTATTTTCTAGATTTTTCGAGCTGAGAAATACTACCTGAAAATTCAGATTTTTCTTTGATTTCTTTTTTCGTTACCGCAGGCATTTTTTCTTCGATACCACGCAAAGAATCAATTGTTGTTTTGAATTCGGCAGCTGGTGCACTTACAATTTTGTTGTTGACTACAATTTGAGCCATTCCTAATTGATCGGCAATATCGGCAACCTCTGCGCTCATTTCGCGGTCAGTGTGGTCTTCAGCCCAAACCGTGAGGGCATCTCCGTTCTGGTGGAAGATCGCAAAGAAGAGAATGACACAAGCAAATACAGCCAAAAGTGCTTTGATGGCACGGCTTTCTTTTACATCACCTGTAAAGGCGAGGTAAATGAAGAAAGCGATAACGGGTAAACAGCCGATGATAAAGGCATCGTTCGTATCAGAACCAAGGAAATTGCCAGGAAGAATATAACCGAGCACACCGAAAGCGAACATAGGCAATACGGTGAGGGATAGGATCTTGGTCGTTGTCATGTCGCCATCTTGAACGGGTTTCACGACATCTACGTGTTGAATGTGCTTGGAGCCTAGTAAGAATACACCCACACCGATCAGCATGCCTACGCCGGCTGCTGCAAAAGCGTGTCCCCAACCGTAGTTGATGCGCATGTAGGCGGCTACGAAGTTACAGATGAAAGCACCGATGTTGATGCCCATATAAAAAATGTTGTATCCAGCATCTTTCTTGTCTTTCATGTCGTCAGATGAATACAAATTACCAACAAGGGTAGAAATATTTGGCTTGAAAAAACCGTTACCCAAGATGATGAGCAATAGTGCGATGTAAAATGAGGTTTCGCTATGTAAAGAAAGGGCGAAATAACCTGCAGACATCATCAAGCCACCAATAATAATCGAGCGGCGATATCCAAGAATACGGTCTGCTAACAAACCGCCAATAAATGGCGTAAGGTAAACAAGGCCTAAATAAGTTCCGTAGATGTCAGATTTTTTTTGGGCGTCGAAACCCATTCCTCCGTTGTTCCATCCGTCAATCATATAGAGGGAGAAAATCCCCAACATGAGATAGTAACCAAATCTTTCCCACATTTCTGTTCCAAACAAGTACCAGAGTCCTGTTGGATGCCCATTCTTTTTCGTATTTTCCATAATGCAATTTTAGTTTACCTGCCGAATATAGTAATTTTGGCGCGAAATCATAAGAAAATGACAAACTGGTTAGAACGCACCGAACTTTTGTTATGTGCACAAAGCATGCAGCAACTCAAAGACGCACACGTATTGATTGTTGGCCTTGGTGGCATAGGATCATACGCCGCAGAGTTCATTGCCAGAGCAGGTGTGGGGCGCATGACGCTTATTGATGGCGATGCTTTTGACGCCTCCAATAAAAACCGTCAACTGACCGCGCTCGATGCTACTTTGGGTCGGAACAAAGCCGTTGTTTTGGCAGAGCGGATCAAAGAAATCAATTCGGATTGCCAACTCACTGTTATGGAAGAATTTGTTTTGCCAGCGCGCGTTTGGGAGATCCTTCAAGAAGACAGACCGAGTTACGTCATGGATTGTATCGATTCTGTGACACCAAAGCTCGAGTGGATTCTCGCTTGTAAACGTTTGAAGATCAAAATCATTTCTCACATGGGTGCCGGTGGCAAAACAGACCCCTCGCAGGTGCGTGTGGCCAACATGGAACAACTTTCAGGTTGTAAGTTAGGGGCACACATCAAAAAACGCATGAAGCGCAAAAATGCCTCGTATCGAGGTGTAAAGGTGGTCTTCTCGACAGAAGTTCAGCAGCCACATTCTTTAAAGATGACTGACGGCACCCGCTACAAGAAAAGTTTTTACGGAACAGTGAGTTACATGCCGGCACTTTTTGGCCTCATGGGTGCAGCTGAGGTCTTGCGCTATTTGTCAAAAGTTCACTCATAAATTAGGTTTATTACACGCATTTATGTAATTTTTGGCTCTTAAACAAGCCAAACTATGAAAAAAAACGCCTTACTATTCATGGGTCTACTCAGTACCCAACTGGTTTCAGCCCAGCTTTTTTCTGATAATTTTGACAGCTACGCATTGGGGTCTTTTATTGGGCCACAATCCAATAACTGGACAACTTGGTCAGGAGCACAAGGAGGAGCCGAAGACGCCGCTACAACCAATAACCAAGCAGCTAGCGCGCCGCATTCTATTTATTTAGCATCTACATCTGCCAATGGTGGCCCTCAAGATGTTGTGCTTACATTCGGACAACTCTACAACTCAGGTATTTTTACGCTCACTGCAGACTTCTATGTCAACAGCGGCAAAGGCGCATATTACAATATTCAAGGAGCCACAACAATCGGTAATTTATGGGCGCTCAATGTGACCATGGATGCTGGCGAATTATCCATAGACGACGGTAACACCCCCAATCTTTGTTTGACAACCTATCCTCAAGCTACTTGGTTCAATCTTAAAATTGAAGCCAACCTTACTTTACATGTTTGGAAAGCGTACGTCAATAACCAATTGATGAGTACGTGGGTGAATGGGGTCAATAGCGTTGCTTCTGCCGATTTCTTTCCGCTGCAAAACGATCAGTTTTTCATGGACAACGTGAGCTTTGATCACCAAACCTACACACTACCTGCGCTCAATGCAATGGTGGCTTCTTTAGATATGGGGGGTAACATTGCGGGTCAAAATGTCACGCCAAGTATTTCAATTTTAAATGCAGGTCAAAATGCACTGACTTCATTTGATGTGAATCTTGCTTACAATGGTCAAAATTATACGCAAAATATCACTGGTGTCAATGTGGCAAGTATCGCAAGTTACGAGGTGAGTATTCCTGCCTTGGCTTTAGTTGCGGGTGTTCAAAATGCTGTCGTGACCATTTCCAATATCAACGGAGGCAACGACGACAACGCTGCCGACAACACGCTTGCGCAAGAAGTGGACCCAGTTGTTCCGGCAGCGGGCAAAATTGTTGTTGGTGAAGAAGCTACCGGCACTTGGTGTCAATGGTGTCCGCGTGGCGCTGTCTTTATGGATCTTTTTGAGGCCAATTATGGTGGTTTCTGGGCAGGTATTGCTGTTCACAATGGCGATCCAATGGTAGTTGCAGACTACGACGCAGGTATTGGTGCACTCATCGGTGGTTACCCAAGTGCGCTAGTTGATCGTTTGGGCGATGTAGACCCTTCACAAATGAGTTCAGATTTCTTTACGCGCTTGCAAACCGCTCCAAAAGGAGTCTTAACAAATGGCGCCACTTGGGATCCAACAACGCGTGTGCTCAATGTTTCAGTAAGTACAGAAATGATGCAAGCCACAACTGGCGCTTATAATGTGGCATGTGTGCTTACCGAAGACGGCGTTACCGGAACAGGTTCTGGTTACAATCAAGCCAACGCTTATGCTGGTGGCAACAACGGCGTAATGGGTGGCTTTGAGAGCTTGCCGAGTTCTGTGCCTGCTGCACAAATGGTTTACGACCACGTGGCGCGTGCCATCGCACCAAGCTTTGCGGGTCAGACCGGTGTAATTGCAGCCACCACAACAGTTGGCGCTAATTACACAGCTAACTTTAGCTTTACTTTGCCTGCAACCTGGGACGAAACTCAAATGCATATTGTGGGTATGCTCATCGATCCGCAAGGTCAAATAGACAACGCCGGCTACACCAACATCAATGAAGCTGTTCAAAATGGTTATGTAGGTGTTGAGGAACTCATTGGCGCTATCAACTTAGAACAAATGCTCACAGTTGCTCCAAACCCAGCGACTGATTTTGCGAACATCACGCTTCATATTCCTACAGCTGCACCAGTGAGTGTGCGCGTACTCGATGCTAAAGGTGGTATTTTACAAGCACGTCAGTTTGGTAGTCTTCAGGGTGATTTCGAGATTGGCCTGAATACCAGTAACTACGCACCAGGTTTATACATTGTAGAAATGCAAATGAATGGCCAACGCACACAAAAGAAATTGGTGATCAGATAAGCTGAACACCTTTCAAGACATAAATGAAAAGAGCCGCAATTGCGGCTCTTTTTTATTTATTAGAAATAACTTTGATTGTTTCCTTTACCTTTAGGGCTTTCGACCGAACGTCGTGCATATGTACTCCGCTGATGGTGACATGCCCCATTTTGCGAAAAGGCTTGGTGTGGCTCTTGCCGTATAAATGAGGATGCACACCGGGCAATTTTAAGATGTCTTCTAGCCCTTGGTAGTAAACAGGGCCCTCATGTCCTTTTTCACCGACAAGATTGAGCATGGCGCCTGCGCTGTGCAGTTGGGTGTCGCCGAGTGGTAAGTTGAGAATGGCGCGCAAATGCTGCTCAAATTGGGAGCAACGCGCAATTTCTATGGTGTGGTGGCCGCTGTTGTGTGGCCTTGGTGCAATTTCGTTTACTAAGAGCTCGCCTTCTTTGGTTAAGAACAACTCTACGGCAAGCAGGCCCACCATATCGAGTTTTTCGATGATGTCGATGGCAATAGCTTGGGCTTTTTCTTCTATGGCAGTGCTCACCTCAGCAGGTGAAAATAAAAACTCCACCAAATTTGCTTCTGGATTGAATTCGCATTCTACCACCGGAAAGCACTTTGTTTGGCGGTCTTCATTGCGGGCAACAAGCACCGATAATTCTTTGGTGAAAGCGATACACTCTTCGCATATGGAGGGTTCAGAAAAGCTATCATTTAATTGACTTGCCTCTTGAATTATGTTTACACCTTTACCGTCATAACCACCTGTCCGAAGTTTGTGTACAACTGGAAAACCAAAAGGGTTATTTAAAGGCAAGTGGGGCTCACAAAAAACAAAAGGTGCAGTGGGGATACCGTTGTCTAGGTAAAATTGTTTTTGGCTGCCTTTATCGCGGATGAGTTCGAGAATATGTGGCTGCGGAAAGACTTTGACACCTTGTTTTTCGAGTGCGCGCAGTGCATCGGTATTGACATTTTCGATTTCTACGGTAAGAAGGTCTTTGTTTTGGCCAAAGGCTAAAACGGTGTTGTAGTCGGTGAGTGAACCGACTTCAAAACTGTAAGCAATGGAAGCGCAGGGAGCAACTGGGTCGGGGTCGAGCATATGTAATTGGATGTCCAAACTATTGGCTGCTTGGATGAGCATGCGCCCCAACTGACCACCGCCGAGCACGCCAATTTGTAGTTCCCTACCGTACCATGTTTTTGCCATGCCGCAAAGATACGTTTAAAATTGTACCTTTGTGCAACGATGCGTTCAGTGGTTCACATACACGACCTTTCTTTCGCGCCCTTCATTTCGGAAACGACAATACAAACGCGCCTTAAAGAATTAGCTAGCCAGTTAGACATAGACTACGCTGGTAAAGACCCTATTTTTTTAGCGGTCCTTAACGGTGCATTTATGTTTGCCTCCGATTTATTCAAACTGTTGAATTGTCGGCCAGAGCTCACTTTTGTAAAAGTAAGTTCCTATGTTGGCACGCAATCTAGCGGAAGAGTAGATGAGCTCATTGGCTTGCAAACGGCGCTCAAAGGCCGCCACGTCATCATCATCGAAGATATCCTCGACACAGGTGTCACCATGGACAAAATTTTCACTTTGCTTCATTCTGAACAACCGGCATCGCTTGAAATCTGTGCACTTTTACTTAAACCAATTTCTTATAAAGGAAAACACCAACCGAAATATATTGGCTTTGAAATAGAAGATCACTTCGTGGTCGGCTACGGCCTCGACTACAAAGAACACGGTCGTGAACTTCCAGCTGTTTATCAATTAATCAATTAGTTATGTTAAATATTGTACTTTTTGGCCCTCCAGGAGCAGGTAAAGGAACCCAATCCGAAAGACTCATCGAAAAATATGGTCTTGTACATTTATCCACTGGCGATGTATTTCGCGCCAATATCAAAGGCGAAACCGACCTCGGCAAACTGGCCAAAAGCTACATGGATGCTGGGCAGCTCGTTCCAGATGAGGTCACCATCAATATGCTCCGCTCTGAAGTTCTGAAGCACGACGCCCCAAAAGGTTTTATTTTTGATGGCTTCCCTCGCACCAATGCCCAAGCCCAAGCGCTTGACGAATTTCTAGCAAGCCTTCAAACCAAAATTTCTTTGATGCTTGCTCTAGAGGTTGAAGAAAACGAACTCAAAACACGTTTGCTCAAAAGAGCAGAAGTTTCTGGTCGTCCAGACGACGCAGATCCAGCTGTTATTGAAAAACGCATCACCGTATACAATAACGAGACCGCCCCAGTAAAGGCATTTTACCAAGCTCAGCACAAATTTGTTGCCATCGATGGCATTGGTAGCATCGACGAAATCACCCAACGATTATTCTCTGCCATTCATATAAATAACTAAATGGCTTCAGATAATTTTGTTGATTACGTAAAAGTTCACTGTTCCTCAGGGAACGGTGGAGGAGGTTCTACCCACTTTAGACGCGAAAAATACATTCCAAAAGGGGGTCCTGATGGAGGTGATGGCGGCCGTGGCGGGCACATCTATTTGCGTGGCAACAAACAACTCTGGACGCTCTTGCACCTCAAGTTCAAAAAACATATCAAGGCGGGGCACGGCGCACATGGCGCAGGTAATCTCAAATCTGGTTCGCAAGGAGAAGACGTCTATATCGATGTACCACTTGGTACATTAGCCAAAGACGGCGAAACCGGCGAAATCCTTTTTGAAATCACCGAAGAACGCGAAGAGCGCATTATCCAACGCGGCGGCCGCGGCGGTATGGGCAATAACCATTTCAAATCCCCGACCAATCAAACACCTCGTCATGCTCAACCAGGCGAAGAGGGGCTAGAAGGCTGGAAAATACTCGAGCTCAAAATATTAGCTGATGTCGGTTTAGTTGGTTTCCCAAATGCAGGAAAAAGCACCTTGCTATCTGTACTTTCAGCCGCGCAGCCTGAAATCGGTGACTACCCATTCACCACCCTACGTCCGAACCTCGGCATTGTTTCTTACCGCGACTACCGCTCGTTCATCATGGCCGATATTCCGGGCATCATCGAAGGTGCGCACGCTGGTAAAGGTTTAGGCTTGCGCTTCTTGCGCCATATCGAGCGCAATTCCATTTTGCTTTTTATGATTGCTGCAGACTCCGACGACATCCAAAAAGAATACAATATTCTTTTGAATGAACTCAAGCTATATAATCCAGAACTCTTACACAAAGAACGCTTGTTGGCCATTACCAAGTCAGATATGCTCGACGACGAATTAAAAGCAGCCATTACAAAAGAATTGCCAACCCTTCCGCATTTATTTATCTCTTCAGTTGCCCAGCAAGGCCTCATGGAGCTCAAAGACTTGATTTGGAAGCACTTGAATAATGATTGATTTTTTATTTCGTCTTGACTCTCGCTTATTGTTGCGCATCAATGCGCTGCATGCACCCTGGCTAGACGAAATCATGTGGATACTTTCTTCCAAATGGATCAATTTTCCCCTGGCAATGCTTATTCTTGCGCTATTGAAAAGCCAATTTTCATGGAGAAAGACAAGTATCCTATTTTTACTGACACTTGTGGTTGTGTCCTTAACTGATGTGGTTTCTACCCAACTCTTTAAAGATTATTTTGAAAGATTGCGGCCTTCACACGACCCAATTATTGGTCATTATTTGCATTATTATATGATAGGTCCAAATAATCCATATTTGGGTGGGCAATACGGTTTTGTGTCGTCTCACGCCGCTAATTTAGCCGCGCTTTTTATGTTTTTACTGCCGTACTTGAAAAAGTATACCTTATCCATTTATGCGCTTGGTATTTACGTTTTTTTAGTGGCCTATAGCAGGGTTTATTTGGGGGTGCATTTTCCTTCAGACGTCCTATGTGGTGCGCTTTTGGGAATGGCAATAGGTTGGCTTTTTAGACGATATTTATCTGCTCAAATGATCGAAAAATGGGATTGAAGATTTTATTTTTAGTTTTTATTGGTGGCGGCCTCGGTAGTGTGCTGCGTTTTTTGTTTTCTAAATTCATTCCGTTTCAAACAAACGCTTTTCCTTGGTCAACGCTCCTGAGTAATGTATTGGCAAGTTTGGTGCTTGCTTTTGTTGTTTTTCAATTCAAAGATTCCGAGAAGTGGTCTGGTATACAGCCGCTTGTACTCATTGGTTTCTGTGGGGGCTTATCGACGTTCAGCACCTTCTCTTACGAGAACTTTCAGCTCCTACAACAAGGGCAACTGGCCTTGTTTTGGCTCAATGTCTTGATTTCTTTTGGTCTTGGTTTGCTTGCCTTTTGGTTCTTTGCGCGCCACTGAAGGCCTCACTAAAGTCTGTAGTATTTTTTGGCCTTCGCTTTTACCTTTGTCGCTTTTGCGGATGTCCCACAGAAATTTACGTTCCTCTTTTCTAGAATCTTTAGGATCTACAATGGGTAAGGGGTAATCTCGCCCTAATTGAAAGCTGTACAGGGTCATATCCATCTCGGTCATTTTCCAGGGTTCATGAATCAAGGACAACGGGAGTTGGGCAAGTTCCGGAACCCATTGTTTGATAAACACAGCATCTGGATCATGCTTGTAACTATTATGAATCGGATTGTAGACACGAATGGTATTGACGCCTGTGGTACCTGCTTGCATTTGAAATTGTGGATAATGAATACCGGGTTCAAAATCCAGAAATAAATTGGCCATGTGGTTTACGCCATCTTTCCAGTCTTGGACTAAATTGTGGCATAAAAATGAAACCAATAAGGCACGCATGCGAAAGTTGATCCAGCCGGTATTTTGTAAACAACGCATATTGGCATCTACTAAAGGAAACCCTGTGGTACCCGTTTTCCATGCTTGCAGAAAGGCTTCGTTTTTAGGGTAGCTGAGCCCTTCGTATGCTTTATTGATGCAGGTTGTGGCATAAGTGCAATCGGTTTCAAACTTTTGAATGAAATGGCAATGCCAATGTAAGCGAGTGAGAAATGCATTTTGGTTGTGCTTGTTCTCGGCCGTTTTGAGGCTTGCAGCGCTTGCCCTCACCACTTGCCGCACCGATAAATTTCCCCAGGCTAAAAAAGGAGAGAGCCTGCTACAACTCTTTCTACTCAAGGCCGGTTTTGAGATGCCCTTTTGGTAATTTTGGATGCGTTTGTTTAGGAAGTCTTGCAGATAGCGTTCTGCGTAATAAGGCCCAGCTTTTTGGAAGGTGTCTGGATAATGCGCTAGCTGTGAAGCGATTTCTATTGGAAGCTCAAAGTTGTTTTGCAAAGAAATTGAGGTGCGATCCGATTGTGCATAGAAGTCGAGAACGGGGCTATTGACGTAAGCAAACCAGGCTTTGTCCCAGTTTTTGCGGTTTTTCAGGCCACGAATGATGCCGTCGCGCTGAAATTCTATCCAATCGGTCTGTTCTTGCTTGAAAAAAGCCTGCAGTGCGCGGTCTCGGGCAAAGGTTCTTGGGGGTCCTGATTCTTGGTAGCTCCAAACTTTTTTGAGCGTAAATTTTTCTTGTAAGGTTTCAAAAACAGCGGTCGCCTCGCCGTAGCAAATTTGGATGGTTCTGCCTATTTTGCTCAATTCTCTATTGATTTGCAATAGGGAAGCATATTGAAATTGCCAATGGCGAAGGCTGTTTTCGGGTGCTTTCCATTCCGTAGGTTCGAGCAACCAAAGGTAGAGTAGAGGTAGTCCAGTTTGTTCGGCCTGATTTAATGGAGCATGGTCAGTGAGTCTTAGGTCTCTTTTGAACCAAACCACACCAATTTCAGTTTTCATTGCGCAGGTGTTTTTGTACTTTTTTCCAAAAGTTGAAAAAAGAACCGGGTTGCGCTTTGAATTCAGGCATGAGCCAAGACCTGTTATCGGTCTGAATTCCGTAGGCAGAGGTGAGTGGATGTTCTTTGCTAAAGGTTTGTTCGAGAATTATTTTGTCTTTCAAGGAGCCCCAATGACCAATAACAATTTGCAAGTCAGGGATATTCAAATTGGCCAGATCGTTGATCCAGTTAAATACTTCTTCGCCGAAGGGATAGTCTTTCCAATGGTCGAGGTCCCAAAATAATATGCTGTTGCCTTGTTGCTCTTTTTTCCAAGTAGGGTCTAGGTGATACGGCGTGTATAGGAAAGTCGGTAAATTGGAATCTATATGAATTGCTAGAGTTGAAGTTGGTTCAAACGGGTATTGCGGTTGGGTCCAGGTGCAGTCTATTTTGAGTTCGGGAAGTTGTTCATAGGATACATCTAATACAGAACCTAATTGCTTACTTCCAGTATATTTATTGATGTTGTCTTGATTGGCGTAGTATACCTTGGGTGCGTTGGCGCCGCAAACCCATTGCCAACTCAAATGATTGCTTGCCCCATCTGCATCGCAAAGCTGAGAGAAGAGCCATTTGGCTGCAGTGCGCCAATGAGCGCCGTAATGATTGCAGACAAGCGCGGCCAAATACATGCGCAAATGGTTGTGCATGTAGCCCGTGGCTTTGAGCTCTAGCAGGGCGTCGTCTATAGCCTGTATACCTGTGGTGGGCTCCAGAATTTCTGCAGGTAAGTGTTGCGTATTTTGGATGTAATATTGCTCAGAACGCAATTCAAATTGCGGGTTGTGGTGCTGCCAAATCCTTTGGGAGTGGTCTCGCCAGCAGAGCTCCATGACAAAGGCTTCCATTTGGTCAAGCGAAAAACCTCGTTGGCGCAAGCGCTCATACACTTGTCTTGTGGAGATGACCCCGCGCGACAAATACGGAGACAACCTCGATACCCCACCATTTTGGTGATTTCTTGTTTTTCCATAACGCACAGGATCGAACTGATCGATGAGCGCATAGATTTCCGTAATGGAAAGCAAGGGGATCATACGCGCAAGCTTGAGATGCCGCCGTCTACATGCATAATTTGACCCGTGATCCAAGTTGCATTGGCGCCTAAAAGGAAGGCTGCTAAGGCTGCGATATCTTCGGGTTCACCAACGCGTTTGAGTGGGTGTCGGGCACCGTTGGCCTCTTTTTTTGCATCGGAGTTGAGTAAATTTTCGGCAAGCGGTGTGTTTGTCAAGGACGGAGCAATGGCGTTTACGCGTATTTTGGGTGCAAATTCTGCAGCTAAAGCGCGCGTAAGGCCTTCGATGGCACCTTTTGAGGCCGAGACCAAACTATGGAAAGGCAAGCCTTGTTGGACTGCTACAGTAGAAAAAAGAACAATAGATGCTTGCGTGCTTTTTTTGAGCGCTGGAAGTGCAGTTTGAATGGTTTGAATGGCTCCCAAAACTTGCAGTTGGTAATCGGCTTGAAAATCAGCTGCCCCAAAACGATTGAATGGCTTGAGGGATATGGTGCCGGGGCAATAAACGAGTCCGTCTAATATTTCAGCAAATGCAAGCGCTTCTGGGGCCATTACGTTGTGGTGCGCCCACGTTAAATTGGGATGGTCAAAAGTGGGTGCAGTGTTTGCATAAGTTGCAAAAACGTGGTGGCCTTCTTCTAGTAGTAATTTGGCCAAGGCCATGCCAATGCCTTTTGATGCGCCAATGATGGCAATTTTTTTTGTTTCCATTATTTTGTAACAAATTAGCACTACCTTGGTTTAGAATTGTTTAAAATATCAAGATGAATTTTCTCAAACACAACTTTGCTACCCTGCTTATTTGCGCAGCAGTTATCATTACAGGCCTTATTTTAGGCAAGTCTTATATGTCCAAAGGCAAGCCCGACGACACCGTTTCTGTCATTGGTTTGGGAGAAGAATCTTTTGATTCAGATTTAATTGTCTGGCGCGCCTCTTTTTCAAGAAGAAGCTTTGAGCTCAAAGATGCCTACGCGCAACTCAATGCAGATATCAGAAAAGTGAAGGCTTATTTAAAGTCCAGAGGTATTGCCGAGGATGAAATGGTCTTTGAAGCAGCAGATATTAGCAAAGAATGGTCTCGTATTTACGACGACGAGGGCAACCTGCGTCAGACCATATTCGATGGCTATTCACTCAATCAGAGCGTAAAGGTAAGCTCTAAAAAAGTAAATGTTGTGGAGCAAACTTCTCGTCAGGTCTCTGAATTGATAGACGCCGGTATTGAACTCAATTCAGATTCCCCAGAATACTACTACACCAAATTGGCCCAATTGAAACTCAAAATGATTGAGGCTGCCACCAAAGACGCACATGAGCGCGCTGCCAAAATTGCAGAAAATGGCGGCGGTAATTTAGGTAAACTGATGTACGCCGATATGGGTGTTTTTCAGATTACAGCCGAAAACTCTTCAGAAGAATACGAGTGGGGCGGGAGCTTCAATACGAGCTCGCGTCGCAAAACAGCCAGTGTTACCATTCGTTTGAAATACGAAATCGATTGATTAGATAAACAGATTTTTATCTAGCTGAAGCCACTCAAGCGTAGCATTTGCAAAGATATCTTCCTTGACTTGCTGGCTTAAATTGCTGTCTTCTATAAACTTACCAATTTCTAAATCACCTAGCGGGAAGGGGTAGTCGCTACCCAAACAAACACGTTTAGAACCCTGCATCTTGAGGATGTATTCCAACGCATCGATGTCGTGGGTGATGCTGTCTACCCAAAATTTACCGAGATAAGTGCGCGGGTTGTTTTGGTTGTCTATGGCCACTAAATCTGGGCGGCAATTGAAGCCGTGTTCTATGCGCCCAAGTGTAGGTAAAAAAGAGCCGCCCGCATGTGAGAAACAAATTCTTAGCTCTGGTAAGCGCTCCAAGACGCCGCCAAAAATTAAAGAACACGCAGCACGTGAGGTTTCTGCCGGCATGCCAACTAACCAAGGAAGCCAGTATTTTTTCATGCTGTCAAAACCCATCATTTGCCATGGGTGGATCATCACGGCCATGCCAAGTTTGGCACAGGCTTCAAAAATGGGAAAGAATTTTTCTTCTGATAAATTTTCGTCGTTGATGTTGGAGCCAATTTGAATGCCCACATGCCCGATGGCTTTGGCGCGTTCAAGTTCTAAAATTGCAGCCTCGGTGTCTTGCATTGGAATGGTAGCCAGGCCAATATAGTTTTTGGGGTAGCGCGCTACTAAGTCCGCGATGTGGTCGTTTAGAAAACGCGATAACTCAAGTGCGTCGGCCGTTTTGGCCCAATAAGAGAACATGACTGGAATAGTACACACAACTTGCACCTGTGTATTGAAAGGCGTGTATTCATTTATGCGCAATTGTTCATCCCAACAGTTTTCTACGATGCGTCTAAAAAATTGCCCACCTTGCATCATGTTGGCGCTGCCGTCGGTGTTGGGCTCTAGGTGAATGAACTTACCGTAACCAAACTTTTGTGTCCAATTGGGCATCGTTTTGGGTAAGATATGGCTGTGCATGTCAATTTTAAGCATGGGTGTTTTTTTTAGGTTCACGAAGATACAAAAAAGCTTAGAGCTGCACCTCCATGATGTAGTCGTCCATGACAAAACCATTGCCGATATCGAATACCGCTTCTTCTCTCACTTGAAATCCGAGTTTGAGGTAGAAGTTTTTGGCCGCATTGGCTTTATTCACCTGTAAAAAAATAGCCTGACATCCGGTTTCAGCTGCGCGTTCCTTGGCTTTTTCAAGCAAGGCGCTTCCGGCTCCTCTTCGATGTAAGGACGGGAGCACGTATAGTTTGTTGATTTTAAGTTCGGATGTGCCTTCTTGCTCGAGCCATTCGAGCGCCATAAATCCGATATCGGTGCCTTCGGTAGCTATGATGTAAAATTCGTGTCCTTCTTCTTGCTGTTGTTTGAGTATAGGAAAGCTGTACATCCAGTCGAGCATAAAAATGATCTGTTCCTGACTAATGATTTGCGCATAGGTGTCTGGCCATATTTGTCTAGCTAAATTTTCAAGAATAGGTAATTCGTCGAGTTGAGCGCGTCGGATGTGCATTGCCCTTTGTGGAGTTGCTTGTTAGATTTTAACGAAAGGTGCTTGTTGGATGCGGCCGTTCTGGTGCAAGCGGATGTAATACGTGCCCGTTGGGAGGTCTTGAACGCTCAATTTGCCGTTTTCGATGGCTACCCAATAGCGTTTGCCGTCTAAGGCTATCACTTCGGCAAAATCGGGGAGTTCTACGATGGTGAAGTGCAAATAATGCTGCACAGGATTTGGATAGACCGACCACTCAATGAGCGGTGTGCTTTCTAATACACCAAGGGTTTGAACCGCTATTTGAACGGCTGCATAGGCATTGATTTTTCCGGCTCCCCATTGTGGGCTTCCTTCTGCAGGAATAACGCCAGTGTAGTTGTCTTGACGGGCGGTCTGCATGATGATTTGTTTCACTTGCGCAGCCGATAAATACGGATTGGCCTCAAGCATGAGGGCAACAACACCTGCAACCATGGGCGAAGCCATAGAGGTGCCGGAAAATTTTGCAAAACGATAAGTGGTATTGTTGAAATTGGTGGTGGCTACACTGGTGTAAGCACCATCTGTAAACGAAGAAATGGCTGATGAAATGGCGACGCCTGGTGCAGAGATGTCTGGCTTCATGGCGCCGTCGTAGCGTGGGCCTTTACTTGAGAAAGAGGCGAGTGCACCGCCAACCAAAGAACCTGAGCTAGTGGCATATTGGGTGGCATAGGCGCCAACACTAATGACGTCGTCTGCGCAAGATGGCTCACTGATGCCGTTTTGGTTGTCGCCGGAGGTGGTGCCGTTGCCAGCAGCCAAAAAGGCCATGCCCCAGTTGCCGACGTCGGTGCTCAGTTCGGTGACGTTCCAATAATGAACCGTGCCGCTATTTGCTTGTGATTTGAGTTGAATGCGCAAGCTGGTGTTGGTGTTTTTGACGCGCAAACGCATTTGCGGTTTGCCATTGAGCGGATGCGCGGCATCGGCAGAAATGTTGTACCAGATGGTGTCTTGGTTGATCACTAAAAAGGTATCGATGTAACTTAAGGTGCTTGCGGTGCTGTAGAAAGGGCTTTCTGCTAATGGTACGTTGGAACTATTGGTAACGGTAATGCCATTGGCAAAGCTTTGGTTGGCCTCGCCCCAAGCGTGGATGCTTTGGCCCCACATGTTTGGGTTGGCAGCGTAGTCATAGAATTCTATTCTAGACTTTAAAACATCGTTGTTGAAGGTTTTTTTGAGATGTAAATTGACGTTTCCGTTGTTGCCACCGGAATTGACAAACACTACGCCAAGATTGCTAAATGCGGTAATGGCTTGGCTTAAAATAGAGGTGCCGTCAAGGGTGCCAAAGTGATATAGCCCCCAGCTCATGTTGATCACCAAGCGTTTGTCGGCGGCAAGGGCTTTTTGATACATCCATTGCCAAGCATCTAGTACAGCTCCTTCGTCGACAAGAAAAGTAACAAACAAGAACTGCGCTTCGTAAGCCACTCCACGAAATGGAGTGGTGGCTCCTGCGCCACCGGCAATACCGGCAACGTGTGTACCGTGTGTACTGTAATTGTAAATATTGGAGGTGTCGCCTCCAGCTAAAAGCAAACTTGGGGTGTCGGCGTATTCTGTTCCGTAATTGAAGCCGTTTGGCGCCGGCCCGCTGGTTTTGAATTGATCCCAGGCGGCGTAAATACGGTGCTGTTGCAAAAGGGTGTCGTAAAAAACGGGGTGGGTGTAATCAAAGCCCCAGTCGGTAATGCCAATTAGGACATCTTTGCCAGCATAGCCCTGCGGCAGACCAATGCCTGCGTGTACGGAATCGGCATGGAGGTCTTTGATTGCTTTGTCTAGGTTCGGATTAATGCGACCCGCGATTTCGAGGTAGTCAAGGCCTTTGAGACTAGACAACGCAGCGATTTTTTGGAGCGGCACTTTGAGTGAAAGCAAACCGGCAATAGGTTTTTGAAACAAAATGCGCTGCCACGCTAGTTCTTCTGCGTGGAATTGGGTGTTGCAGCGGCCAAGCATGGAAAGATACCAACGGCCGTCTATGTTGTAAATAGGATAATTTGCTTGGAGTTGGGCAGAAACTATTCCTTTTTGACGCAGCAGTTCGTTTTGAATTTGTTGGAGTTCTTGTTGGTCTGCTTGGCTCATTTTTGGAGCCGACCACACAATTGAGCTCATCGAGCAAATTGCAAATACAAAAATCAAAACAATTCGAGACATGCTCAAATATAAGGAAAATCCTTTGTTTAACGGGTGCTAAATAGTGAATTTTTTGGTCTTCTTACCTTTTGAAGGTGCTGGTAATGGTCGTCTGACGCGCGCTTGCCAATTGGGCAGATCAAGACACTGTGCAGGCCTTTTTCCTTGAGTTCGAGTAAGTCGTCTAAGGCAATTGGGTCAAAGCCTTCCATTGGCGTGGCGTCGAGTTGTAGTATTGCGCAAGCGGTGAGCAATTGCCCAAGCGCAATATAAACTTGCTTGCCATTCCAACTTTTGATATCTTCTGCTGACTTCTGACCAATAGCACTGTGCAGATGATTTCTAAAGCCTTTGATTTGTTCTTCTTGCATACTGCGGGTGTCGCGCATGTTGTCTGCATGTTGGTCTAAAAAAGAGGGAGCTAAGTCGTTTTGCGCACAGAGCACGAGCACTGCCGAGGCGTCTACAATTTGTTGCTGATTCCAGGCGAGCGTTTTGGTTTTTTCTAGCAGGGCTTTGTCTTCTAGCCAAATAAAGTGGAGGGGCTGCAGGCCATAACTAGTTGGAGTGAGTTGCAGCACATGTTCTAGCGTTTCTTTATCCTTTGGATCTAAGAGAAATGTAGGATCGTATTTTTTGGTGGCATAGCGCCACTGAAGTGCTTCTATAAGTTTGCTGTTCATGTTTGAGTTGTGGGTGGGAAAGGTAAAATGAAAAAGAATTTTTCGACTTAATTCATAGGTACTTCGATAACAAGAATTTTCGACTTTTGTTGGACCTTGATCTCAATTTGCGCTGTGTCTGAAATTCCAATAGCGTCTTTTTGCTGCAAAATTTGTTCACCGATTTGAATTGAACCTTCAATGACCATGAGGTAAATGCCGTTTTTTGCCTGTTTGATCGGATAGTTGGCCAGCGCTCCAGCGCTGAACTTACCAACAGAAATCCAGGCATCTTGGTGTATCCAGGTTTCTACTCCGCTGTGTTGTGGGCCTACAAGTTCGTTAAAAGCACCTTCGGTTAAATTGTATTTTCGTTGCGCATAGCGTGGCGTTACTTGCTTTTGGTTTGGAAAAATCCAAATTTGAAAAAGGTTCAGTTCTTGGCTTGGGCTAGGATTGTATTCACTGTGATAAATACCAGTGCCCGCAGACATCACTTGTACTTCTCCGGCATGGATTACCTCACTGAAGCCCATGCTATCTTCGTGTTGAATAGAACCCGCTAAAGGAATGGTGATGATTTCCATGTTGTCGTGAGGGTGCTTTCCAAAGCCCATGCCGCCCGCAACGATGTCGTCGTTGAGCACGCGCAGCATGCCAAAGTGAATGCGCTCCGGATTATGCCAGGATGCGAAACTAAAAGAGTGTTTGGCGTTGAGCCAGCCGTGGTCGGCGTGGCCGCGTGATGCAGCAGAATGGAAAATGGTCTTCATTGTGTTTTTGATGCAAAGTAAAGCACAGAAAGGTGCGTAATTCAATAACACATGTTAATTCTTTTTGTTGGGAGTTGTTGGTCATTGCTAGAAATTGTGCAATTTCGTTTTATGGTATTGAGTCGTTTTTGGCTGGTCATTTTCATCAGCTCTATTTTATTTGTCCTTTTTGCTGTTTTCTCAGGACAGTTTTACAGTATTGATTACGTCTTGAACGGTAAAAAAGACGACCCCATTCTCATCAAAGAAACCTACAAATGGAAATTGCCTTCCGAGGTAAAACTTGGCCTGAAGACAGCACCTGATGGCACTTTTATCTTGAACAAAAACGCAAAAGACGCAGACACAACTTACGTCATCAAAGAAAAGACGGTCATGATTTACTCGGGTGTACAGAAATCAGATGGTTTGCTGGTGACTGCTAAAAATAGTTTGTTCGATCTTATTTTACCCTTAATGGCTTATTTGGCCTTCTTTGCGGGCATCATGCAGCTGCTCATCGATTCTGGCGCTACCGAAAGGCTAGCCAAGCGCCTGAGTCCGTTTTTTTCTAAGGTGTTTCCGCAGGTGCCGGCAGGGCATCCTTCAATCACCTACATGACCATGAATTTTTCGGCCAATTTTTTAGGTCTTGACTCCGCCGCCACGCCTTTTGGGCTCAAGGCCATGGAAAGTTTGCAAGAACTCAATTCAGATAAAGAACGAGCCTCAGATGCCCAAATTATGTTTTTGTGCTTGCATGCCGCTGGCCTCACGCTCATCCCGACTTCTATTATCGGTTACCGCGCTGCAGCTAACGCCGCCAATCCGGCCGATGTCATGTTGCCGTGTATCATTACCTCATTTATTGGCACACTCGCAGCCTTCTTTATAGTGGGTTTGCGCCAACGCATCTCCTTTAAAAGCGGCTTGCTTTTGGGCGTTATCATGGGCATTATCGGGGCAATTTTTGGCTTGCTATTCTATGTGGGCTCACTCAATTTGGTAGAGAAAAATTATTTTACAGGTAACTTTTCGGGCATTTTATTGTTTGCAATTATTTTGCTTACCCTCCTTTTTGCTTTCAAAAACGAAGCGCGTTTCAAAGAGAAAGACACAACTGTTTTTGATGCGTTTGTAGAGGGAGCTCGCTCTGGGCTCGACACCGGCGTCAAGATTTTCCCTTACGTGTTGGGCATGCTTGTGGCCATCTCCGTCTTCAGGAATTCAGGTTTATTTGAACTCATAGCTGGTGGTATTTCGGAAGCATTTCGATATGTAGGCGTAAGTAAAGAAATCACTGACTCACTTCCGGTTGCGTTGCTCAGGCCCTTTAGTAGTTCGGGCTCGCGGGGCTTTATGCTCGATGCCATGAATCAGTTTGGTCCGGATAGTTTAGCGGGGCGTTTGTCTTCTATTTTTCAGTGTTCAGCTGAAACTACTTTTTATGTAATTGCAGTTTATTTTGGCTCCATTAACGTGCGCAATACGCGCTACACACTCGGCACCATGCTTTTGGTGGACCTCATTTGTGTACTCACTGCTATTGGCGTAGCACTTTGGTTTTTTTAAGATGAAAGAAAATTCACTTTCGTATCCTTCGTTGGTCATCCTCGCTTGGGCAAAAGCAGTGGAGGGGCATCAGACGCTCCAAAATTGGCTCCAAGAAAACGGTTATCTAGAACTCTGGATGGCAAGCCAGGCCATTCGCCTGCACGATCCAGCACGGCAGTGGTTGCTCAAAAATGGCTACCCTGAATTAATGGCCATGATCTCTGCTGCAGAAGGGGATGAAAAAGCCCAAAAATGGCTACAGCAATTTGGTTACGACGTACTGTATCATATGGCAATGGCTGTTGAACACGAACAAGAAAGTTGGTTTTGGCTCAGGAAAAATACAAGCCCAGAGTTGATCATTTTGGCCAAATCAATTCAGGTTGTTAAGGACCGCATTGAGGAAAACCACAATGACGTCCATGCCATACACAAAGATTTATAGGAAAGTGTTCTTGCGAAATACTTAGAGCAACATTGCAGCGGGCTGCTCCATGTAGGTCTTGAACGTTTGCAAGAAGGCTGCACCAGAAGCACCATCTACAGCGCGGTGGTCACAAGAAAGCGTTACTTTCATGACGTTGCCAGGTACAACCTGACCGTTTTTAACCACAGGAACTTCTTTGATGCCACCAATGGCCAAAATACAAGCGTCTGGCGGATTCACAATTGCAGTAAATGATTCAATTCCGAACATACCGAGGTTAGAAATGGTGAAGGTGTTGCCTTCCCAGTCGCTTGGTTGTAATTTTTTGTCTTTTGCTTTTTGCGCGTATTCGCGTACTTCGGCAGAAATTTGCATGAGGCCCTTGCCATCTGCAAAGCGCACAACGGGAACAAGCAAACCGTCTTCTACAGCAACAGCAACACCAATATTGACGTGCTCGTTGCGGCGAATGAAGTCGCCCATCCAGGCGCTGTTCACAGCGGGGTGCTTGCGCAAAGCCATGGCAACTGCTTTAATGACCATATCGTTGTAAGAAACCTTTACGCCCTCAAGACTGTTGAGGCCTTTGCGCGTTGCAATCGCTGCATCCATGTCGATGTCTAAAGTGAGGTAGAAGTGAGGCGCAGTGAATTTGCTTTCTGCCAAACGGCGCGCAATTGTTTTGCGCATTTGCGAAACAGGCTCGTCAGTAAAAGAAACTCTTCCGGCAGGTGCTGCAGTGTAAGCAGGCGCATTGGCAGCTGGGGTGTACGGCACATAATGATCGACATCGCGCTTGACGATACGACCGTTTTCGCCAGTTCCACCAACTGTATGAATATCGATGCCGCGTTCTGTCGCCATTTTTTTGGCTAATGGAGAAGCAAAAACACGATCTGAGTTGTTGGCTAAGGCAATTGGTGCTGCAACAGGTGCTGCAACTGGAGTAGGGATAGGTGTAGGTTCGCTTGCGGCAACCGGTGCAGTTGTTGCTGTTGGAGCAGGTGCTGGAGCACTTGAAGCTGGCGCGCCAGCGGTGGCTAAAAGGCTAGAGATGTCTTCTCCGGCTTCACCGATAATGGCAAGTACGCTGTTGACAGGTGCTGCTTTTCCGGTCTCTACACCAATGTGTAACAAAACACCGTCGTAAAAAGACTCAAATTCCATGGTGGCTTTGTCTGTTTCGATCTCGGCGAGTACTTCGCCAGATTTAACTGCATCACCAACGTTTTTTGTCCAGGCAGCAACAACACCTTCGGTCATGGTGTCGCTTAATTTGGGCATGTATACTACTTCAGCCATGTCTTTTTATTTGGGTTTTAGTATTCTTTGATATATGGGTATTCAGTTTGCGAGTAAACGTCTTCGTAGAGCTCATGCGCTTCAGGGTACGGAGAGTTTTCTGCAAATGCAACGGCTTCTTCAACTTCTTTTTTAACCCAGGCATCGATATCCGTGAGTTCTTTTTCAGATAACCATTTTTGAGCGTTGATCACGCTAAGGCAGTGCTCAATTGGGTCTTGTTGCATCCATTCGGCAACTTCATCTTTGGTGCGGTATTTTTGTGGATCAGACATCGAGTGTCCTTTATAGCGGTAGGTACGGATGTCGAGTAAAGTTGGCCCTTCGCCGTTTCTGGCACGTGTTGCCGCTTCCTCAATGGCTTCGTGCACAGATTCTGGACGCATGCCGTTGACAATTTTGGATGGCATGCCATAAGAAAGGCCGATTTGAGAAAGGTCGGTGACGTTAGTGGTGCGCTCTACGGATGTTCCCATGGCGTAGTTGTTATTTTCGATAATGAAAATGACGGGAATTTTCCAAGTCATGGCCATGTTGAAGGTTTCGTGGAGCATGCCCTGACGCACTGCGCCATCGCCCATAGAAACAAATGCTACATTTTTAGTGCCCTTGTACATTTCTGCAAAAGCCACACCAGCGCCCATTCCAATTTGCGCACCCACTATCCCGTGGCCTCCCATGAAATTGACTTTTTTGTCAAAGAAGTGCATAGAGCCACCTTTTCCTTTGGAACACCCTGTGCTGCGGCCATAGAGTTCGGCCATGAGCACACGCGGGTCTGTACCTAAAGCAATTGGATGTGCGTGGTCGCGGTAGGCGGTCATGTGTTTGTCGTCAGGTTGGCAAGCACTCGCTGTACCCACTACAATGGCTTCTTGTCCAATGTAGAGGTGGCAGAATCCGCCAAATTTTTGTTGAATGTAAAGTTGACCTGTTTTGTCTTCAAATTTGCGGATCAAGAGCATGTCTTTGTACCACTTGACATAGGTTTCTTTCGAAAATTTAGGCTTGTCTGAACTTTTAACGGCTTTTGCGCACATAACTTCTTTTTTTATCGGTCACAAATATACAAATGATTCACAAACTATGCTCAAAATGTCAGTTTTACACTAAGTGTTTTCCTTTTAAAGTTCGCGCTTCAAATAGGGCTTGATTTGACGCAGGGGCATGCTGAAAGTAATCGTACCAAATGAGTAAGGCGCTACTTCGTATTGATTGTAGTAAAAGGTGACCCTGTCTTTTGTGAAAAGAAAATTATCTGGGCAAAAAAAGCCGTTTTCGAACCAAAAATCGGTTTCATTAAACGCAATGGTGCTAGATATACCAACCGCTTTTCTAAATGCTGCTTCTGCAAGAGATAGCAAACCCTTTTCTTGCTTGAAAAAATCATTGAGGTGTAGTTCTTTGCCAGTGGATTTATCAAAATGATAATTGCCAGTACCGTATGAGCCATGCGCACCTCCTTGGTACATACTCGAAGTATTCAGCAGCGTCGCAAAACTATTCCTTGTCGCATCAATTTCATAAGATTCTTCAATATTCCACACCATATTGAGTTCGTCCTCATCATATTGCTTGGCCTCTTTCTTAAAGTTTTCAAGCGAGCGCTTGATCAGTGCGGTAGTGAGCGGTCCTTTGTGAGAAGGAGCGTCCATAGTGCTGTACAAGAAAGCACGAATTTTACCGTTGATAGCGACCTGCCATTTGGCTAATTCGTTTGCTTCATTGTAAAATTGATAAGAAATTTTAGACCATTGTTTGTCCCATTTTTCGACAACTTTTCTTTTGGAAATCAGGATGCTATCTGCGCCTGAAATGAGTAAGGTGGTGTCTCTAGGGCTGACTTCATTTGTTTGCTCCTTTTTTGCTTCCTCCTTTTCAGATTGACTTGTTTTTTTGGATTTAGCTTGGGTCTGGCAAGCAAACACCACCAAAAGCGAAAGAACGAGGGCGCGGTTGATTTTAAGCTTCATTTGTAGATGTTTTAGTGGATTTGACCATCAAGTAAACCCCTGCGATCACAAGCGGAATACTCAATATTTGGCCTGTATTGAGGAGTAAAGTGTAGTCGCGGGCGGTTTGGCCCAGTTTGAAAAACTCGCAAATGATGCGCGAACCAAAAATCAGGATCAGAAAACTGCCAAAGACAAAGCCAGGTTGCTGCCATTTTTTGAGTTTCCAATAAAGGTAAAGCAAGACGCCAAATGAGATGAAATAACAGATGGCCTCATAAAGCTGTGCTGGATGGCGTGGTGTGGGGTCGTAGTTGCCAATGGCTTCGTTAAAGAAATACGCGAATTCAAAAGCCCAAGGCACATCTGTAACGTAACCAACCATTTCGTGATTGACGAGGTTGCCAAGTCTGATAAAGGTAGCAGCAATGGCAATAGGGGCCGCGATGCGGTCGAGAATCCAGATGTAGGGACGCTTCGATACTTTTTTCGTGAAAATAAAAAGTGCAATGAGAATTGCGACGGCTGCACCATGGCTGGCCAAACCGCCCTCCCAGATTTTGATGATGTCTCCAGGATGCGAAAAGTAGCCGCGGTCTACGATTTGCCCGTGTTCGATTTTGTCCCAGTAAGGTCCGTAAAAAAGTACATGCCCTAAGCGCGCACCGAGAATGGTAGCCAGTACCATGTAGGTGACAAGTGTATCGAGTACTTTGTCTTCTACTTGTTCAGCACGGAACATTTTACGGATCACAAAATAACCCATGACGATGCCCGACACAAAGAGTAGGCCGTACAGATTTGGGGTGCGCCAACCGTCAATAAGTTGTGAATCAACGGCCCAATGAATAGATAGTATCATGTGTTTTGATTTTGGAGCGCTTGGTCAATGAGCGCTTGTGGTTTTTCTTGGTGGCCTTGAAAAGGAAGCGCTGCTGAACGTCCTTTCTTGAAAATCAGATTGCTTTTATCTTTACCCTTGCGCAATTCTTTTTGTTGTTCGAGTGGAAGGTGAATGATGTCAATACAAGCCTCGCTACAGCAATTCTCCATCTTTTCTTTACAAGCTTCGCACTGAATAAACAACAAATGACAAGCCTCATTGAGGCAATTGGTGTGCGTGTCGGCAGGGCTGCCGCATTGATGGCAAACCGCGATGACATCTGGGGTAATGCGTTCGCCTCGGCGTTCGTCAAAAACAAAGTTTTTACCAATAAATTTGTTTTCGATTCCTTGTTCTTTGCAATCGTTGGCATACTTAATGATACCGCCTTCTAATTGGTGCACGTTGGCAAAACCACGGTGCTTGAACCAAGCCGATGCTTTCTCGCAGCGCACGCCTCCGGTGCAATACATCACAATATTTTTGTCTTCGTTGCCTTTGAGAACGGTTTGTTCGATAAACGGCAAGGATTCTCTAAAGGTATCGACATCTGGCAGCACAGCCCCTTTGAAATGGCCAACTTCCCATTCGTAGTGGTTGCGAAAATCGATCAGTAAGGTATTGGGGTCGTCGGTGAGGGCATTAAATGCCGCCGCATCTAAATGAACGCCTTTGTTGGTGACATCAAAAGTAGTGTCATTGAGGCCATCAGCCAAAATTTTGGACCGCACTTTGATTTTGAGCTTTAAAAATGGAAATTCAGCTTCGGCGTCGTCTACGGCAAAATTGAGTCTAATGCCATTCAAAAAATCAATTTCATAGAGCTCTTCGCGAAAACGACTAAGATTGGCTGTGGGTACTGCAATTTGCGCATTGATACCCTCTTTGGCCACATATATGCGCCCAACAATATCGAGCTTAGACCATTCCAAATAGAGTTTGTTCCGAAATGCGTGTGGGTCTAAAATGTGCGCGTATTGATAAAACGAGATGGTGATGTATTCGTGCCCAATGGCAAGCAATTGTTTTTCTAAAGAGGCGCTGTCAAGTGTGTTCCAGAGTTGCATTTTTTCATTCATTAGACAGCTACATTGTGTGCGCGCAAGGCGTCGTTGAGGGAAGTTTTTAAATCGGTAGATGCTTTGCGCTTGCCAATAATGAGGGCGCAAGGTACTTGAAAGTCACCTGCTGGGAAAGTTTTGGTATAAGAACCTGGGATAACCACAGATCTTTCAGGTACAAAGCCACTGAATTCAAGTGGTTTGGGCCCAGTTACATCGATGATTTTAGTTGACATAGTGAGCACCACATTGGCGCCAAGCACGGCCTCTTTGCCGACGCGTACGCCTTCTACAACAATACATCTAGAACCTATAAAGGCGCCATCTTCAATGACTACGGGTGCTGCTTGAAGCGGTTCTAACACACCACCAATTCCTACGCCTCCGCTCAAATGGACGTCTTTTCCAATTTGTGCACAGCTGCCAACAGTAGCCCAGGTGTCTACCATGGTGTTGCTGCCGACATAAGCGCCTATATTGATATATGACGGCATCATGATCACACCCGGAGCAACAAAAGCACCATAGCGGGCAATCGCATGGGGTACCACCCGAACACCTAAGGCTTTATAGTTGCGCTTGAGCGCCATTTTGTCGTGAAATTCAAAGGGGCCCACTTCAATGGTTTCCATTTGGCGAATAGGGAAATACAAAACAACAGCTTTTTTGACCCATTCGTTGACCTGCCAAGTGCCGTCTTCTAGCGGTTCGGCTACGCGCAAAAGACCTTTGTCGAGCGCTTCGATGACCTGTTCGATGGCATCAATAGTGGATTTTTCACTTAAAAGTGCGCGGTTTTCCCACGCGGCTTCAATTACTTGTCTCATGCGCTTGTTGTTCTGGTTGGGGGATACGGATCAATAAAATGAGGCCTAGTACAAAAAACACGACTAAAGCGAGGATGGAGGTCCGGATGTCTAAAAAACCTTCAATAAGGCCAAAAGTAAGAGTTCCGACAGCCAAACCGATTTTTTCAGCGAGGTCATAAAAGCTAAAGTAAGAGGTGAGGTCTTTGGTCTCGGGTAGGAGTTTGGAATAAGTAGAGCGCGAGAGCGATTGGATGCCGCCCATCACAAGGCCTACAAAAGCAGCGGCAATATAAAACTGCCATGGATGCCATACAAATTGATACACATACAAGCACAAGAAAATCCAGATGACAATTGCGATGCCAAGTGCTTTGAAATTGCCCGTAACACGCGATACCTTTGACATAAGGTAAGCACCCAAAATGCCAATGAATTGAATGATCAAAATAGAAACAATGAGGTCGGTTTGCTTGATGCCGATGACTTCTTTATTGGCAAAAGCTACCGCCATGACCATAATGGTTTGCACTGCCATATTGAACATAAAGAAAGCACCTAAATAACCCTTGAGGGTTTTGTTTTGACGGATTTGCTTCCAAACATGAAAAACTTCTTTGTAGCCACTACTGATGAGGTTCTTTTTGTTGGTTTGCGTTGGGGTTGTTTTTGGAAGTCTGGAGAAGGAGAAAGTAGCAAAACTGATCCACCAAAGGCTCACGAGCGGAAAGGCCCATTTGATAGAGATTACTTTCGTAAAAACGGTTAAAATAAGTACGATGATCAGTAGGGTAGAGCTGCCAAGATAGCCCATAGAAAAACCTCTGGCCGATACTTTGTCGTGGTCTTTGGGTTCGGCGATATCCGGTAAATAGGCGTTGTAGTACACCAAACTCCCCCAAAAACCAATAGAGCCAAAGAAGAGCGGAACGATACTCCAGCCAATTACAAATGGGGTATTCGCTATTTGTTGATCGGCATGAAAGAAATACAACAGTGCACTTGAAAAAGCACCTAGGTAGCAGAAAAACTGCATGAAAAGTTTGCGCTTACCTCCCGCATCGGCAATACCAGATAGCAATGGTGAAATGAGCGCCACCACGATGTAAGAAAGGCAAATGACGTAGGCATAGAATTCGGTATTATGGAAATCTCTGCCAAAAAAAGAAACGGTATCGTAGATGGTTTTACCCGCGTCGTTTTTGACACTAGTTTGGGTTTCGTAAAGAATCGGAAAAATAGCCGAACTGATGATCAGCGGATAGACTGAATTAGCCCAGTCGTAGAATACCCATCCGGTGATGGTGCGTTTGTTCCCTTTTTGCTGCATAATTCAAAATTAGGGAAATATCTTTAGTGTTGGATGTCTAGCTGATATTTCAGTAAAAGCCCTTCAAGTTGAGACGCTTGAAACTTAGCTTTGTCAATTTGATTGTTTTGAGGTTCGAGTTGAAGATTTTTGGTTTCTATAAAATTGACCGCACGCAGATCGGTTCGGTCAAAAACAGCATGCATTAAATTTGAACCATAAAACGAGATTCCTTTGGCTTTTGATGCTGTAAATTCAACACCTTCTAAATCACAGTTTAAAAAAGTGCAGTTTTGAAGGTTCATTTGATAAAAGCTCGCGTGCTTAAGGAGGCAATTTTCGAATTGACACCCAAAACCAAAACCATTGGCATATTCAAAGTGGAGCCCTAACAATTTGCAATTTTTAAACTGAACATCGTTGAAAACAGAATCTACCAAACTGCAATTGGATAAATTGCACTCTTCGAAGGTGCAATTTAAAAATTTAGTGTAGGCTATCTGAACAGCAGTAAAGTCAAGACCTATAAATCGACAAGATTCATAATTGGATTTTTCCTGAAAATCTTCAAGTTTAGTGAGTTCAATATCGTAAAAATCTTGTCTCATTCGAGGCCAGCTAGGTATGGTTTTAGATAAGTAAAGGGTTCATTGAGTGTTCCTTCGAAGGTTGTTTGGGTTCCTCTGTAAATGATTTGGTCTGGGTCGGGCCCTAATAATACAGGAAAAACAGCCGTTAGTAACTCTGAGCCAAAATCTTCAGCTGCGTCTTTGGAGAGTTCGCATGGTAAATTATCTACGGCCATAACGGCGATAGCACCGGGCTGCAGCATATCGACTTCAGTTCCAGTTTGAGGATCGTAACCGTACATGGATGCGCCAATTTTACTTGGGCGAATGGTACAGGCGATAGGCCCGTCGATGTCGCAAGAAACGTCCGCAACCACTTGAATGGCATTGGATGGGTCTTGGAGCATTTGTTGGGTCAAAATGAACGGCGATTTCGAAGACCAAAAATGACAAGGAATATACACATTGCTCTGTTGCGCATATGCTCCAAAATTGCTTTGATACAATTCGGGTTGGGTGTAAAATTCTTTTTTATCAAAACCTGCATCAGACTTTCTGCTGAAGTATTGGTGCGTATCGAGATGGGTAAAAACGGCTTTGTTTTGTTTTTCGTGCAGATAGGTTTCTGGATCAAGCTCTTGAATAGGTAGCAGTTTTACTATTTCTCTGGCACCATTCCCTACGCGGCCGAAGCCGGTAAGCACCAATTTGAAGTCAGGTGGCAGTACTACTTTTTTCAATTCGGCTTCTACTTCTTTGCGGTCGGCACAAAGGTGTGCGGGCTTGATGCTGTAGGCTCCTGTTTTGAGTCCGTATGTTAAAAATGCATTGTAGGCACCCACCACGCCGGCATAACGACCAAAGCCAATGATGCGTTTGTTGTTGGCGTCTTTGAGTACTTCGTAGTCGATGAGGCGGATTTTCTTGTCTAAGATTTCTTGTAAAAGCGCTCTGTTGTAGGGTTGCTTTTTGAAGGTGTGTGAAAAGAATAAATACGTTTTATGCGCTATCAATTGAGCTTTTGGCACTTCTTTCACACCGAGTAGGATGTCGCAATGGCTGAGGTCTTCTTGAACCGAAAGGCCAAGTTCGGCATATTGCGCATCTGAAAAACAACGAATAGGGCTGGTCTGAACCGTGACTTTGACGTTTGGATATTGCCTTTCTAATTGTTGACACTGTGCTGGGCTCAGCGGTACCCTAAAATCAGGAGGTGTTTTGCCTTCTCGGATAACGCCGATATGAATAATGGACATGTTGTTGTTGAAGTTGATGGAAATAAAATTCTTTAGCTCAGGTAGTTGTCGATGAATTCGCGCACGCAAGCAGCGCCACCTTTTCGGCTCAAGACAATATCTGAAATGCTCTTAATGGAAGCCACCGCAGAAGCAGGGCATACGGCCAAGCCAACGGCTTTCATGACCTCTGTATCGTTGCGGTCGTCGCCGATGAAGGCCACCTCTTTGGGTGAGATATTCATTTCTTTGCACCACTGCTCGAGAATACTCAGTTTGGGTTCGCGGCCCACATAAACGCGCTCAATGCCAAGCAGTGTGGCGCGGTCTTGGACCATGTGTTCGGTAAAACCAGAAGAAATGATGCCGAGCTCAAGTTTTTTGCTTTTACTGAGTTCGAGCAGCGCCAGGCCATCGTGGGTATTGTAGCGCTTCATTTGATCGCCTTTTTCACTGACGTACATCCCGCCGTCGGTCAAGACGCCGTCTACGTCGAGGACCAGCATTTTGAGGCCTTTTATTTTTTTGTCCAGACCAGCCTGAGAAAACAAAGGTTTGAACAATAAAGCCTGGAGGTCGATTTCGTATTCTTCGCAAATGGCTTCGAGGTCGTAGATGGAGAGTTCAAAGACGTTGTCTGCATCGAGATCGGCTAAGAAATCGTCGAATTCGATGCCGTTGGTCTTGCACAGACCTTTGATGTTGAGTTCAAGTAACATAATTATACAATTTGATAACCAACGCTTTGCGCTACTTTTTGAATGTCGGAATGGAGTTTTCTGAATTCGTCGTAGTTGAGTTGCTGCGAGGCATCTGATTTGGCAACTTTTGGATTTGGATGCGCTTCAATGAGCAAACCGTCTATGCCCATGGCCACACAAGCGCGCGCCAGCGGATTGACGCCGTAGGCATAGCCCATGGCATGCGATGGATCTAGAATGATGGGCAAGTTGGTGTATTCTTGCAACCACGCCACGCCACAGAGATCGAGCGTAAAGCGGGTACCGGTTTCAAAGGTGCGGATACCGCGCTCGCAGAGCACTACATTTTCGTTTCCGCCAGAAAGCACAAACTCTGCGGCTTGTACAAATTCTTGGAGGGTAGTGCCAAAACCGCGCTTGATAAGTACTGGTTTTTTAATTTTGGAACAGGCGCGCAAAATGCCTTGGTCGTACATGGCTTTGGCGCCCACCTGGATGATGTCGGTATGCGCGATGATTTCATCGATGTGGGTGGCATCGCGGGCTTCGGTGATCACATTTAAGCCGTAGTCTTGGCGCATTTTGGCTAAAAGTTGCAGGCCTTCTAAACCCATGCCTTGAAAAGAGTAAGGGCTGGTGCGCGGTTTGTAGGCGCCGCCTCTGAGGGTGCTGAGGCCCATACTGACGAGTAATTCGGCCGAACCGCGCAGCTGTTCTTCAGACTCCACAGAGCAGGGCCCTCCGATCAGAATGGTGTTGTTGGTCTGGCCGCCAATCGTGACATTGCCAAACTTTACTTCTCGTTTTTGGTCTTGAAATTTGCGCGATGCGAGTTGGATATCATTGGCAAAAGCCCAGTGGTTTTGGGTGTGGTCTTGCAATGCTTCAGGGACTTCTTTGACACCGCTACCGGTAATGAGGTAGTCTTTTCCTAAGTAAAGAATGTGAAAAGCGTGGTGGGTGGCAGCGAGTGCAGCTGCATTGGTGTTGTTTTTGAGTTCGATGATCATATTTCTGCTTTGATCAGGTTGGAGAATTGAACGATGCCTTTGAGTACATTGCCTGCATCTACGACTGGTAAATACAGCACGGCAAAAGGACTATTTTTGATGAGTTGCAAGAGTTCTATTACTGTTGCGTCTTCATGTATGCAAATGGGCTGCGCATTGATGAGGTTCTTTGCATCGAGTGCATTTAAATCAAATCCGTTTGAAAGTTGCCTTAAAAAGGCTTTTCGGATATCAGCACTAGACACCAAACCGATGAATGCGTTGTGGGCATCTATGGCCATTGCCACACCCATTTGGCCTTCTTCTACGGTTTGCAAGACGTTTTTTAAATCTAAATTTTCAATGCAGAACTTTGGGGTTTCGTGCAATGGTGTCATGAAATCGGCTACTTTGAAGGCTGAGCCGATGCTGCGCTTGGTGAGATTCATTAGGGCATTGCCAACGCTGGCTTCTTTGAATAAGTAAGAACCCGAAACAGCCGTGCTTACGCCCATTTGTCTTAAAATGAAGGATACTTCGGGGTTTACGCCGCCGTCGACATGAATAGATTTGTTGGGGTAGCGCTTTCTGAAGTTTCTGATTTTTTCAAAATTAAGCCGGTCAAAAATACCTCCAGACTGACCTGGAATGGTGGCCATGATGAGGATAAAATCGAAGTTGTCGTAGGCTTCAAAAGCTGAAATAGGAGTGGGGGTAATGAGCGCTAAGCCTTTTTTACCTTTGATTTCTTGTGGAATTTGTAAGACGCCCTTTAAATCTTCTACTTGAAAAGTGAGGTATTCTACAGGGTTTTCAAGCAGGTAAGGAAAATATTTAGAGGGGTCTGAAGTAATGATATGTAAGTCGAGTGGAATGGAGCACCACGCGCGGATTTGTTTGATGTCGTCAAAAACGCGGAGGTCGTCGTTGCAATCGATATGGAGGAGGTCTACTTGATGGGCTACCAGGTCAGCAATAACAGCTTGCAAGGGGCGGGCTGCGTCGGAATAAATAGATGCTGAAATTTTCATGGTAGACACAAAAAAAGATGGGGTAAGCTACTTTTATCGCACCGCTACAACCTCTTACCTTTGCTACATTCCTGTCCTGGAGGATTCAGAGGGAGCTGGTCGTAAAAGACTTACCCCATGCAAAAATACGAAATTCTTGTGATTTTATGCAATAATTGCGCGGTTCAATAATGAAATCATGGCCAAACTCACAATAAAGAGCTGGGTGGCAGTTTCTTCTGAGAGTGCAGAACCATCTTCATCTTCTTCAGAAACTTCCATCGCCATAAATTGGGCCAAGAACGGTTGATCGCAGAATGACTCAATAATTTCTTCGTCTTCGCTTTCAAAGTATTGATCGAGCATTTCAAAGAAAGGTTCTTCTAGCGCATCGATGTCTTCTTCGGTGATGGTTCGGAGCTCAACACCATCTTGTTTGAACGCTTCGAGCACCAAACAAAAATAATAAATCAATAGCCCTTCGAGGTCGTCGTTTTTGTATTCCTCTGGCGCGGTCATGACATAACCCAATAAGGCTTCTTGGGCATCGGCATAGCTCTCGGTGATGTTTTCGAGTTGTTCGTCGGTGAGGTTATCTACGACCCCAATGGCCTTTTCGATGGCCTCTAAAGAAACTTGTTTCATAAAAATTATTTTCACAAAGGTAATTATTTCTCGCTCTTCATTCT
>CAMDFN010000026.1 GCA_945897565.1 Chryseobacterium gleum
CCAACGCCTCATACACCACATGTTGTAAGTCGGTGCGGATGTTCAGGTCGCGGAGTTTCCAGTTGTCTTGGTTGGGGTGCACGCGGTTGGACAAGAAGATGAAGATGACTTTGTTTTTGGGGTCGGCCCAGGCGAGGGTGCCCGTGAAGCCGGAGTGGCCGAATGATTGTTGTGAGGCCAAGACGTCGCAGGTGCCGCCTCCGCTTGCATTAGGGCGGTCGAAGCCAGCGGCGCGGCGGTTGCCAGGATACTGTTGTTTGGTGAATTCGGTGTAGGTGGCTTCCGAGAAAAATTGTTGCCCTGCCATTTCTCCTTTATTGAGAAAGAGTTGCATGATATGCGCTAAACTCCAGGCATTGGAAAAAATACCGGCGTGACCCGCAATTCCGCCGAGCATGGCTGCACCGGGGTCGTGGACATAGCCGCGCAAGAGTTGCTTGCGGAAGGCTTGGTCGTCTTCGGTGGGTACGATTTGTTGATCTGCAAATTGTTTGCGGGGCTGATACAAAATACGCCCCAGGCCTAATGGCAAATAGATATTGCGTCGCAAATAACTTGCCTGGCTTTCGCCAATGATTCTTTCCAAGATAGGTTGGGTGAAATAAAAACAAAGGTCGGAATAGACATATTTCTTGGGGCCGAGCTCGGAGCGCAGGATTTGGGCGTACATGCTGTCTTTGTAGTTCTTGTAGATATACATGCCATTGGCAACCTCGAGCGGAAAATCTTCAGATTGGCTGCTCTTGTAAATACTACTCTTCCATGAACCGTCGCTTAAGGTACGCTTGTAAAAGGGTATCCATGGAGTAAGCCCCGCTTGGTGGGCCATGATTTCTCTGATTTTGAGTGCCGCAAACGGCGATGAACCGACAACCTCAGGAATATAACTGCCTATGGTCTGATCTAGGTTGAACTTTCCTTTGGAATGTTGCTCCATGGCCAGTAGGGTAGAAGCGGCAATTTTGGTGACCGACGCGATGTCGTACATGGACTGCAGTTCAATTTCTGTTGCATTGGCTTCGTACCCTTGTTTGCCATAGGCTTTATGCCAAATGACTTTGTCTTCTACCGCCACCAAAAGCTGACAGCCCGGATACGCACCCGCGTCTATTCCTTTTTGCGCAATGACATCCAGCTGTTGGAGGTCTTTGCTGGCGAGGCCAATTTCTTCTGGGCTTGCAATCCCCAACCTGCCATTTGTTTCTAGGCCTGCAGCACTTAAGCCTCCCATGAGCAATTGTGCAATTTGCGCCTGTGCAATCGGGTGGTTTTCGTGCGCTAAAATGATGGCGTCAAAAAGAGAGGTGTCTATGAGCTTGAGTGCTTTGTGGTCTCCGAAAAGCACTAAGATGTTTTGGTCATTGGGTTGGAGCAGTTGCGTTTTTTTGATGGCCCAGTCTGGGATATGGTTGTGTGTGGGCTTTTGCGCATGGAGGCTAATAATACAGATATCAGGGTCTGTAAGGCCATAAAATTTATCTACAGTTGCAGGAATTTGGAGCGTATCGGCATCGAGCAGTGCCATCCGATCGGCATAAAGATCAAGGGTTTCTGTGAAAACAGAAGAGTTGCCACCCAAAGCTATACAAGCTAATTTTTGATCCAAACGACCCAAGGGCAGTAACTGATGGTTGTTTTTGAGAAGGACAATATGTTTTCTAAACCCTTGAATTTGTTGGCTAGAGGTTTGAGTATTCAAATCTACGAAGTCGCTACCAAGCCATTTGGCAGGGAGTTCGTATTTAAATTTAGACGTACTTTCTATCGATTGTTGACTTGGGTAGAATTTGACCAGCGCAAAACTTAGAAGTGATACCACGAGTAGAGAAGAAAAGAGGCGCATGCGTTTCATTTGATTCAAAACTAGGTATAATTATGCGCTTTTCAAAACTCAAAGTGTAGTTCTGACACTTACTTTAATATAAGCTTTTTTCTTGAAAAAAACAAATTTAGTTCTTCACATTTACCCACAGCTTCTGTTTACAAAAACCTAACATAAATCATGGGTTGAGGTCATAAAGCGTCGTAATTTTGTCGTGTCAAACTTTTAAAGAAGTAAAATGGAATTACACGGAAAATTCGGAAAAAATGCCGACCTCGCCGAAAGCATTGGTTTGTCTGAATCAGGCGACCAATTTTGGAATCTCACCCCAGCGGAACTCATCGAAGACTGCATTATTTTGGGTGAAGGCATGCTGACCGATACCGGAGCCCTCGCTATTGAAACCGGCGAGTTTACTGGTCGCTCTCCAAAAGACCGCTTTATTGTTCGCGATGCCGTTACCGAAGAAGCCGTTTGGTGGGGCGATGTCAATATCGGTTTTGAACCTGCCCAATTTGACGCGTTGTACGAGCGCATGAAAGCGCATCTTGCCGAGCAAGATTTATATGTACGCGATGTCTATGCCTGTGCAGACCCCACTTACCGCGTAAACATCCGCGTAGTAGCCGAATTGCCGTGGTCTAGTTTGTTTGCCCACAACATGTTTTTGCGCTTAGAAGCCAACGAAATCGAAGACTTCCTACCCGAATGGCATATCGTATGTGCACCTAGTTTTTTAGCAGATCCTGCTGTAGATGGCACGCGTCAGTCGAACTTCGCTATTCTCAACTTTACTAAAAAAATGATCCTTATTGGTGGAACCGGTTACACTGGCGAAATCAAGAAAGGAATTTTCTCTGCGCTCAACTTCATCTTGCCCCACGAAAAGAACGTGCTCTCTATGCACTGCTCGGCCAACATTGGCCAAGACGGCGACACCGCAATCTTCTTTGGTTTATCCGGAACGGGTAAAACCACACTTTCTTCAGACCCTAACCGCCGCCTTATTGGCGACGATGAACACGGTTGGAGCGCCAATACAGTCTTTAATTTTGAAGGCGGCTGCTATGCCAAAACCATCGATTTATCCCGTGAAAAAGAACCTCAAATTTACGATGCCATTCGCTTTGGCGCGTTACTAGAAAACGTAGGTTTCCCGCAAGAGTCTTCTGCACCAGACTATTCAGACGGCAGCATTACCGAAAACACACGTGTATCTTACCCAATTCACCATATCGACAACATCGCCTTTCCTTCCATCGGCTCGGCACCAAAAAATATTTTCTTTTTAACGGCAGATGCTTTTGGGGTCTTGCCTCCAATCTCCAAACTCACCAAAGCGCAAGCCATGTACCACTTTATGTCGGGTTATACCGCTAAGGTGGCCGGAACAGAGGTGGGTATTACAGAACCAACCACCACTTTTTCTGCTGGTTTTGGCGCTGCTTTCTTGCCTTTGCACCCTGCTAAATACGCAAAGTTACTTGGCGACAAATTAGAAGGTACAGATATCAACGTTTGGCTCATCAACACCGGTTGGTCTGGCGGCGCTTATGGCGTAGGCTCGCGCATGAAGCTCTCTTATACGCGCGCCATGATCACCGCCGCGCTCAACGGAAAGCTCAATGATATCGCTTATGAGCAAATGCCTTTCTTTGAACTCTCCTTCCCAACAGCATGTGAAGGTGTTCCGCCTGAGTTACTCAATCCGCGCAACACATGGGCCGACAAACAAGCCTATGACCAAACAGCTGCCAGCTTAGCAGCTAAGTTTGTAAAGAACTTCGACAAGTTTGCCGAACAAACCGATGCGCGCATTCTTGCTGCCGCACCTAAAGTACCTGCATAATTCCTCCTTTCCATCAGTCAACAATTTTGGAAAGATGTCAAAGGGCCGCGTAGCGGCCCTTTTTTTTGGCTTTAAAAATTGGGCACAAAAAAAGCCCTGACCAAAAAGGACAGGGCAATTTTATAGTTGCTGAACGGCTTAACGCTTGTGCATTCCTTCGTCAGATACAGTTAATTTTTTGCGGCCTTTTTTGCGACGCGACGCCAATACACGACGACCATTTTTTGTAGCCATACGGCTACGGAAGCCATGTTTGTTTCTTCTTTTTCTTACCGATGGTTGAAACGTTCTTTTCATGTCGTGTCGTTATTTGTAGTGTTTTTGGGAATGCAAAGATAGTATATTTTTTAGAATTTCAAATTCTTTCGACAAAAATCGTGAAAAAAAGCCATTGCCCCAAGAAAGCAAGTTATTTTTGTAGTGCAAAGCGCCAAAGCCATGATGAGACCTAAGAAAAATAAAGAACCCAAAGTAAAATTAACCAAAGACAGCTGGCGCAAGGCTGCACGTTTTTTGAAATACTTAAAGCCTTATGCAGGCATGTATTTTATAGGCTGGATCTTCTTGGTGCTCAGTACCTCTGCAGGCTTGGTATTTCCTTATCTCATGGGCAAGCTTTTAGGTAGTTCTGGCGCCGCGTCTAACCCAGAACAAGCCATACGCCTCTTAGACCTCTCAAACGTCAATCAAATCGCGCTATCGCTCTTTATTTTGTTCTTTTTCCAGAGTGTATTTTCTTTCGTGCGGGTTGTGTTGTTCAATAACGTAACCGAAAATGCCCTCCGAGACATGCGCAACGATGCTTTTGAAAAGCTTGTTTACATGCCTATGGACTTTTTCAATCGCCAAAAAGTAGGAGAGCTCACCTCGAGAGTTGCTTCTGACATCACTCAAATTCAAGAGGTACTCCGCACCACCATCGCCGAATTCTTTAGACAAATCATTATTGTTTTTGGCGGCATCGCCTTTTTATTCTTTATTTCCTGGAAGCTGTCCTTGATCATGCTAGCAACTGTGCCAGTTATGGCTATCGTGGCTGTATTTTTTGGCCGCTACATTCGCAAACTCAGTAAAGAAGCGCAAGACTACATCGCCACCTCTAATTCTGTCTTAGAAGAGGCACTTACAGGTATAGCCAACGTGAAAGCATTTACCAATGAATGGTTTTTATTAGGAAAATACAAAAAGAGTACCCAACAAACCCGCGACCTCAATGTCAGAAGTGGAATTTGGCGTGGTTTATTTGTGTCGTTTATTATATTTTGTTTGTTCGGTGCCATCGTATTTATCGTTTGGAAAGGCCTACTCATGACCCAAGGGCCCAACCCTGAGCTTGCAGCGGAAGGCTTTTATCAGTTTGTTTTGTTCACCATCATGATGGGCGCCTCCATTGGTTCTTTACCCGACTTATACGCCAGTGTGCAAAAAGCAGTAGGCGCCACCGAAAACCTCCTCGATATCTTGCAAGAAAGCTCAGAGCAAACGAGCCATACACCTGCATCAATTCCAATTGACGGCTCGGTACGTTTTGAAAACTTACATTTTAGTTATCCGCAGCGTGCAGACATCGAAGTGCTCAAGGGAATCAACTTTGCACTGGCACCAAATCAAACTTTGGCTCTCGTAGGTAAGAGTGGGTCAGGAAAGTCTACAATTGCTAATTTGTTGCTACAGTTTTACCAACCAACTGAAGGTGAAATTTATTTTGGATCGGAGCTCGCAAGTTCTTTTGATTTGCATGCGTTGCGCAAGCACATGGCAATTGTGCCACAAGAAGTACTCTTATTTTCTGGTAGTATCTTAGAGAACATCCGTTTTGGCCGTCCAGATGCAACAGATGCAGAAGTTGTGGAAGCGGCTAAAAAAGCCAATGCCTGGGAATTCATCGCAAGCTTCCCGGAGCAGCTCGAAACGGAAGTTGGCGACCGCGGCATACAGCTGTCGGGTGGTCAAAAACAACGCATTGCAATTGCACGCGCCATTCTCAAGAATCCAAGTATCTTGATTCTAGACGAAGCCACTTCAGCGCTAGACTCCAGCTCAGAAAGACTTGTTCAAGAAGCTTTGGTAGAGCTCATGAAAGGCCGCACCTCTATTGTCATTGCACACCGTTTATCTACGATACGTCAGGCAGATCAAATTTTAGTCTTGCAAGATGGTCAAATTACCGAACAAGGCAAGCACGACGAACTCATGGCACTCAATGGGCAGTACGCAACTTACGTGGCGCAGCAATTGATTTAAAGCTTATTTAAAGAGGGTTTCTACAAAGGCCTTGCGGTCAAAAAGCTGAAGATCTTCCATTTTTTCGCCAACACCGATATACTTAACCGGAATTTTCATTTGGTCGGAGATACCAATGATGACGCCACCTTTTGCTGTGCCGTCTAGTTTGGTAACAGCAAGTGCATTGATGTCTGTGGCTTGAGCAAATTGCTTGGCTTGCTCATAGGCGTTTTGGCCTGTAGAGCCATCCAAAACCAATAAAATTTCGTGGGGTGCATTAGGCACCACTTTATCCATCACGCGCTTGATCTTAGTGAGTTCTTGCATGAGGTTGATTTTGTTGTGCAGGCGCCCGGCGGTATCGATGATCACGACATCAGCACCTTGGGCTTTGGCAGACTGCAAAGCGTCAAAAGCGACACTTGCGGGGTCGGCGCCCATGCCTTGCTGTACAATGGGCACACCAACGCGATCGGCCCAAATGATAAGTTGGTCTACAGCGGCTGCTCTAAAGGTGTCTGAAGCGCCCAAAACAACCTTTAAACCGGCTTGTTTCATTTGATAAGCTAGTTTGCCGATGGTGGTGGTTTTACCCACGCCATTGACGCCAACTACCATCAATACGTATGGATTGCCATCTGCGGGTTTGTCTACCTTTAGCTTGCCTTCAAAATTGGCGGCGTTTTCTTCGAGCAGTGCGATGATTTCATCGCGGAGTATTTGGTTGAGTTCTTCTGAATTGATGACGCGGTCTTTGGAAACGCGCGCTTCGATGCGTTCGATGATTTTAAGGGTAGTTTCTACACCTACGTCTGCCGTAATAAGGATTTCTTCGAGTTCGTCTAAGACGTCTTGGTCTACGCGGCTTTTGCCAACGAGCAAACGCGTAATTTTAGAGAAAAAGGTTTGTTTGGTTTTCTCTAGACCTTGATCGAGGGTTTCTTTTTGAACCGGGTCAAGGGTTTCTTTTTTAGATTTTGAAAAAAAATCAAATATGCCCATGCGCTAAGATAAAAAAAAAGCTCCCAACTTGGAAGCTTTAAAAGGGAATGCACAACAGTTTAGCCTTTGGTAAACCACTCTTTAACTTTGTCGTTGTGTACGATTTCTTCTTTAAAGGTGTATGAGCCAGACTTTTCAGACTTGACCATTTTGATCACCTTTGTATGTTCTTTACCTCCACCTTTCTGGAGCGTTGCAACTACTTTCTTTGCCATGACTTACTTATTTAATTTCTTTATGGACAGTCATACGCTTGAGGATGGGATTAAATTTCTTAATCTCCATACGATCTGGCGTATTTTTACGGTTCTTGGTGGTGATGTAGCGGGATGTACCGGGCATACCAGATTCTTTATGCTCAGTGCATTCTAGAATTACTTGGATGCGGTTGCCTTTACTCTTCTTAGCCATTTTCTAAATGTTTATTCTGTTTCCCAACAGGTTATTTCAAAAATCCTTTTTGGCGTGCTTCTTTCAAGCAAGCGGAGATTCCTTTCTTGTTGATGGTGCGCAATGCAGCGGCACAAATCTTTAAAGTGATAAAATTATCTTCTTCAGGAATGAAAAACTTCTTCGTGAGCAAGTTCGGATAAAAACGACGCTTGGTCTTGCGATTTGAGTGCGATACGTTGTTTCCAACCATCACTGACTTTCCTGTTAACTGACAAACTCGTGACATGTCTAAATTATTACGTGTAATTACAAAAGCGGATGCAAAGATAACAACTTTTTACAATACTGCAAATCCATTATCCACAAAAAAGCAGCCTTTTTCAACAATCCCAATTATTTCATCTGATTTCTCGGATGGTGATTGAGAATGGCCTTGCGCAAAAAGCGTTGGTCTAGGTGAGTGTAAATCTCTGTGGTGGTGATAGATTCGTGTCCGAGCATCTCCTGAACAGCTCTTAAATTGGCGCCACCTTCCACTAAATGTGTGGCAAAACTATGTCGAAAAGTATGCGGAGAAATTTGTTTATTCAGACCGGTTTTTTGCGCAAGTTGTTTAATGATGGTGAAAATCATGACGCGTGTGAGCTGATGCCCTCTCCGATTCAAGAAAATAAAGTGCTCTTGTCCTTTTTTGATCGGCACCTCAAGTCTAGATTGCGCTGTATAGCTATTTATTTCTTTGATAACTTGAGGCGACACCGGCACCAAACGCTCTTTATTGCCTTTGCCAATGACGCGAATAAACGCTTCCTCGAAATACAAATCCGAAAAACGCAAACCGATGAGTTCCGATACCCTCAGGCCACAACTATACAGTGTTTCAAGCAAGGCATGGTTGCGTTCTCCTTCTGCACTGCTCATGTCAATACTGGCTAGTAGCGCATCAATTTCTTCTATATCAAGTACCTCTGGAAGCTTGCGTCCAATTCGGGGTTGTTCGAGAAGCTCAGACGGGTCTGTATGAATGTAGCGCTCCAGCATTAAATACTTAAAAAAGTGCTTGATTCCAGAAATGATTCGGGCTTGGCTGCGCGCTGCCAAACCGAGGTCATAAAGATGTGCTACAAAGGTCTTTAGTTGCTCATAAGTAACTTGTTCGGGCTTGCATTTTTCTTGCTCAAAAAAGTCGGCTAGAAGGGCTGTATCGCGCTGATAGGCTAAAATAGAGTTGTTGGCCAAACCCTTTTCAATTTTCAGGTATGAAACAAAATCCTTAATATAGCGCTCCCAATGCATGTCTTATGAAGTTGCTTATAGTCAATGGTCCAAATCTGAATTTACTCGGCTCCCGTGAAACACAAATATATGGCAATGTCACATTTGATGCATTTTTCGAGCAACTTAAAAACGATTTTTCACATGATTTGACTTACTTTCAGTCGAACATCGAGGGAGAGCTTATCGATTTGCTACAAAAAGCAGAAGTAGATGGCATCATCATCAATGCAGGCGGATACACGCACACAAGCATTGCCTTGCGCGATTGTATTGCTGCAATTTCACCCCCAGTGATCGAAGTACACATCTCCAATATTGCTGCCAGAGAAAGTTTCAGACATGAGTCTTTGCTGAGTCCGGTTTGTAAAGGTTGTATTTTTGGTTTTGGTTTAGAGGGATATCGCTTGGCTATACATGCTTTTGAGTGATTTTGATGTCGAGATTCTTTTAACTT
This sequence comes from Chryseobacterium gleum, assembly GCA_945897565.1. Lineage (GTDB taxonomy): Bacteria > Bacteroidota > Bacteroidia > Flavobacteriales_D > Crocinitomicaceae > UBA952. Next base: position 9,025 of record CAMDFN010000026.1, read on the forward strand.
TGTAGCTATGATGCAACAACTCGAACATTTCTTTACCCATATTGATCCTGTTTTTGCTGCGTTTTTGGCCACCACCTTTACTTGGTTGGTGACGGCCGCGGGTGCCAGTCTTGTTTTCTTCTTTAAAAACATGCACCGCGGTTTGCTCGACGGCATGCTCGGTTTTACAGGTGGCGTTATGGTAGCAGCTAGTTTTTGGTCTTTGTTGTTGCCTTCCATTGAACTTTCAGAACGCATTTATCCGAGTGTGCCTTGGATGCCAGCGGCAGTAGGTTTTCTAACGGGCGCCATGTTTTTGTTTTTTTTAGACAAAAAGCTGCCGCACTTGCACATCAACTTCAATGAAAACGAAACCGAAGGTGTCAAAACGCAACTGCATAAAACTACCCTTTTGGTACTCGCAATTACCCTTCACAATATTCCAGAAGGTTTAGCGGTGGGCGTGTTGTTTGGTGCAGCAGCCAACGGCATGGAAGGCGCTACCATTGCTGGTGCCATTGCTTTGGCAATTGGTATCGGCATCCAGAACTTCCCAGAAGGATTCGCAGTAGCCATGCCCTTAAGACGCGCCGGAGCGAGCCGCATGAAGAGTTTTATGTATGGTCAACTTTCGGCTATAGTAGAGCCAATTGCTGGCGTCATTGGCGCAATGGCGGTCATTTATATGGAACCCATTTTGCCTTTTGCGTTGGCTTTTGCCGCTGGCGCAATGATCTTTGTGGTGGTGGAAGAGGTGATCCCCGAAACGCAGCGCGATAAATACACCGATGTAGCCGTTTTGGGCTTTATTGGGGGTTTCTTAGTGATGATGATCTTGGATGTAGCTTTGGGTTAGTAAGTCAAAATTTCGTGAAGTGCTTTTCTCAATTCTTTTAGTTGCAAATTGTATCTGCAGTAACTTTCAAAATTGCTCTTACTTCCTCCAAAGTAGGTGCTTCGGCGTAGGTGCGCAACACTGGTTCTGTACCAGATGGGCGGATCATGACCCAGCGTTCGTCGTCAAAGAAATACTTGAAGCCGTCGAGCGTTTGAACTTCGCGTACTTGGTATTTGCCAAACGATTTGTAGTTGTCTGCTTTGCAGTTGGCGATGATTTTTTGCTTGAGGGGTTCTGTGATGTGGAGGTCGTTGCGCTCAAATTGGAAAGGCCCTACGATAGCATACACTTCGTCGATGAGTTCGTCTAGGGTTTTGCCAGATTTGGCCATAAATTCCCATACAATAAGACCCATCCAGATGCCATCGCGCTCAGGAATGTGTCCTTTAACGGCAATTCCTCCTGATTCTTCTCCACCCAATAAAACATCTTCTTTGATCATGATGCTCGCAATTTCTTTGAAGCCAATTTTGGTGACTTCTAATTCTAGGCCGTAATGTTGGCAGAGTTTTTCTACGCGTGGTGTAACCGAAAATGCAATGACCACCTTGCCTGTCATTTGCTTGTATTTGACCATGTAGTGGATCAAAAGTAAAATGATGTGGTGTGAGTCGACAAACGCGCCATGACTGTTGTAGAGGCCAATGCGGTCGGCATCGCCGTCGGTTGCCAAAGCGCAAGCGATATTGCCGCGGGTTTGAATGGTTTGCGCTAATTCTTGTAAGTTTTTGGCGATGGGTTCCGGTGCTGTACCCATAAATGAAGGGTTGGGTTCGCAGTGCAGGAGCTCAACTTCTGGCAAAACGAGTGGGAGGGCGCGCTGGCCAGCACCGTACATGGCGTCGTACATGAGTTTGAGGCCTGAGTTGCGGATGGCAGCGAGGTCAAAATTGGCTTTGACGTGGTCGATGTAACGGGTTTCGATGTCGATTTCTTCAAGTTGACCTTTTTCTAAGGCTGCTTGTAAATCTACTCCTTGAAAATCAATGCTGCACACATCTGGGATGAGCGCTTCTACTTCGTTGACTTTTTCGGGTTCAAGTGGGCCACCAAATTGGGCTTTCAATTTAAAACCGTTGTAAGCTGGCGGATTGTGACTAGCCGTAATAATGATGCCGATTTCGCAGCCCATTTGGTTTGCAGCTAAAGAGATCATTGGCGTAGAAACAAAGCCGCGCGCCATTTTGATGTGAATGCCTTGCGCCAGCAAAACTTTAGCTACGGTTTCCATGAAAAGTTCGCCTGCAAAGCGGCAGTCGTGGCCAATAACGACCGTTGGGTTTTCAAAGCGTGCCTTGAGCCAAATCCCAGTAGCTTCGCTAACGCGGGCTACATTTTCAACAGTGAAGTCTGCGGCAATGATCGCTCTCCAGCCATCGGTTCCGAATTTGATAGGTGTTGCCAAAGTATATTTATTTAGTGAAATGTTGAACGGTAGTTTCTATAATGCGCATGCATTCGTGGAGTTGCGCTTCGGTAATGACGAGTGGCGGCGCAAAACGAATGATGTTGCCGTGTGTAGGCTTGGCTAAAAGACCATTTTCTTTGAGCGCAACGCACAAGCGCCATGCGGTATCTGAATCTGGGCTGTCATTGACAACAACAGCATTGAGCAAGCCTTTGCCACGCACTTTGACGAGCAGGTCTTGTTGGTCAATGATGCGCTGCATTTCGTCTCTAAAGAGTTGGCCTAGCTTGCGGGCATTTTGAATGAGGTGTTCTTCGTCAACGGCCGTGAGTGCAGCAATGGCTACTTTAGCCGCAATCGGATTTCCGCCGAAAGTGGAGCCGTGCTGCCCTGGCTTGATGACCATCATGATGTGGTTGTCTGCCAAAACTGCAGAAACAGGATAAACTCCTCCCGATAAAGCCTTGCCCAAAATAAGGATGTCGGGTCTGGCATAAGTTGTGGCTTGTTGTTCGCATTTAGCTTCACAAGTACAGTTGCCACAGACTGCCAAAAGACTACCGGTGCGGGCAATGCCTGTCTGCACTTCGTCTGCAATAAATAAGGCGTTGTGTTGGCTGCAAAGTGCTCTGGCTTTGCGCATGTAGTCGGCTGAGGGCGTATACACGCCAGCCTCGCCTTGAATGGGCTCCACTAAGAAACCAGCAACGTTGGGCTGTGCTAATGCGGTCTCGAGTGCAGCGATGTCGTCGTAGGGAATAGAGATAAACCCCGCAGGATACGGACCAAAATTTTTGTTGGAATCGGGGTCCGAGGAAAAAGAAACAATGGTGGTGGTGCGGCCATGAAAATTGCCCTCACAAACCACAATTTGCGCTTGGTTTTCGGCAATGCCTTTCTTTTCATAGGCCCATTTGCGACATAATTTGATGGCGGTCTCGACGGCTTCTGCACCAGTGTTCATGGGCAGTACTTTGTCAAAACCAAAATATTCGGTCACGAATTTTTCGTAATCGCCTAGGCAGTTATTGTAAAACGCACGCGAAGTGAGCGCTAAAGTTTGCGCTTGATCGATGAGTGCTTGGGTAATTTTAGGATGCGCATGCCCTTGATTGACCGCAGAATAGGCAGAAAGAAAGTCAAAATACTTCTTGCCATCGACATCCCAGACAAAAACACCTTCGCCTTTTTCCAGTACAACCGGAAGGGGGTGGTAGTTGTGGGCGCCGTGTTGATCTTCTAAATCGATATAGGCTTGAGATTTGCCTGACAGAGTTGTTGTTGATTGCATAAGTAAGCAAAGATAAGGAATCCATCAAAATCTTTATCAATGGATTGTTCTTTAGGCTTTCTTAGACTAATTTTTTTTGAATATTTTTGATAAATATGATGTTTCTCCGTTTCAACTTTTCACTTTTATCGATATCTACTTTAGCATTTGTATTTGCTTCTTTGTCTTTGACGTCATTTTTTGCTCAAAAACAAATCGATGAGCAACTGCACGGTTGGGTGGTCTACCAAGGCAACCACAAGCTCAATAGCCACTTTGACCTGCACACCGAATACCAATGGCGCAGAGCAGACGGCTTCAACGACTGGCAGCAATCCTTAACGCGGATTGGTTTAGACTATAAATTGAACCCATCAGTGACTGTTTCTGGTGGTTATGGTTGGATTGTTTCTTATCCTTATGGTGCCCAACCTATTGCCTCGAAAACGAACGAGCATAGGCTGTGGCAACAAGTTGTATTCAAACAAACAATTGGCGAACTCCAATTTCAGCACCGCTATCGCATAGAGCAGCGTTGGATTGATACCTTGTTTCGTCAACGCATTCGTTACCGAGCGCAGTGCATCATTCCCTTGCAAAAGCGTTACATCGGGCAAGGAAAGGGGCTTTTCTTGAATGTCAATGATGAAGTATTCTTAGGTTTTGGCAAGGGAATTGGCAAAAACATCCTAGACCAAAATCGATTGATTCTAGCTTTGGGATATAAGTTCAGTCCAAATTTGAATATCCAAATGGGTTATATGAATCAATTTGTCATCAAATCAAATGGTGTTCAAATGGAAAGAAATCATACCCTCTGGACAAGCATTGTTTACAATCTTGATTTTTCAAAGTAGCCTTTCATTCATATTTTTATAGACACCAAGCCGCCGTAAAAGGCGGCTTTTTTTTATCTTTCAAGAAAAAAACTTGAAAAGAAGAGATTTTATCCAGAAAACGGGTGTCGTAGCCGCTGGGGCCTTGCTGCTTCCCGAGCAAGCACTGTGCTTTGATTCAGGCACAAAAAGTCGCGTTCGCTTGGGCTTTATTGCCACAGGTTTTCGGGGCCAAACCCATATAGAAGAAATGCTGAAGCGCTCAGATGTAGATATCATAGCGCTTGCCGACCCCGACCCCCGCATGATCAAAGATGCGTTGGCTTTGATTGAAAAAGCCGGCCGCCCAGCACCTGCTGTTTATCAGAATGGTCCAGACGACTACCTCCAATTACTGGCCCGAACAGATATCGACGCCGTCTTTGTAGCGTCTCCTTGGGAATGGCACTTGCCGCATGGTATTGCCGCCATGAAAGCGGGAAAAATTGTTGGGATGGAAGTTGGCGGCGCCCTCCAACTTGAAGATTGCTGGGCGTATGTCAAGACTTCAGAGCAAACCAAAGTGCCTATTATGCCGCTAGAAAACGTCTGCTATCGCCGCGATGTCATGGCCATTTTGAATATGGTGCGCCAAGGCATGTTTGGCGAAATTGTACACGCGCAAGGTGGCTACGAACACGATCTCCGCGGTGTGTTGTTCAACGACGGCAAGAGTGCTTACAATTCAGGTGTAGAATTCGGCAACAAAGGCTACAGCGAAGCTGCTTGGCGCACCAATCATTACCTGAACCGCAATGGCGAACTTTACCCAACCCATGGCTTGGGCCCCGTTGCCACCATGCTAGACCTCAACCGCGGCAATCGCTTGGTGCGCTTGAGTTCGTTTTCAAGCAAAGCCCGTGGCTTACACGACTATATTGTCAAGCATCCGAAAGGAGGCGCTGCGCATCCAAATGCAAAAATTGAATTCAAGCAAGGAGATGTTGTAACCACACATTTGCAATGTGCCAACGGCGAAACCATTATACTTACACACGATACGAGCTTGCAACGCCCTTATAATTTAGGTTTTCGGGTGCAGGGAACCAAAGGCATTTGGCAAGACTTCGGCTGGGGCGACCCCGAACAAGGGCACATCTATTTTGAAGATGCCATGCAGCATTCGCACCGCTGGGACAACAGTCAAAAATGGCTAGAGCGCTACGATCATCCGCTCTGGAAGCAAAATGCGGCGGCTGCCGAAACCTCAGGGCATGGCGGCATGGATTATTTCGTTGACAACGCTTTTATTGAGTGCATTAAGCAGAATAAACCGTTTCCTCTAGATGTCTATGACCTTGCAGCTTGGTATGCCGTTACACCGCTCAGTGAAAAGTCTATTGCCCAAAATGGCGCTCCTCAAGATATTCCAGACTTTACAAAAGGAGCTTGGAAAACGCGGCAACCTATTTTTGCTTTCGATGCCAACGACTGAAACAGCATTGGTCATCCTAGCGGGTGGTTTGGGTTCTCGTTTCGGAGGAGCCAAGCAAATTGAACCGTTTGGGCAAGAAGGTCACTTTTTGTTTGAATACGCTTGCTTTGACGCCATGCAAGCCGGATTTCAGAAGGTTTTTATCATCGTTCGGCCAGGTATGCAAGAAGTGGTGTCTCAACAATTGAAGCGTTGGATGCAACCAAATCGTTATGAAATTCTTCTGCAAGTGCAAAGCCGACCAAAACCGTGGGGAACTGCCCATGCCTTACATTTCTTATATGGCAAATGGGAGGGTACATTTTTAGTGCTCAATGCAGATGATTACTATGGCCCAAGTATTTGTCAGCGCGCCACTGAATTGGTTCAAGATGGGGTAACAACAGCAGCTTTGGCCTATGAATTAGGCCCAACGCTTAGTCCGCACGGGCCAGTAGCGAGGGGTTTGTGCCAAACAACTGGTGCTTTTTTAACACAAATTGAGGAGGTCCTGAAAATTGAAGAAATCAACGGTCAAATTACCGACGAACAGGATCGCAAGCACAGTCCAAATGCACTCATTTCAATGAATGCTTGGTTGCTGTCAGGTACATTCTTAGAGCAGTTAGAGACCAAGGTAAATTCATTTCTGGACTTTAATCAGGGCAACGAACAAATCGAAATATATCTTCCCAAAGTGCTCCATGAAATGATCACTGAAGGCAGTATCCAAATTCAAGTGGAAGCAATGCCTGCCGCTTGGTTTGGGGTCACTTATGCGGCAGATTTGGCACTCGCCAAAGAAAAAATAAGCGCACTTGAAGGTGTGCAGTATCCACTTCATTTTCCTTTATGGACATAAAAAAGTTGTTGCAGACACAATGGGGAATTTCTGCTCATCAAATTATTCCGATCACCGAAGGCTTGATCAATCAGACTTGGTTGGTAAGGTGTGCAAGCGCTGATTATATATTACAACAGATCAATACGGAGGTTTTTAAGCAACCTGTAGTGCTTCAACAACAATTAGTTGACCTTTCTTTATCAATTGAAATCCAAAATTTAGTACCACTTCAGTATAGCCAAACACGCGCAGGGTCTTCATACATCACGCGCGAAAACAAAGTTTACCGCTTGGTGAAGGCGATCACACCAAGCCTTACCTTAACTGCCGTTACAACGCAAAATGCGCGTCTTGCCGCTCTAGGGCTGCTCGAATTTCACAAGGCGCTCAAATCCGTCTCAGCTTTGAACTGGACGCCTCCTATTGCTCATTTTTTAGATGTTGAATTCAGGCTGACTTCCTTTGAGAAGGCCAAAGCACTGGCTAGCGCTTCAAGAAAATCTTTGGCTTTGGAAATTGTTTCAAAACTAGAAGAAAATTGGGAAGCGCTTTTGGATTGGAAAAAGCTGTTTGATCAAGAAGATAAAGTACTGATACATGCCGACCCAAAGCTGAGTAATTTTTTATTTCATCCGAATGGCAAGCAGGTGAGGGCGCTTATCGATTGGGATACGATTCAGCTCGGAAGTCCTTATTATGATTACGCAGATATGATCCGTTCTTTTTGTAGCAGGGGAGAAGATGCCGACGCACAAGCCGCTTTATTCAAGGAGGAAATTTTTGAAGCGTTGGCGGAAACTTTTGCTGTCGATAAAGAGAAATTATTCACTGCTGCTTTGGGCGTTATTTTGGTACAGGCAACACGCTTTTTGACGGATTTCCTACAGGAAGACATCTATTATAAGGTCAGGGACGAGCTGCACAACTTAAGACGGGCCTCAAATCAATTGCGTTTGGCCGAAGAATTGAAAAACTACTGGCTTACCACTCGTAAGCAAGCTCAGTAAGCCATTTGTTTTGGCAGCGCAAGGTTTGCTCGATGAGGTCGCGTACGCAGGTTTTGCCGCCTAAAAAAGGGCTTTGGTAGTGCACATTTGCCTTGACATCGCTCACGGCATCTTGCGGACACGCAGAAATACCCGCTATGCGCAAAACGGGAATATCAGGAATGTCATCGCCCATGTAGGCGATTTCGGAATCGGTAAGGTTGTTTTCTTTTTTAATTTGCTCGTAGCGTGCGAGTTTGTTGTGTGCTCCGAGATACACATCGTGTACACCTAAACCTATTAGTCTTTTTTTAACTTCTGGCGATGAACCTCCTGTGATACAAAATATCTTGTATCCCATCTTGACTGCGTACTGAACGGCGTAGCCGTCTTTGGCATTGAGTGCACGCACAATTTCGTCGTTGATGAGGTATACCTTACCGTCTGTAAATACGCCGTCGACATCAAAAATAAAGGTAGTGATGTCGTTGAGTCTTTGTTTGTAGCTAAGCATTTTGAAAGAGATCTTGAATTCTTTTGGTCAGACAATCGTAGACAACTAATTGTTCGGGTTGGAGTTGGGCGCGGTGCCGATCGATGGTGTTTTGATCGTGGCGCAGGGCAGGGCCAGTTTGCGCTTGCTCGGCTCCTAGCAAAATAGCTTTGGCAATGGTTTCGTTGAGCAGCGGATAAATGGGAGTCATGTCGAGCTTGGCTTCACCGAGTATTTTGCTAGCCTCTAGTAACAATAGATTGCCAAAATTGTTGACAAAAACCCCTGCTAAATGGTATTGAGAGCGCTGTGCCGAGCCGCAGATTTGAAATTGAGCACCAAGTTGTTGTAAAAAACTGGTAATACGCTGGAGCACGAGGTCGTTTTTGCCTTCAATCATGAAAGGGATGTCCGAAGCCAAAAGGTCGCGTCCTTTGGAAATAGATTGATACGGATAACAAACGCCTAATTGCGCATGGTTGAATAGTTTTATGCTCGGGCTCCCGGCAGTATAAGCGGCAACCTGTTGGGGTGCAAGTTGACCTATAATTTCGGGTAAGGCGTCGTCTGAGACACACAACAGAATGAGCTCCGCCTTAAGTGCAGGAATGCCTGGTACGGTTTGCGTATCGTATTTGAGTGCAAGTTGCTGGGCCAGCGCTGCGTTTCGGGCATAAATACCGGCAATGGGTATGCCAGCGGCATGTGCCAAGCGCAGCATTGTTTGTGCAACTTTACCAGAACCTACAATGCCAATTTGAGGTGCTAGCATTTATTGTCCGTGACACTGTTTGAATTTCTTACCGCTACCGCAAGGGCAGGGGTCGTTGCGGTTGATCTTGACCTCGGCAATGACCGGTTGTTTTTTCTCTACTTCTCTTGGCGCTGGCGCTGAGTTCGCAATGGCCTCTTGATTGCTCGTTTGGGCTTTGTCGTAGTTGTTTTGGTGGTCTTCTTGGTTGGTGCTCTGGATTTGTTGCTCTACAGGGACGTCCATGCGCATGAGCAAATCAAGCGCTTCTTCATTGAGGCGGTTGAGCATGCTGCGGAAGAGCTCATAGGATTCCAATTTGTAAATGACAAGTGGGTCTTTTTGCTCGTATTGGGCATTGCGCACAGCAGCACGGAGGTCGTCCATTTCGCGCAAGTGCTCTTTCCATTCGTCGTCTATTTTGCTGAGCAAAACGTTGCGTTCAAAGTATTTGCTAATGACGCGGCCTTCGGTTTGATAGGCTTCTTCTAGGTTGACGATGAGTTGCATTTGGCTGCGGCCATCAGTGAGCGGGAAAACGATGTTTTTGTATTGTTGAGACATGGTTTCAAATACATGCTTGACCTGTGGATAGGCCATGCGTGCAATTTTCTCGCTCTTGCGCTCGTAAGCTTCGCGGAGCGCAGCGTAAACGCGTTCGGTGAGTTCGGGTGTGCTGAGTTGACCAAATGTTGCTTCGTCTACTGGCGTTTCGATGCCGATGAGGCGCAAAAGTTCGAGTTCAAACTCGTGGAAAGGCAATTTGGCGCAGGTGGCTACGGTTGTTTCGCAATGGTCATAGAACATGTTGTCGATGTCGATGTCGAGGCGGTCTCCGTAGAGGGCGTTTCTGCGCTTGCGGTAGATGGCCTTGCGCTGCGCGTTCATGACGTCGTCGTATTCTAAGAGGTTCTTGCGCATCCCGAAGTTGTTCTCTTCTACTTTTTTCTGCGCGCGCTCAATAGATTTAGAGACCATACCGGCGGTAATGACCTCTCCTTCTTTGAGGCCCATGCGGTCCATGATAGAAGCAATGCGCTCCGAACCAAATTTACGCATGAGGTCATCTTCTAGAGATACGAAGAAACGAGAAGACCCCGGGTCGCCTTGGCGACCTGCGCGTCCGCGCAACTGGCGGTCTACGCGACGTGAATCATGGCGTTCGGTGCCGATAATGGCCAAACCACCTGCTTCTTTGACGCCCTCGCCGAGTTTGATGTCGGTACCGCGGCCCGCCATGTTGGTAGCGATGGTTACGGTTCCGGCTGTACCAGCATTGGCTACAATTTCAGCCTCTTTTTGGTGGTATTTGGCGTTGAGTACTTGGTGTTGTATTTTTTTCAATTGGAGCATGCGCGACAGCAACTCGGATATTTCAACGGTAGTGGTACCGACAAGCACTGGGCGGCCTTTAGCGACTAAATCTTCGATTTCAAGAATAATGGCGTTGTATTTTTCCCTGGCTGTTTTGTAGACGAAGTCGTCTTGGTCTTTGCGCGTAACGGCACGGTTGGTCGGGACAACAACTACATCTAGTTTGTAGATGTCCCAGAACTCGCGCGCTTCGGTTTCGGCAGTACCGGTCATGCCCGCAAGCTTGTGGTACATGCGAAAGTAGTTCTGCAAGGTGATAGACGCATAGGTTTGGGTGGCTGCCTCAACGGTGACGTTTTCTTTGGCTTCGATGGCTTGGTGTAAGCCGTCAGAGTAGCGCCGACCTTCCATAATACGACCCGTAGATTCGTCGACAATTTTGACTTTGCTATCCATGATGACATACTCTACTTCTTTTTCAAAAAGTGTGTAGGCGCGCAAAAGTTGGCTTACGGAGTGGATGCGCTCAGATTTGATGGAGTATTCTCTGATCAAGACATCCTTGCGCTCAATGTAGGCCTCTTTTTCTAAAGCTTCTTTTTGGAGTTTGGCAATTTCGGCACCGATGTCAGGCATGATGAAGAAATCGCGGTCTTCTTTACCCGAAACGAGGTCAATGCCCTTGTCGGTCAACTCTATGGAGTTGTTTTTTTCGTCGATGACAAAGAATAAGTCGACGTCGATTTTCTTCATGTGTTTGCCTTGTTCGGCCATGTAGAAATTTTCGGTCTTTTGGAGGTGTACTTTGATGCCTGGCTCCGATAAAAACTTAATCAGTGCTCTGTTTTTAGGCAAGCCACGGTGGGCGCGCAACAAGGCAATGCCACCTTCTTCTAGCAGGCGTTTTTGTTCGTTTTTGTCTGGGTTGGGCTCGTTGATGACGCTCAGCATTTTTTTAGCGTCGTTGAGACACTGTTGTACAAAAGCTCTTTGCGCTTCTACAACGCGTTCAATGCGCGGCTTGAGCTCATGGAATTCATGCTCGTCTCCTTTAGGCGTTGGCCCGGCGATGATCAGCGGCGTACGGGCGTCGTCTATCAATACGGAATCGACCTCATCTACAATAGCGAAATGGTGTTTGCGCTGAACGATGTCGTCTACGTGGCCGGCCATGTTGTCGCGGAGGTAGTCAAAACCGAATTCGTTGTTGGTGCCAAAGGTGATGTCTGCCATATAGGCCTGGCGACGGCGCTGAGAATTGGGTTGGTGTTTGTCGATGCAATCGACGCGCAAACCATGGAATTCATAAAGTGGACCCATCCATTCGGCGTCGCGCTTGGCGAGGTAGTCGTTGACCGTAACTACGTGCACGCCTTTGCCAGATAGGGCATTGAGGTAAACTGGTAAAGTTGCAACTAAGGTTTTTCCTTCACCGGTTTGCATTTCGGCAATGTTGCCGCGGTGTAAAGCTGCGCCGCCCATGAGTTGAACGTCGTAGTGGACCATAGCCCATTTGATTTTGTTGCCGGCGGCGGTCCATTCGTTGTGCCAGATGGCGCGGTCGCCCTCTAGGCTAATGCCGTCTCTGGACCCTGCCAATTGGCGATCTAGGTCGGTGGCGCTCACGTTCAATTGACCGTTTTCGGCCCAGCGACGCGCAGTTTCTTTTACTACTGCAAAAGCTTCGGGTAAAATCACGAGTAATTCTTCTTCGATGCGCTCGTCAATGGCTTTTACCATTTGATCGATTTCTTCGTATAGTTTTTCTTTCTCTTCGAAAGAAGTTTGGAGGTCAGCGGCTTTGGCCTGGAGCCCTGAAAGGGTTTCTTCTAGAGAGGCGATGCTTTGGCGTACTTGTTGTTGGAATCCGTGGGTTTTGTCGCGGAGTTGGTCGTCGGAAAGGGTCTTGACGCTTTCCCAAGCGGTGTTGGCTTTGTCTACGAAAGGCCAATATTCTTTGCGGTCTTTTACGGTCTTGTCTCCGAAAATAGATTTGAGTAAATCTCCGATCATGTCTGTGTTCAATTTAGCGAAGCTCAAAATTAATGAATTCTATGGATTTTAGCCTTAAATAAATCGTATTTCAGCTATCTTTGTGGCATGCATGAATTAATAGTTATACTCGATTTTGGTTCTCAATATACCCAACTGATCGCCAGAAGAATCCGCGAACTCAACGTTTATTGTGAAATCCATCCCTGGAATAATATTCCTACCCTTGGCAGCAATGTCAAAGGTGTTATTCTATCGGGTAGTCCGTTTTCGGTTCGCGACCCGAAGGCCCCTCAGCCCGATCTTTCGGCAATTAAAGGCAAATTGCCGCTTCTTGGTGTTTGTTTTGGTGCGCAGTATTTAGCACATCATTTTGGTGGTGAAGTATTGCCCTCTAATACCCGAGAATACGGCCGTGCCCACCTCACTTACCTCGATACCAATCACGTCCTCACCAAAGGCATGACCCAAGGCGCTCAGGTCTGGATGTCTCATGGCGATACCATCAAAAAAATACCTGCCAATTACCAAATCATTTGCTCTACCCAAGACGTAGAAGTAGCGGGCTATGCCATTCAGGGCGAGCAAACTTTTGGCATTCAATTTCATCCGGAAGTCTATCACTCCACAGAGGGTAAAACACTTTTGCAAAATTTCATTGTCGATATATGCCACTGCGCCTGCGACTGGACCCCCGATTCCTTCATTGAAGAAACCACCGCGCGTTTGCAAGCTCAATTGGGCCAAGAAAAAGTCATTTTAGGTCTTTCTGGAGGCGTAGATTCTTCGGTTGCTGCGGTGCTTTTGCACAAAGCCATTGGCCCGAACCTCCACTGCATTTTTGTAGACAACGGCTTGCTGCGCAAAAACGAATTTGAAGAAGTCTTGGCTTCTTACCAAGGCATGGGCCTCAATGTGAAAGGCGTCAATGCCGCGGATCGTTTTTACACTGCGCTTGCAGGTCTGACCGATCCCGAGCTCAAAAGAAAAGCCATTGGCAAAATATTTGTCGATGTTTTTGACGAAGAATCTAAACTAGTGGAAAACGCCAAATGGCTTGGTCAGGGCACTATTTACCCAGATGTTATTGAGTCGGTTTCTGCTACAGGCGGCCCATCTCAGACCATCAAATCTCATCACAATGTAGGCGGTTTGCCCGACTACATGAAACTTCAAGTGGTAGAACCATTGCGTTTGTTGTTCAAAGACGAAGTGCGCCGCATCGGCCGCTCTTTACAAATAGACGAGCGCATCCTTGGGCGTCATCCTTTCCCTGGACCGGGTCTAGGCATCCGAATTTTGGGCGATGTCACCGCCGAAAAAGTCCGCATTTTGCAAGAGGTAGACGCTATCTTTATCAATGGCCTCAAAGAAGACAACCTTTACAACGACGTTTGGCAGGCGGGCGCCATTTTCCTACCCATCCAATCCGTTGGCGTCATGGGCGACGAACGCACCTACGAAAACGCAGTTGCGCTCAGAGCGGTAAGCTCCACCGACGGCATGACCGCCGATTGGTGTCATTTGCCTTATGCGTTTTTGGCCAAAATATCCAATCGCATCATCAATCAAGTGCGCGGCATCAATCGCGTTACCTACGATATCAGCTCCAAACCACCTGCCACCATTGAATGGGAATAACATGAAGTTTTCTCTGCCTTTCTTTTGTTGCTTCTTCGTTTCATTTTTGGTGAGGGCTCAGGCTTTGCCAATCATAGAGAAAGGCGGTCAAAAATTTTATCAATATGTGCTGTCCGAAGGGCAATCCCTCACTCAGTTGCAAGCGCTCTTTAAATGCGATGCAGATCAGTTGTTGGCCTTGAATCCAGGTTTGGAACGCGGTTTAGTCGCTGGCCAAATCATCAGCGTGCCCGTGCTGCGCGGGCAAGTTACTCACAAAGTGGTGCCACAACAAACACTCTCTGCCATATCGCGTTTATATGAAGTGCCTCTAGATTCCTTGTACAGCTGGAACCCAAATGCCAAAACGGGTCTTAAGGTGGGTCAAAATATGCTGATTAAAAATGCGGTACTTCCTTTTGAGCTCAACAAAACAAGTCAAGCTGTTGTGGCGAGTCAAGCAACATTCCCACACAAACTAACCGACACCCTCATCAAGCACACCGTACTGGAAAAAGAAAACCTTTACGCCATCTCCAAGCGCTACATGGTGCCTGTAGACACCTTATTGGCGCTCAACAAACTGACATCCTCAAGGGTCAGCCCAGGCCAACAAATTCTCGTGCCCATCAAACAAGTCAAAACTACACCAGTTGCTGTTCAGGAAGTTCCTGCGCCTATGGTGCAAAACCCCAGCGTTGCCTTTCGTTTCCCCGTTTCTAAAAAAGCACACTACCACATCGCGGTATTTTTACCTTTTGCCTTAGACTCAAGTGCTGGGCAAAACCGTTTTGTAGCAGCAGCAGCGCTGGATTACTACATGGGTATGAAAATGGCACTCGACAGCCTCAAAAACATGGGTTTATCGGCCGATATCCACGTTTTTGACGACAACGCCTTGCGTCCAAGTTTAGAAGCCGTATTACAAAGTTCAGACATGAACGACATCGACCTCATTTTTTCGCCCCTCCAAGAAAACCAAGCCAAAATTGTAGCAAGCTACGCGAAAGCAAAAGGCATCCCGGTCGTTTTTCCGGTGCAAATGTCTGCTTCACTCGTGCAAATGGCGTCTAATTTCATTTCCTACACGCCTTCCGACCCCGCATTGGTCGAGAACCTAGCCCTTCACTTACATCAATTCTATCAAGGGTATACGGTTGTACTCATCAATAGCCCGCTAGCGGCAGATCAAATTTTGGAGCAAAAATTCAAGGTCGCTTTTTCGAGTGTGCCAACCACGCAGTCTAAACTTAAATTACAAGAAGCGTCTTGGACCAATTATCAAAAATACAAGCCTATTGGCGGCCCTCAGTTGTTGGTCAGTTTCAGTACAGAGCGCGCTAAGGTGGTTGGCTTGCTCAAATCAGTAGCCTTGGACAGTAATTTATTGGTGGTAGGGCAAAAAGATTGGCTCGATTTCAAAGAGCTAGATGCGCCACAAGTGCGCGACCAGGCATTTTTAGTGGCGCTGCCAAGTTACTTCAACTACCACGCCTCCCAAATCATCCCTTTTCACAAAGCCTACCGCAAGAGTTACAACACCGACCTCAGCAAAATGGCTTGTTTAGGCTATGACCTCACCCTGCATATCGGTAAACAATTACTCGGGACCAACACAGCACAACAAGGACTCATTAGCAACATGCACTTAAGAAACAACGCAAACGGTCTGCATATCGAAAACAACGCCGCTGTAATTGTCCCTTATAAAAATGCCCAATTGTTAGCTCCCAACCATGAATAAAACAGAAATTGCTGCGCACTACCGCGCACTTCAGTTGTATATATGTGAGGCACTTGAGCAACTCGATGGCCAAGCTACTTTTCAAGAAGATACCTGGCAACGAGAGGAGGGTGGAGGAGGTCATACGCGCACGCTGCAAGGAGGCCTTGTCTTTGAAAAGGCAGGCGTTGCGTTTAGTGCAGTACATGGTCCTGTGACCGACGCCATGAAAAAACAATTAGGACACGAAGGCGAAGTCTTTTTTGCCACAGGCGTCTCCATTGTTTTGCATCCGCGCCATCCGCGCCATCCCATTATGCACATGAATGTGCGTTATTTTGAACTCGAAGACCACACATATTGGTTTGGCGGTGGCATTGACCTCACTCCTCACTACGTCGATTCAGCAAAAGCTGGCCTTTTTCACGAAGCGCTCAAAGCTACCTCAGATCAATTCGATACAGGATTTTATCCCAAATTCAAAGAATGGGCAGATCGCTACTTCTTTTTGCCGCACAGAGGTGAATCAAGAGGGGTAGGCGGAATTTTCTTTGACCAACTCAACGAAAGTTGTGGTCTCACAAAGGCGCAAATATTTTCTTATTGTCAAGATCTTGGGCGTTTGTTTCCAGTGGTGTATAGTGATCAAATAAAAGATGTGGTTTTGCATGAGCCCACTGCGACAGAATTAACTTGGCAAGCGCTCAGACGAGGCCGTTATGTCGAGTTCAATTTGTTACACGACCGCGGCACCAAGTTTGGTATTTATTCGGGAGGGCGCACTGAGTCCATTTTGATGAGCATGCCGCCTATGGCCAACTGGGTATACAATCAAGAGCCTGCCGAAGGTTCTGAGGAACAAAAAACCCTGAGTTTCCTCAGGGCTACACACGAATTTTGCTAAGCGCTTTTGCGCATATTTTTTATTGCTTGGAGAGGGTAAGGTAGTCGGTACCGCCGCCGCCGCCAGAAACATCAATGAGTTTGATTTCGGTATCGGTATAGGAAATAATATCCCAGTCGTCAGAAAGGTCGTCGAGCTTGTTACTCACGTTAAAGTTGATATTGAAATCGAGGTCGGAAAGGTTGTCGTCGTCGTTGCTATTGGAGTCTGTGATAGACCAACTGCCCGCATACGGATTGGAGTTGCTGCTGAGCAAATCTGTTGCGTTCAAAACACCGCTTTCTAAAAAGGTAAGCCGAAAAGTTGTGAAATCGGCTGTTTCGTCGTCGCCGTTGTCGATGTAACTACTCACCACCCAAGTGCCGTCTGTAGAAATTTTAGTGATTTGTTTTTGGTTGTCTTGCCATTTGCTACAGGCTGTTGCCAAAGCAAGTAAGCCGATTGTAAGGAGGATGGTTTTCATAAAGGATAGTTTTGTAAAAAAAACTTCAACAGTCAAAAATAGTACCAAAAAACGAGATAGTGAGGATGCAACGGTTTAATTAATCCAATTTCACTCCGCAATATTTCTGCGCAATAACTATATTTGAACATGCTGCAACTCAAAGCACAAAGCCTCCGCTTGCAAATGATCCTCGATTTTTTAAAAGAGCAAGCATTTATGCGCGCATCTTTTGCGCAAATTCAGGAGCATCTCAACCAATTGCTCACAACGCAGGGTCGCAAACCCATTTCTAGAAGATCCCTCGAAGCAGACTTGCAATTTTTGAAATCCAATTCAGCCGATAAATTGATACATGTTCGGGTCTCCAAAAAACATTACTATCAGTTAATTGCTGCCCCCGAAACAGCGGTCTCGGAAGCGCTGCAAGTGAGCATGCTACAGCAAATTACCCAACAGTTGGGCGCAAAAACACAAGAGTCGCAGCACCAACTCCAAGACAAACTCGTTTTTAGTTTTTCGGCACTCAACGACGATGGCCAATCGCTGCAAATGGCGGCAACCTGTGTGCAAGCCATTGAGCAGCAATATTTGCTGCAGTTTTTGTACCAGTCTGCATTTGGCACTTACAAATCGCGTTTACAAGTGGTGGCTCCGCTGCAAGTGCGCTTCTATGAGGGCCGCTTTTATTTGGTGGCCTGCGAGTGGTCTGAGCGTCAGAAAGAACCCAAGCAACAAATCAAAGTTTTTGCGTTTGATTTGATCGAGAATTTTGTAGTGGTACCGGCGCTGGCCGAACGCGAAGACGGTGCAGAGGGCGAACTTCAAAATTTCTCTTGGGCAGGCTTGGCCAAAGATGTCCAACTCAAGTCGTATTTCAAGCATTGCTTGGGTATTGCCCGTTTCAAAGACAACATTCCCGAGCTCATCCGTTTGAAATTTACAGATTGGGCCATCTCTTATGTCAAAGCACGTCGTTTGCATGCCTCTCAGCGCATTGTCGTGGACAATCCAAATTATATCGTTGTGGAGCTCTATATCTACCGTACTTATGAACTAGCCATGCTTTTGTCGCGTTTTAGAGACTACGGAATAGAGGTGCGCTAAAAAAACAAAATGTTAATTGAAATTTGGTCGGATATCGCTTGCCCTTTTTGTTACCGAATTACTTTATACGTTGCTTTTTTCAAGTGGTATATTGCCAAAAGTTCAAACGAGGCTACTTCAGCACTTGAGGTCGAATTTAATTTGAGAAAAGCCCGTTTGAATTATCCGATTTTTGAAGGTGCTTATTTTGAGCGTTATTTTGAGCTCAACTAAAACCCATTCATTTCCCGATACGCTTTTTTGTAGCGTTTTTTCTTGAGGTTGTAGGGCAAGTTGCGGACTGCTCTTCGGCATACCTGTTTTTGCATGTTTTCTTTGATGGAACCCATTTGCCCTTGATTGATTTGTTCGGAATCCCAGATTTGTGTGGCGCTTTTGGCGTCGTAGAGCAGGAGGTCTAGTTCAATGATATTGGTAATTGCATTGAAGTTTGGGTTGGCTGAATTGAGCATCATGGCTGTTGCTTCGTTCATTGGCTCAAGTACTTGAATATTTCCATAAA
This sequence comes from Chryseobacterium gleum, assembly GCA_945897565.1. GTDB lineage: Bacteria > Bacteroidota > Bacteroidia > Flavobacteriales_D > Crocinitomicaceae > UBA952. The sequence continues at coordinate 27,547 of CAMDFN010000026.1, forward strand.
TGAGCGCATCTACCTGCAAGAGGCTGCACAAAGCGTTGTTGTTGAGCGCTGCATTGGGGTAACCCGCGCCGTGCAGCAGCGAATTGACTTCTTCTGGGCTCATGACCTCAGCGTGCAAGCTGCCGTTTCTGCTGTAAAATTGGAGGTAACGATACACGCGCTGTTGGGTTTCTTCGCTTTTGAGCCGATTGAGCTCGAGGTATTTTTCTTGATTCATCCAAATTTTACGCTCAACCGTTGCTTGAATAGGCAGCACTGCAATTCGGTTATGACTTTGAGAAAGCGCTACCACATTTTGGGCTTCTTGTACCGAAATACATGAAAAGAGTAGGGCAGTAAGGCTTAGAAAAAGAACTATTAGTTTCATTGTTATTATTTTTTGGCTCTCGCGTACGAAAATCGTTCCAAAAGTTGCGGTTGGGCATAGCCGTCGAGGCCGTTGATGGCTACCACCTTGCCTTTGTCTAATTGCAGCCAATGGTCAGGGGTCAAGAGTTCTTCTTCATAGAATATGGCTTCTATGGATGCAATGACATGAATACAGCCGTTTTCTTCGATAAGGTATTCATTGACATATTTACACAACAGCTTGACGGGGCTTCCTTTGACAAAAGGCACTGGACAGCCGCCGTGGTAAACGGGTTCGAGCTCAGTCATGTCAAATTCACTGGTTTCTTCTGGGTAATTTGCAGAGGTGTGGTGGGCGTCTGTAATTTGGTCTGCTGTGATATGATTGACAGAGAAATAGCCGTAGGCTTTGATGTTCTCGTAGGTGTGGCGCGGCACTGTAGTGGGCCGAAGAATAAAACCGATAAGTGCAGGGTCGCTGCCTAAATGTGTGATGCTCGAAAATACGGCAACATTGGTTTTGCCTTCGTTGGAAATGGTGGCGATGAGGTTGGCAGATTTATAGCCGGTGCAACTGTTGATGAGGTTGAGGCGCTCAATGCGGTCCATTTTTTGGATTTCGGCGCGGTCTATTCTAATTAAAGACATGAATGGTTTTAAGAGTACAACAAGTAGTGGCTAGAATGGTTTGAAGTTCGGGATCAAAAAGAATATACCTAAGTTCAAAGACCACAGCTGGTCTAGTTCATCATCAATGAGCGCTTGCTTTTGGTATTTGGCACTCAACTGCAGCGCAAAGTCTGGAGAGAAGAAAAAAGTGGGGCTCAGGCAAATTTGAAAATGAAGCATGTCGTCTCCACGCAATAAAAAATTGTCTTGGAGTTGGTCGTTGCGTAGGTGAGTCAATCCAAGACCTGCAGAACCATAGAGGTAAAAAGAGGAGCGTCGGTTTCGCGTGATTCTGAGGAGGTCTTGACTGAGTGTGAGGTTGCCGTAAAGTAGTTTGGAGTTGTTGAGGCTGGTGCCGCCAAAGTCTAAGCCATAGCCGTGGTTCTGTTCTGATTTATAAAGGCCTAATGTATAAGATGCTGCGGTTTGGCCCATGCCTGTGCTCGCACCGACTTGCATTTGCCCAAACCAAGCGTCCCAACTGCGGGCAAAAGCTTGGGCAAAAGCCTGCTGGGTTGTGAGCAGAAACAACGATGTAAATAAAACTACACATAGTTTTTCTTTCATTTGCTAAATGTACAATTCTTAGGTTAATTGGAGGTTAATCGCCTAAAATTTTGCAAGTCAATACAATTCTTATGTAAGTAAAGCGCTTAGAAGATTGCTGAAATTTGAAGTGTAACAATGAAGTTGCAGTCAAACAAAAGGAAACATGAAAACAAACGAACAATTACAAAAAGACGTGCAGGACGCCATCAAATGGCAACCATTGCTCAAAGCTGCTGAAGTGGGTGTTACCGCCAAAGATGGCGTGGTTTCACTGACTAAAGGCGTTTTGGGTGTAAAGGCAGTCGTGGAATCTGATCAACGCTTCAGAAATTCTGAAGGTGTCAGTACCGGAAGCGCTGATTTCTTGAAGTCTTTTTTGTTGCGCGTTACAATAACGCAAGCACCGCCAGCCAGCGCCGCAAAATACTGAAAACCGTCTTCGATATCTAAAAATTCAGAGGCCAGCGCCAATTCAATAGCTTTGTCATCGATAGGCAAAATTGTGACCAAAACTTTGAATTGTTGTAAGTATTTTTTCGCATCTGCAACAGGGTAGTGTTTGGCTAGGGCATAACTCGCATTGGCAAAGCTGAGTGCCGAAATTTGCAGTTGAAGCTGGCCTCTGTCTGCAAGTGTAAAAAGCACCTGAGCTTCTTTGCAAAATGGCTCGCGCCTAGCCAATAAGTCAATGACGACATTGGTATCTAAGAATACTGGCTGCATCAGGCGTGTTTTTGTGCTTGGTAGTTTTGATATGCTTCTTTCTCGTCGAAATCAGCGGGTAGCACACCTGTCAATTGAGCTACCAATGGACTTACCTCACCCATAGAGGTATCCTCTTGAGCCAAAGATTTCAAATAGGCTTCGATCAATTTCGATAGACTTTGGTTTTGCTGCTTAGCGTACACCTTCGCCTTGGCCACCGTGTCTTTTTCAATATTGAGCGTGAGTTTGGTATGCATTGCAATTTGTTTTACGTACGAATTTAATGAATTTATACGTAATACTTGTGCATTTGAATTCAGAATCGAGGTTTTCATCCTTAAAAAGTTTGATATACAAACTTCGTATTTAAAGAAATAGTATAACTCCAAAAATATGAACGTGAAAATCTACGCCTCTACAGTAGTCGCCTTCTTAGACTGGCGATACAAGAAACTTTCATAGATGAAACGCTTGGCGAAACGCACTTGCTTGTCGGCGTTGATGAGCTTTTTGTAGACATTGGCGTTCACGCCAAAGTACTCATAGCAAGAGCCGTCTGTGAAGGTAATTTCTAACAAAAGACCTTTGTGGCGGTAATCGGCAATGCCGCACTCATTGATGGTGCGTTGGTAGTCTTCAAGGTTGGCAGCTTTGGTTTCTGGGGCAATGCTCACCAAAAAATGATAGCCGTCTACTACTTGGCGGCCCATTTCTTCGGCTTGTTCTTTGAGCGGATCGCCGTCTTGAAATTTATCGGGGTGCCATTGCTTTACCAAAACGCGGTAAGACTGTTTGAGTTCGGCCAAAACAATAGGTTTGTCTATGCCAAATAATTTTTTGTATTCGTTGATGCGTTTCATGGAGAGAATTAAGCCCGCAAAGGTAGTGATATTAATGCTTCAGCCAAACCAACTGAACTTCTTCGGGTTCTTGGAGCCTTTCGGCCAAGCGGTAATAGCGTTCGGCGAGGCTGGCGAGGTAATCTTGCGCACGCTTGCCTTGGTCATTGAGTTCTTGGAGTTTGTCGATATTCCAAAACTTGACTAAATGGTCGATGATATGGGCGTAGTCTAGGCTCGTGTACACGCCAATTTTTTGGGTGATGCTCGCGTAGTTGTTGTAATTGTTCTGACTGGTGCCGTGATCCATGAGGCTGGCGGGCATCACAATTTTATGCTTCATCATGGTCATGAACGCCGAAAGGCCGCCATTCGGATCCATTTCCATGACCTTACTCATGAAAAACTTGTACGCGCGCTCGTGCAACGCTTCTTCACCGGCAATGGT
>CAMDFN010000027.1 GCA_945897565.1 Chryseobacterium gleum
ATAGCAACATAATTATTGACGGTGGTGTCGCCGGTACAGCCGTATTGGTCTGTAACCGTTAAAAGCAAATTGAAAGAACCGCTTGTCACGAGCGTGTTGTCTGGGTTTTGTAGAATAGAGTTGTTGCCGTTTCCAAAAGCCCAATTCCAATTGGTAATGGCGCCCATACTCGTAGAGGCATCGGTGAAGTCGCAGAAAAGCGGCGGGCAACTGTACTGCCCATTTGCGTTTATTGCTGCTCCAGAAAAGCTAAAAGTAGGCGAGGCCTGAGGGGTGGAGATATAAATGGTTTGGGCAGTGGAATCTGTACAACCATTTACATCCGTAACCACCAAAGCGATTGGAAAAGTCGAAAACAAGCCATTTGCGCTTTCTGGCTGATTCAATAACAATAAACTGTCAAAACTAGTAATGCTTGATCCAATGTACCATTGATAAGCGAGTGGCTCTTGTCCTGTACTCAGCGTGGCAATGGTGCTGCTATCTAGATTACAAATAATGGTGTCTGAAGCAATGAGGGCCGTAGGTTTGGTGAGCGTAATTTGTACGTTCACAGGGTTCGAGACACAACCGTTGATGTCGGTTGCGGTAATGCTTGCCGTATACACGCCGTTGCCCACAAACGTATGGTTGATTGCTTGGTTCACGTTTGTTGTCGTGACGCTTGTGTTGTTGTCTGAAAAGGTGGTGTTAAAAGTGGCTAAGGGCAGGCCATTGGCAATGCTGTAGCTCGTGTTGCTGAAACTCACCGGGAAAGGTGAGCAACCTGCATATGACGGTGCCAAGAGCCCCGCCACGGGTTTATTGGCTACAAAAATGGTTTGGCTAGAAGTAGAGGAGCAGCCTGCGGAATTGAAAACCAAAAGGTTGATGTTGTAGGTACCGCTCGCAGGATAAACGTAGTTGACGTTCGCACCGTTGTTTATTTGCTGCCCATTGCCAAAAGTGTAAACCCAATTATTGACCGGATGTGCGGACCAAGTAGTACTCTGATTGAATAGGCCAATGGCATCGCCTTTACAAATGGTGTCGTCGGGCAAGAGAAAAGCCGACTGCAGTTGAGAAATTGTTACGGCCAGCGAAATGCTGTCTGAGCAACCCGTGGTGTAGTTATGGACCACCTGTTCAATCTGATACGTGCCGTAATTGGCAAACGCATGGCTGGTGTTGCCACCGTTGGGGAGGTCGAGCTGCGCATTATTGAAATTGGTGTTGGGCGAGTTGTCGTTCCATTCGTAATGTAGTGCAACGCTGTCTTCGAGTTCGCCTTCGATGGCGGTATTTTGAAATTGAAAAATAACCGCTAAACTTGTTGGGTTACAGACTAAAGAGGTGTTGGGATTGAATTGAGCGATGGGCGCGAGCACATACAATACAGAGTCTTTGGTTAGCGAATCGATACAGCCTCTAAAATTGACATAAAGCGTAACGTCAACCCAGCCCGTATCTTGCGAAAACTGAAAGGTAGGGTCGTCTTGCGAACTAATGCCCTGCGAGAAATCCCATAAATAGGAAATCTCAGTGCTGTCATACGGTACTGAAATGTAAAATTCAGATTCAAATTCGACATCGGTGTTGGCGCAAGTAATGTTGGGGTCCCAACTGAAGTCGATGGAGTCTATAGAACCCACGGTAATGTAAGGAGTTTTGATGATGGTATCGGTGCAGCCAGACGCAGTGGTAATGATGAGCGACACGTTATAAACCCCCACGCCATAGGTTTGTGGCGGAGGTACTTGACCATTGAAAGTTTGCCCATTGCCAAAGTTCCATTGCCATGAAACAATCGGATTACTTGGGGTATAAGACGTATCGATGAATTGCACTGTGAATGGCGCACAAGCGCCTGTATCTGCGGCGTAAAACCCAGCCTGAACGGGCGTAATTTCAATGTAGTCTTGCAGTGTTTTGGTTCCCGAACAACCTGCACTCGATGTAAAAGTCAGGCTGACATCATACAGGCCACTTAATTGGTATAAATGTGCTGGAGGGTTGGGGCCAGTATAGGTTTGCCCGTCGCCAAAATTCCAAACGTAGGTGCCGGTGAGGTTGGTTGTATTGAAAAATTGGATGCTTCCGGGTGCGCAATTGGCAGTGGGGTTCGCATAAAAGTTGGGGATGGTATTGGCCTGAACTACAATTTGCTGGCTTGTACTGCCCGCGCAACCTGAGTTTGTGTTTTGCGCGCTGAGGTTGACCGTATAGGTACCTGGTGAGTTGTAGGTAACACTTGGGTTTTCGGCATTGCTCTGGCCCGCGCTGCCAAAATTCCAGCTCCAGGCATTGGCGCCAGCAGTGGAGTTGTCTTGAAAAGCAATGGGCTGCCCAACACAACCTACAGCAGGTGCAGTGATGCCGGCCTGAAAATTAGAAACAACAATGGGTTGGGTCAGTGAATTGACACAGCCGGTAGTGTTATTGGTAACGGTCAAAACCACCTGAAAAGTTCCTTGGCTGTTGTAGGTGATGCTCGGAGGGGTGTATTGGCTAGAAGTTTGGCTATTGCCAAAATTCCACGCCTGCGTAAAATTACCGCCTTGTGAAGAGGTATTTGCGAAGGAGAGCGTGAGCGGAACCGTACAACCCAAGCCGTTGGCGCTAAAATTGACGTTTGGCAGCGGATTTACGGTAATGTAAGCGGGCTTAATTTCCGCATCGGCAACACCGTTTGCGTTGGTGGTCACAAGCGTAATTGTAAAAGTACCAGCGGTACTGAAGGCGTGCGTGGCATTGGTGCTTGTGGCCGAATTTCCATCGCCGAAGTCCCATTGGTAGGAGCTTAGGGCGGGGCCGCCATTGGCATTAGAAGAATTGGTGAAGTTGACATTTTGACCTACGCAAACCACAAGCGGTGAGGCCGAAAAATTGGCAACAGGGCTTTGAGCATATAAATAGGATCCTAGACAGCTTAAGCTGACCAGCATAGCGCGTAGGGAGGTCATGACAAGTCTTTAACGTCTGAGAAACGTTAAAAGTTGCTTTTAGGGGTTGACGCTGCGTAAATTTTCTGGAAATCTGGCTTCCATGGCCGGAAAATATACATGCCCTAAAATGAGTGGGTTGAATACAAAATATTGGCAGCGTACCAACTCGCCATCGGGGAGCTGACACCAAAAACTATTCATGTCCATGTTGACTAATTGGCCAAACTCATTGCGCTGCTCTTCTTTGCTCTTGATGCGGAACATTTTTAAGGCGATTTTTTCGTGTTTGGTCCGGACCTCTAAATAACAAAAAGCTTGGCTTCGCTTGACGCTATCCACTTGTTTGTCAGACAGCGTAAAGTTCTTTTGTTCGAAGTGGATATTCTGAAAACCTTGTAGGTAGCGAAAAACGTTGGTGGTGTCGAGACTAGCTAATGGTTTGCCATTTTGGGTAACACTGATGCGTCTGCCTTTGTTAATGAGTTCAAAATTGCGATAAGCCTCGCCATAGAATTTGGTTTTGATACTCAAGATGTCTTCCATTTGCAAGGCCATGATTTCTGTGCAGGCCCATTGGCGAGGGTCGGCAAAAAAGCGAGGGTCAATTAGGCCATTCATGCCGGAGAGTTTCATCATGACAGGGCTGGCACTTTTGCCACCATCGGCGGTTTCGAGCAGCATAATTTGGCCGTAATGGTCGGGGGTGGCGGGGCCGAGATACCAAGTTTTGGTCCAATCGCCGTCTTGAAAAATCTCCACTTTGATATGAGAAGTAGACATCAGTTCGGTAAAACGTTTTTCTGATTTTTGCGGTAAATAACCTTTGAACTCGATTTTGTTGAGGGCTTCCAAAATGAGCGAAACATTGGTTTTGGAGACACAGCCACCTTTGAGGTCGGTCCAGGTGTTTTCGTTTTTGACGAGCGTGAATTGCTGCCCAAAAGCATCGCTAATGACAATTTTGGAAATGGTGGTGGTGTCTTCTATTTTGAAGTTAAATGCGCGTGCATCAGAAGCACCCTGTCCGTCTTGGAGCTTGAGTGCAAACCAAGTTAGGCCGCCCAATAAGACAATAAAAAGAACGAGAACAAAACCTTTTTTCTTCATGGAAATTAAATTATCGGGTATAGCGTCTTAGACGGATCCAGTTCATGAGCAACGCAAGTGCCAAAATCAGCAGCAATGGCAGCATCATATTGATGCTTTTGTAGAATAGAGAAGAACTTTTGATTTTCTCTTTGTCGATTTCTTTGATGTCAATTTGACGGCTGCGGATATCGAGTACGGAGTTGTCGCCCATCATGTAGTCTACCATATTTTGGAAGAGCTCTTGGTTGCCAAAAATAATAGGGATGCGTCTTTGGGCCAATTCGGCGTCCACCTTGAGCTCGTTGATCGCAATAGGGCGATACAAGTAGCTATTGATTTTTTGAGGGTCGAGAATGGAGTCGTAGCTGTTGCGGATAAAAGAGCCATTGCCAACCACTAATATTTTGGTTTCTTTCTGACTTTCCTCTAAGTAGTTGGCGTCTTTACTGTTGGCAAATTCGGCAACGATGCGGTTTTTGAAGTGAGACTGATAAAATCCTTCAGACAAGCCCGCAACACAAAGTTTATTGATAGGGTCTTCGGGGTTGTCTACTAATTTTGGATTCTTGCCATAATTGAGTGGCAGCGCAAGATTTACCAAAGGCTGCAGCCCGCTGGGGATGGCGTTGCTCGAACTTGTTAGTATTGGCGTGAGCTGTGCTTTGGGTATTTGTACAAATTCTATTTCGTTGGCGTATTTCAAGGAAATTGGATCTACGTTGCGCGTCATGGGATGCAAACTCGGCGTGGCGAGCATGTGGTAAAACCATGGTAAAAAAGCCGTTTCGGCAAACGGAACAATTTTGGGCGCGCAATTGGCATCTAGCACATAATTCTCTTTGATTTTAATGCCGTAATCGAACAGCAAGCGGTCGAGCAAGAGGTTTTTGCGCATGGTATGGGTCATGCCGGTGGCATTGAGGGTATCTTCGTTGAGCGCAAGGGTATTCATGAAGCAAAGGAGTTTGCCGCCGCGCAATACAAACTGATCTATGAGATAGAGGTCTTTTTGTGAGAAAGGTGTTTGTGGATCTGCGATAATGAGGCCGTCGACGTCTTTGAGTGCGGCAATGCTGTCGTTGAGCGCCACATCTTTGATTTGATAATAAGGAGAGATTAGCGCGCGCGCGCGCATGGTTTCTGCTGGGTTGAGTTCGCCATGGCCTTGTAAAAATGCAATGGTGGGTTTGCTCGTTTGGGTGAGGCGGCGCATCGCAGAGAGCAAGTTGTATTCTAAGTTATTGAGTGCATTTTCAATCATTTCACTCATTTGCTCTAGTGCATAGGGGCGGCCGGGTTGGGTGCCTGGCAAAAATTGCACCACACCTTCTTTGGTAATACCATTGACGCTGTAGGAGAGCAAAGCCCCAGGAAACAATAACATTTGGCTTTGGGTGCCGTCTTTGAGGTAGAGAATTTCGAGCGGTAAAATGCCTTTTCCGCGTTCGTAGAGTTGTGCGCGCAAGGCATTGATTTCATCTTCGGTACCTACGTTGGGGTCGGTAAATAAGAACTCAATGCGGGTGCCAGCGATGCGCTTGAAATCTTTGAGTTTGTCTTTGAGCGCATTCTGAAAGTTTTTGAGTTCAGAAGGCATGTTGCCGTCGAGATAAATTTGGATGCTGATGCGGTTCTCAAAATTCTTTTTGTCGGAGAGGTAGTTGACCGTGCTGTTGGCCAATGAATAGCGCTGGTCTTTTGTCATGTCTAGCTTGAAATAAAGCATAGAGCCAATAAAGTTCAGCAAGATCAAAACCGCGGCAAGCAAAACGAGTACCGTCCAGTTGTAAAGTCCTTTAGTGAAGTTGAGTTTCATGCGTTACTTTTTGAGCGATTTGAGAACAGTGAGCGAAGCCACCAAAAAGAGGGCATTCAGACTTAAAAAATAAAGGATGTCGCTGGTATCGATGACGCCTTTTTTGATGGCCTCATAATGAAAGGCAATGCCGATATACTTGATGAGATAGTCTAAACCACCGATTTGACTGAAGTTGCCCAATAACTCAAAACCATCGTAAAATACCCAGCACAAGAACATCGCTAGTATGAACGCAACAATCTGACTATGCGTGAGTGCAGAGGCAAACATTCCGATCGATACAAACGCGGCACCGAGTAGCAACAGGCCAATGTAGGAGGTAAAAGTGGCGCCTAAATCAATATTGCCGATAGGTCTTCCTAGAAAGTACATACTGACCAAATAAACGAGGGTGGGTAAGATGGCCACAAAAACCAATGCAACACCTGCAAGGTATTTGGCAAAGATCAGTTGAAAGTCAGAGATGGGGCGGGTGAGCAGCAGTTCGATGGTGCCTGTGCGGCGTTCCTCGGCAATCGAACGCATGGTAATGGCTGGGATCAGGATCAGAAAGATCACTGGCGACATATTGAAAAACGGGATGAGGTCTGCCGTAGAGCCTTCGAGGAGATTGGTGTTGTAGGAGAGGATCCAGTGGAAGAGTCCGGAGGCAATCAGATAGATCAGGATGAAAACGTATCCGATGATAGAACTCAGGAAGCTCGAAATTTCTTTTAAGAATAGGGCGCGCATAGTAAAAGTTGAGTTGTCAAAATTAACAAATATCTATAAACGAAAATTCCCGCCTTGTGGGGCGGGAATTTTAGATACACTCAATCTTTATTAGGCTTGTTTCACATTCACAGCATTCAAGCCTTTACGGCCTTCTTGCAATTCGAATTCAACTTCGTCATTTTCTTTGATTTTGTCTACCAAACCGGTTACATGAACAAAATACTCTTTGTTCGTGTCTTCTTCAACAATAAATCCAAAACCCTTGGTTTCGTTGAAAAATTTTACATGTCCTTTACTCATTCTAATAATATTAATTTCGGTAAAGGTAAGGACCTATTTCAGTTTTCCACTATTTTTCTCAAATAAATGCACTAAAATGTTGATTTAAGCTCCAAGTTTCGGCTTTTTGATCGAACCAAGGCTTGATTTGAGGCCATATGGAGGCAAATAGTGCGGAGTTTCTATAATTGTTTAAATCTTGTTCGGAATCCCATATTGAATAGGTAAAAATGAGGCACGGATCGGTTTGATCTTGCAATAATTGCATGCCTTTGCAGCCAGGGAACTGTGCAACTTGCCATTTGACGGTTTCGAAATGGGCTAAAAATTGGTCCAGGTAGGTGTGGTCAAAATGCAGTTTTACAACTCTAGTGAGCATCAGAACAAAGATTGGATATTTTCTTTGGAGCCCTGCGGCGTGAATTCTACGTGAACAGGGTCGCCGATGCGCATGCCAAATAATTTACTCGCCCCACCAAAGCCTTGGTTAGCTCCTCTATTGATTGCAATTTCTAAACGACCTGCGCTGTTGAATATTGCGACGCGTTCTCCTTGAGATACCGCATTATAGGTGGCGGAAATCTCATCGATGAAATATTCTTTTTTCTGGTATTTGATAGTGAAAGGTATGGCAGCGCCAAAACGCTCGAAATCGGTTTGGGTAATGTTGGTAATGAGGTTGCCAAAGCTATCAATATGGACCACCACGCCGCGAATGAGGAATTGGTCAATGACGGGTTTTTGGTCAAAGGCCCGGCGATAAATGCTCGAAGCCGTGGCAAAACTCGACAGCACTTCATTATTGACAATGCGTTGGGCTAAATCAATAAAGCAGTTTTTAGTGGTGAAGCGCCATGCCTGGGGTTGGTCTTTGATGGCGGTGTAGTGGTAAAATTCGTCGGGGAAGTCTTCTTCGAGAAAACTACCAAAGAAACCGTTGTCGTTGCAAATGAAATATTGTCCTTTGTATTTTAAGATACCAGGGTAGCGCTCTTTTTGCGCTTCAAAAACGGGTTCGCTGTCTACGCCAATGAGGTGTATGGTGCCCGCGGCAAACTCGTGAAAGCAGCAGCGCAACTGATAAGCAGCTTCGCTGATGTTAAACGGCGTGATGCCATGGCTGATGTCGATCACGTGCGCAGTAGGGAACGCTTGTAGAAGCCTTCCTTTGATAGCTGCGACGTAGTAGTCATGATAGCCGTTGTCTGTAGTGAGCGTAATGATTTGCATGGCAGAGAAGGCGACTTTGTGCTCAGAAATTCATAATTTTACCAAAAGTAATCGAAATCGTTAGAAACCCTTCAAAAAACACCCAAATAAATTGAGTTCAGGTCAACGTCAGATCAGCATTGAAAGCCTTAATCCGGCCGAAATCTACGGAATCAACAATGCAAACCTCAAACACATCAAGAGTTTCTTTCCAAAGCTCCAAGTTATCGCACGCGGTAACGAGCTCAATTTGGCTGGCGACGATGAAGTCATGGACGAATTTGAGCGCAAATTTGCGCTCATTATCCAACATTACCAAACTTACAATACCCTCACCGAAAACAACATAGACAACCTCATGTTGCAAGACGGCGCCAAAATGCTCTCCCAAGACGACGGCTCTGAAACGCTTGTGCATGGCAACGGTGGTGTCAAGATCAAAGCGCGCACCGTGAACCAAAAAAAGTTGGTTCAGGCTGTTTTGGAGTCCGATATGGTTTTTGCAGTGGGCCCAGCTGGTACAGGCAAAACCTACACCGCAGTTGCGATGGCTGTAAGGGCCTTGAAAGCCAAAGAAGTGAAGCGCATTATTTTGACGCGCCCGGCTGTCGAGGCAGGCGAGAACCTCGGTTTTTTGCCCGGCGACCTCAAAGAAAAACTAGACCCCTATCTCATGCCGCTCTACGACGCGCTCCGCGACATGATTCCAGCAGAAAAACTCGCCGACATGATTGAATTTGGCGTCATCGAAATTGCCCCGCTCGCTTTCATGCGTGGCCGCACCCTCGACAAAGCATTTGTGATTCTCGACGAAGCACAAAATACCACCCAAATGCAAATGAAAATGTTCCTGACCCGCATGGGCATGACCGCTAAATTTGTCATTACCGGCGATATGTCTCAGGTAGATTTACCTTCGCGTCAGCGTTCGGGTTTGTCTTATGCACTCGATGTCTTGCAAGACATCAACGAAATCAAAATAGTTCGTTTGGGCCAATCAGACGTCATTCGCCACCGTCTGATCAAGCAAATTATCGAGGCTTTTGATGTGGCCGAGCACCAAGAAAAACTAGACAAGCAAGCCAGAATTGACGCGCAAGAAAAAAACAAACAACAGAAATCTTAAACTCAAATCATTTTTATGCAAGCGCTTACCAGTAACTCATTTCATTTTCAAGGTCAAACCAAAGTATACAATGGCAAGGTTAGAGATGTCTACACCCTAGAAAACGATTTACTTGTGATGGTTGCCTCCGACAGAATTTCTGCATTTGACCACATTCTCCCCAAAGGAATTCCTTACAAAGGGCAGGTGCTCAACCAAGTAGCTACCATGTTTTTGGAAGCCACTAAAGATATCGTCCCAAATTGGTTGCTGGCCACGCCAGACCCAGCGGTAGCAATTGGCTTGGCTTGTGAACCCATCCGCATCGAAATGGTGATCCGCGGTTATTTAGCAGGCCACGCAGCCCGTGAATACAAAGCAGGTAAACGCATGCTTTGCGGTGTTGCTCTGCCAGAAGGCCTCATCGAAAACGACCGCTTGCCAGCGCCAATCATTACGCCTGCTACCAAAGCTGAAGAGGGCCACGACGAAGACATCTCCCGCGAAGACATCTTGGCAAGAGGTTTGGTTGATCAAGCAATCTATGCCCAAATGGAACAATACACCCATGCCTTGTTTCAAAGAGGAACCGAGATGGCTGCCGCGCGCGGGCTCATTTTAGTCGATACCAAATACGAATTTGGCCTGCACAACGGCGTAGTTACGCTCATCGACGAAATCCACACCCCAGATTCTTCGCGTTATTTCTACGCCGATGGCTACGAAGCACGCCAAGCAAATGGCGAAGCGCAAAAGCAACTTTCCAAGGAGTTTGTGCGGCAGTGGCTCATTGAAAATGGCTTTCAAGGCCTAGCCGGTCAAGCCATGCCATTCATGCCCGACGACTTCGTACAAGTGATCTCTGAACGCTACATCGAACTCTACGAGCGCATTACCGGCCTTTCTTTTGAAAAGGCAGCTACCCAAAATATTGTTGCCCGCATTGAAAACAACGTCAATGCTTACCTGCAAAACAACTAAACTATGTCTGTACACGCCGCTGCACCCAAAAAAATAACGACCCACACACTTCAAGAAATGAAGCTGAATGGCCAGAAAATCTCGATGCTTACTGCCTACGATTACTCCATGGCGCGCATCGTAGATGAAGCCGGCATAGACGTCATTCTCGTCGGTGATTCTGCCTCAAACGTGATGGCTGGCCATGAAACCACATTGCCTATTACACTAGATCAAATGATCTACCATGCCTCAAGTGTGGTGCGTGCCGTTCAACGCTCGTTGGTTGTGGTGGACATGCCATTTGGTTCTTACCAAGGCAACTCCAAAGAGGCGTTGTCTAGTGCCATCAAAATCATGAAAGAATCTGGTGGCCATGCGGTCAAATTGGAGGGCGGCCAAGAAATCCTCGATTCTATTCGCCGCATCCTCACCGCCGGAATCCCCGTCATGGGGCACCTCGGCCTGACGCCTCAATCTATTTACAAGTTTGGTACCTATGTTGTCCGAGCCAAAGAAGAGCAAGAGGCTGCGCGTCTGATTGCCGACGCCAAAGCGCTAGAAGAGGTAGGCTGTTTTGCTATTGTTCTCGAAAAAATTCCTGCTGAACTTGCAGCGCGTGTTGCGCAAATGGTGCAAATACCTGTAATCGGTATAGGAGCTGGAGCCGGCGTCGACGGCCAAGTATTGGTAATCCACGACATGCTCGGCATCAACAACGAGTTCAATCCGCGTTTCTTGCGCAAATACAATAATTTGCATGCCCACATGTTGCAAGCTTTTCAAGACTACAAGGCAGACGTCCAATCCGGAGATTTCCCTAATGTATCCGAACAATATTAACTGATGCGTTCTATTTGGCTGTTATTGCTACTTGTGGTTTTGGGTTGTCAGTCCAATCCTGAGCAACAACACAAACAAGCAAAAAATCTCTGCCACTACAGCGATCTTCTCACCATCATTGCAGCCAAGAATGGATTTTTGATTCAAATTCAAAATCCGGAACAGCCTAAAGAAATATTTGAATTTCAGCTCAATAAACCATTCAAGCGCATCGCCGTTTTAAGTGCAACACACGTCGGGATGCTCGCCGCAATAGATCAACAACAGCGCTTGTGTGCTATTCCAGACAAACGCTATTTACATGACCCACTTGTCAAAAAAGCAGTTGCGAAAGGAAAGGTTGCCGATTTGAAAAGCGAACAGCAACTCTCTATACAAAAACTCCTGGCCCACCACACCCAAGCACTTGTCTATAGCGGTTTCGGACCAGAACAAGCCCAAATCAAGCGACTCAGGTCAATTGGCATGACTTGTATACCTAATTACGAGTGGAGAGAAACGCATCCTCTAGCCCGCGCAGAATGGATTTTACTTTTCGGTGCCATGACAGGGCAGTTTGCTCAAGCGCAGCAATACTTCAAGAAGGTTTGTCAAAATTACAAGCGCATCAAAACGCAACCCACATTATGTAATTCCAACCCTTTTGTGATCAGCGGCTATGTCTACGGCGACCAATGGGTGGCACCCGCAGCAAACAGCTTTGAAGCGCGCTTGTATGCCGATGTAGATTTTGCCTATTATTTCAATGCAAAGTCTGGAACCGGCAGTTGTTTTAGCAGTATCCAAAGTGTACTAGCAAAGAGCGCTGGGGTTGTCATTTGGTTGAATCCAGGCCAGCCAACTAGAGCAGCACTTTTGCAACAATACCCAAAATACAAGTATTTCCCCTTTTTCAAAAAGCGCGTTTTTTGCTATACCCACAACACCAACTTTTATTGGGAGTGGGCGGCGGTCCGTCCCGATTGGGTGCTCTCAGACCTTTCTCAAGTGCGCGCCAATCAGACCGATTCATTGTATTTTTATAAGGAATTACAGCCATGAAACGAAAAGAACTCTTCTTGTCTGTACTCGCCCTTGTTTTGGTACTGAGTTGTTTTGCACACATGCAACTGACCCAAGTGCGTTTCTCTAGTGCAGTTCAAGCCAATGTTTTGTGGTGGGAATTCCGTTTGCCTCGTTTGATCAGCGCTCTTGTTGCGGGTGCGGGTCTGTCTTTAAGTGGTTTGTTGATGCAGAATTTATTTCGCAACCCAATGGCGGGGCCTTATGTACTCGGGATCAATTCAGGTGCAAGCTTGACTACAGCCTTGCTGCTATTGGGTGGTTTTCCTTGGATGGTCCATAATATCGGTTTGGTCGGAAGCTCTTTGCTTGGCGCTTTTTTGGCGGCTACATTTATGTTTTTTGTGTCGTGGCGTGTTCAGCAAACTACCGGTTTGTTACTAGTGGGCCTCATGTTTGCCAGCTTTACGGGCGCTATAGAATCTGTCCTGCAAAGTTGGGCAGCGCCAGAACAAGTCAAGCAGTTTTTCTTGTGGAATATGGGTTCTTTACAGCAATTGAGTGCAGTGCAAGTTCCTTGGTTACTCACATTCTTCGCAATAGCACTGTTGTGGAGTTTGTTCTTGATCAAGGCACTCAACGCTTTTGTGCTCGGCCAAGACCAAGCTTTTCAGTTGGGGGTGCGTACGCAGCGTGTCAGATTATCTATGTTGGCCATCACTGCACTTTTGGCGGGTAGCATCACTGCCTTTTGTGGCCCGATAGCTTTTGTCGGATTGGCCATACCAAATTTGGGAAGGCAACTACTGAAAACCCAAGACCATCTGGTGCTCATTTTGTTTTGCTTGTTATTTGGCGCGCTCTTTATGTTGGGTTGTGATATCCTCTTGCTTGCACTTGAGCCCTATTTCAGCTTGCCAATTAATGTGCTCACCTCTCTCATTGGCGCACCTTATATTGCTTACCTCTTGCTCCGCCGCTCATGATTCGCTTTGAACATACCATTATTGGTCACCAGCATCCTTTAATTGCAATTGAAGACCTCACCCTGCAGGCAGGAAAAGTGTACGCTTTATTGGGATTAAATGGGTCGGGAAAGTCTACTTTACTTCAAACTTTAGCTGCTCAAATAGCGCCACTTGATGGATCACTCACCTTGAACCATTACCCCATTGCACAACTTGCCAAAGACGGAAACTTACGCGCGCAACAAATCGCTTTTGTTTCGAGCCGTTTTGAGGGTATAGATCACCTCAATGTGTTTGATTATGTGGCATTAGGCAGAACTCCGCACACCTCTTTCTTTGGTAAAATTTCTGTTGATGACCAGCATACTGTTGGTCAAACATTAAAGGATTTAAGTCTGACGCACCTGACACAAAAACTGACCAAAGAATTAAGTGACGGTGAAAGGCAGTTGGTCAGTTTAGCGAGGGCCTTTGTACAGGATACGCCTGTTTTGCTTCTAGATGAACCCGCAAGTTTTTTGGATTTCTTGAACCGTGAAAATTTGTTAATGGCGCTCTTGGCATGGGTAAAAAAGAGCAAAAGATGTGTGTTGCTCTCGAGCCACGATTTAGATTTGTGTCTCGAACATAAATTACCTCTCTTAGCCATTAATGGAGGCCAAATTCAACAATTACAAGTTCAATCTAAAAAAGAAGTAGTAGCGATACTACTGCAAAATACAGCGCACTAAATGGTCATGATGTCTTTTTCCTTGACTTCAAGCAACTCATCTACTTTTTTGATGTAGCTATTGGTGATTTTTTGAACTTCTTCTTCACCTACTTTTACCATATCTTCAGATAAGCCTTCGTTTTTAAGGTCTTTGATCATGTCTATGGCATCTTTGCGATTGTTGCGGACACCAATTTTGGCATTTTCTGCCTCTGTTTT
Source organism: Chryseobacterium gleum (assembly GCA_945897565.1). Taxonomy (GTDB): domain Bacteria; phylum Bacteroidota; class Bacteroidia; order Flavobacteriales_D; family Crocinitomicaceae; genus UBA952. Next base: position 13,844 of record CAMDFN010000027.1, read on the forward strand.
GGCACGCTTTACTAAATCGCGACGGCGTTCTTCTGTCAGTGGAGGAACCGTAATGATGAGTTGTTCGCCGTTGTTCTGCGGATTGAGGCCAAGATTGGCATTGATAATACCTTTGGCGATATCGTTGAGCAAGGGTTTTTCCCAGGGTTGCACAATGATGGTACGTGCGTCTGTGGTATTCACGTTTGCTACCTGCTGTAAGGGCGTCATGGAGCCATAATACTCAATCATTACGCCATTGAGCATCGCAGGGCTGGCCTTTCCTGCGCGTATTTTAATCAATTCGTTTTCGAGGTGAACCAAGGATTTTTGATTGGCTTCCTTGAATTCGTCGTAGATCATTGTGAGTTCTTCTGTCATGATGCGCAAACTAAAGTTCCGACAGGCGCTCCTTCCATTAACTTGCGTAAATTGCCGGGAGTATCCATGTCAAATACGATGATGGGTAAATTATTTTCTTTACAAAGGGTAAATGCGGTCATGTCCATGACATTGAGCCCTCTGGCATATACTTCGTCAAATGAAATTTGGTCAAATTTGGTGGCGCTGCTGTCTTTGAAAGGGTCTGCGGTGTAAATACCATCTACGCGAGTACCTTTGAGAATGACTTCGGCATTGATTTCGATAGCGCGCAAAGAGGCAGCAGAGTCGGTAGTGAAGAAGGGGTTGCCTGTGCCGGCTCCAAAAATAACAACGCGTCCTTTTTCGAGATGACGCATGGCTCTGCGACGCACGAATGGTTCTGCAATTTCTTTCATTTCAATGGCTGATTGCAAACGAGTAGTAACGCCAACGCATTCAAGTGCAGATTGGAGCGCCATAGAATTGATCATGGTTGCGAGCATGCCCATGTAGTCGCCGTGGGTGCGGTCCATACCACCTTGTTCTGCCTGAACACCTCTGAAAATGTTTCCACCACCAATAACAATTGCGATTTCAACACCTGCTTCATTGAGTTCTTTGATTTGAAGGGCATAGGCACTAATGCGTGCGTTGTCTATACCAAATTGTTTGTCTCCCATGAGAGACTCACCTGAAAGTTTAAGAAGGATGCGTTTATATTTCATATGTAAGACAAATATACTATGAATCGTGTTTATATCAGTTTGGGGTAAAAAAAAAGCTACCGATTTCGATAGCTTTTTAAAAAATGTATGATTTCTTAGCTCAATGAGAAGCGTTTGAATTCTGAAACAGTAAGACCTTTTGCGGTGCTGTCTAAGAATTGTGCTACTGTGAGTTTGTTGTCGCGGACAAAGGCTTGGCTAAGCAAAGTATTCTCTTGGAAGAATTTGTTCAAGCGACCCAAAGCGATTTTCTCAGCCATGTCAACTGGCTTTCCTTCTTGGATAGCCAATTCTTTACCGATTTCGATTTCGCGCTCTATAGTGCGCTCGTCTACGCCATTTTTGTCTAAAGCGATTGGGGCCATAGCTGCAACTTGCATAGCTACCTGACGGCCTGCTTCTGTAACCTCTTCGCCAGCAATAGTTAAGCCAACAAGCGTTGCCAATTGGTTACCTGGGTGGTTGTAAGCAACAACGTTTTCGCCGCGAACAACTGCGTAAGCAGATAGGTCTAATTTTTCACCGATGACACCAACTTGCTCAATGATTTTTTCATCAACTGAAAGTCTGTTGTCGTAAGCTAATGCTTTCAAGTCTTCTGCGCTTTCAGGCAAATTACTGAGTGCGAGGTCAACTAGTGATTGTACAAAGGCAATATAACCGTCGTTTTTGGCAACGAAGTCGGTTTCGCAGTTGAGGGCAAGAATAACACCAGCTTTACCATCGGTAGTGGCTTGTGCCATAATGAGGCCTTCTTTGGCGTCGTTACCTCCGCGCTTAGCAGCAATCTTCTGACCTTTTTTACGAAGTATATCGATGGCTGTTTCAAAATCGCCATTGGCTTCAACCAATGCGTTTTTGCAATCCATCATGCCTGCGCCTGTCTGTTGGCGCAATTTGTTTACGTCTGCAGCTGTGATAGCCATTTTATTTGAGTTTATGAGTGAATTATTCTGCGCTTTCTGGAGACTCAGCTTCAGCTTGTGCTTCAGCAGGAGCTTCAACTTGCACTTCAGTTTCTGTTGCAGCAGGAGCTTCAACTTGCACTTCAGTTTCTGTTGCAGCAGGAGCTTCAACTTGCACTTCAGTTTCTGTTTCAGCAGGAGCTTCAGCTTGTACTTCAGTTTCTGTTGCAGCAGGAGCTTCAACATGCACTTCAGTTTCTGTTGCAGCAGGAGCTTCAACTTGCACTTCAGTTTCTGTTGCAGCAGGAGCTTCTACTTGAACTTCAGCTTGTGTTGCAGCAGGTGCTACAACTTGCGCTTCAGTTTGCGTTTCAGCAGTAGCGTCGTCTTTGTCAGTAGCCTTCAAGTTTTTGCGGTCTTCTAAACCATCTTTGATAGCCGCGCAAATTGCGTCGAGGATCAAGGTGATTGATTTGGTAGCATCGTCGTTGGCAGGGATAGGGAAATCTACCAATTTGGGATTGGAGTTGGTGTCTACCATGGCAAACGTTGGGATATTCAAACGACGTGCTTCTGCAAGCGCGATGTGTTCTTTGAGGATATCTACGATGAAAATTGCAGCTGGCTGACGTGTCATGTCTGCGATAGAACCAAAGTTTTTCTCTAGTTTCTCGCGCTGACGGCTTTTGAATAATTTCTCGCGTTTGTTGAGGGTGTCCCAGGTTCCGTCTGACTTCATTTTGTCAATGAGTGTCATTTTGCGGATAGACTTACGTGTTGTTGCAAAGTTGGTTAACATACCACCTGACCAACGCTCCGTTACAAACGGCATGTTGACAGCTGCTACGCGCTCAGCCACGATTTCTTTGGCTTGTTTTTTAGTCGCTACGAAAAGTACTTTTTTACCAGATTTCGCAATTTGCTTCATTGCAGCGCATGCGTGGTCTAGGTGAACGAGTGTTTTGTTGAGGTCGATGATGTGAATGCCTTTCTTCTCTTCGAAGATGTAAGGAGACATTGCTGGGTTCCACTTGCGCTTCAGGTGACCGAAATGTACACCGGCGTCGAGTAGGTTTTCAAAAGTTAATTTAGACATATTGTGTTTTTGTTTACGTTCCTAATTAAAAAAGCAACATTGAAGGGGCCTAAAGGCAAGTGCTTCAATGCTTGGATGCTAAACAGTCCAGGCAGCGGATTAACGCTTGGAGAACTGGAATTTCTTTCTTGCTTTTGGCTGACCTGGTTTCTTGCGCTCTACCATACGTGGGTCACGTGTCATGAGGCCTTCTACTTTGAGCATTGGTTTGTAGTCTGCAGAAATTTCTACAAGGGCACGGGAAATACCCAAGCGCACTGCTTCTGCCTGACCATTGATACCACCGCCAACAACGTTTACCTTAACATCGTACTGACCTGCTGTTCCGGTAAGTGTAAATGGTTGGTGAACTTTGGCTTGAAGAACGTCAATCGGAAAAAATTCGTTGATCTCGCGTTTGTTGATGGAGATTTTACCGTTTCCTTTGAATAAATAAACGCGGGCAACCGCTGTTTTTCTTCTTCCTAATGCATTAATGACTTCCATACGATTTATTTGAGGGTATCAAGATTCAATAATTCTGGTTGCTGCGCCTCGTGGCTGTGTGCAGCACCTTTGTATACTTTGAGGTTGGTATAAAGCTTGCGACCAAGTGTGTTTTTTGGAAGCATACCTTTGATTGCCTTTTCAATGAGGCGCTCAGGATGATTTTTGAGCATGCTCTCTGCTGACGTGAAACGCTGACCACCTGGATAACCAGAGAAACGAACGTATTCTTTATCTTGGAGTTTAGTACCTGAAAAGGCGATTTTCTCCGCATTGATAACGATCACATTGTCACCACAGTCCGCATGCGGTGTGTAACAGGTTTTATATTTTCCACGGATGACTTTGGCAACTTTACTTGCCAAACGTCCGACTGTTTGACCTTCAGCATCCACAACAAACCATTTTTTATCGGCAGTTTCGGTATTACCAGCTAACGTTCTGTAACTTAATGTGTTCACGGTTCTTTCTATTAAATAAAAAACTTAATTACCCTAAATTTAGGGGTGCAAAGATACAACTATTGTGTTTATTTACAAATGAAAAGCAGAAAAAATCTAAGTTTATTTTGCTTTAAAGGCAGAAATGGCCGCTCTGGTAAATTCACTGAGTACCAAGCGACCACTTATGGCCGCGCGTTCTAAAAGTAAATTATCCCAATTTTCAGTGCCTTGCCAGAAGATTTGCTTGAGTTCTTTCATGGCCTCAGGGTTCGAATTGGCGAGTTTTGCACTGAGTGCTTGAATGGCCGCATCAAGGTTGGCTTCATCTTCAAAAACTTCGGTATAAAGCCCTTTTTCTTTGGCCCATTGCGCGCTGCGCCACTCTGTAGCGTTGATGGCGAGCTCACTCATGGCAGACAGCCCAATTTTGCGTTCAACGGCAGGCCCGACTACAAAGGGTCCGATGCCAACGGCGAGTTCTGAAAGTTTGATATCTGCTTTGGTGCTTGCAAAGCAGTAGTCGGTAGCTGAAGCCAAACCAACTCCGCCACCAACGGCCTTTCCTTGAACGCGTCCGATAATGAGTTTAGGTGCTTTTCTACAGGCATTAATGACTTTGGCAAAACCCGAAAAGAAGGCCAAGCCGGTTTCTAAATCTTGGATGCTAATGAGCTCGTCAAAACTGGCGCCTGCGCAAAAGGCTTTACTGCCTTGTGATTGCAGCACAAGTACTTTGGTGCGTTCGTCACTAGCCAAAGTGGTGATGGTGTCGGCTAAGGTTTGAAGGATGTGGCCGGGTAAGGAGTTGCTCATGGGGTGCCCGAAGGTAATGAGCCCTATGCCGTTTGTAGTAATTTCGGTTGATACAAAACCGTTTTCGTGGGTGTTGTCCATATTTATTTGAGCGTAAAACTGTCTGTGCCAATGAGTATGCCTTCGCAGTAAATACGCACTTTATAACTTCCTTTTGCAGCTTCTTCCCCTTTGAGTTCGTAGTATATCGTGAGGTCAAGTGCCTGATTTTGGTAGTCGACTTCTTTGCGTTGTGAGTAGGCTGTGCTGCCGTTTTCTGTCTCTGTCACAAAATTGCTGCTCCCTTGCAGCACCTGCCCGTCTGGCCCCGTAATTTGGAGGAATACATTTTTGCGCCCTGCATTGGATAGGACGTTTTCGGAAAGTGTAAAACTACTGCGGAATTGGACGGCGTTTTTGGCTCTGTCGGTAATTTCCATCGAGTTGTTCAGGCGTTGTTTAAGCGCTTCGGACTGAATGTTGTAGGCTTGCAGTTTGCTCCCTTTTTTCACTTGTTGCTGCGATTCCTCTGCTTGTTGGCGGTAGGTGTCGCGCTCGTTGGTAGTGGTGGATAAACGCACATTGGTTTCCTCTAGACGGCTGCCTAAATCGATGTTGAGCGTATTGAGTGAGTCGATGGTTCGGGCATAGCTGCGCATGATGCCTCGGAGCGTTTCGTTTTCTTTTCTTGCCTTGACGAGGTCTCGGGCTGTCATTTTTGAACGATCAAGTTTTTGAAGCAGTTGGGTAATTTGTGCTTTTTGCGCGTTGAGGCTGTCGGCCTTGGTGGCATCTTTTTCGATGAGTTTGTTGTAATTGCGCAACATTTGTTGCAAATCTTGTTTCAGGTCTTTTTTCATGCTACCCGTGTAGCCAGAGAGCGCTGCTTCCATGTCTGCCATATCGGCGAGAAGAGTGGTGTTTTTGTTGTTGCAGGTGTTGAGTGCTGCGCGTTGTCTGGACCAAGCGAGGGTGAGCCCTGCGAGGCCAGCAAGTAAAACAAAGATGAAAATGAAATAAAAACTATTTGATTTTTGAGGTGCTTGAGGTTGTGTTTCCATATAAGGGTAGTTTGATAATCAAAAATACAAAAGAAATTGGTGTTTTTTGTGAGTTTATGAATCTAACGTGAATCTAATCATGAAATTGCCAACTTACTTCTTTGGTGAAGCGCAAAATACTATCTGGTCCAACTGCGGTGAAACGGGCATCGCTGCTGGCTGGATAGGCACCGCCATGGTGCATGGCTTCCACAACACTCACGCCTGTTGGAACACTATTTAAGATAACGCGCCCGACTTTTTCATTTATAAAATGAGTCAAGGTAGGGTTTATGGATGCTGTGTTTTTTGTGAAAACACTTGTGGTAAGTTGACCAGCAATTTGGTCAAAGAGTAATTCAAGTTGTGCCTCGTTTTCGAAGGGACACAAAACAGCAAAAGGTCCAAAAACTTCTTCTAATAAATTCGGTTCTTTCAAAAGGAGTTCTAGATTGGTCTGCGCCAAGCCCCAGCGACCCAAAATCCCGGCTGCATTTTGACTGCTTTGGTGCTTTGTGACGCCTTTGATTTGAAATACTTGACGCTTGCGCGCTTCAAATTTTTGATAAATGTCGGGGTGCAACATCGGGACCGCCGCTTGTTGTCCAAGCGCGCTCAAGAGGGCTTTTTTAAAATGCTCGAAATGGCTTTCGTGCACGAGTAAAAGCCCGGGTTTGGTGCAAAATTGGCCGGCATCTGTACAGATGGAGCTGGCCAATTTTTGAGCGGCAACGGCTACCAAATCTGCCGCATAATCTTCGAGAATAAGGACGGGATTAAGGCTTCCCATTTCTGCAAAAACAGGAATTGGAGCCGGCCGTTGCGCCGCTAAATCCATGAGCGCGCGCCCTCCTTTGATACTTCCTGTAAATCCGATTGCTTGTATGCGAGGGTGCTGCGCGAAACTACTCGCCCAATAGTAGCTGTTGTCGATCACATGGCTAAAAATAGCGCTGGGTAGCTCGAGCGCAGCAAGCGCGCGCTCCACACAATTTGCGACGGCTGTGCTCGTTCCTACATGCATGGGGTGCGCTTTGAGGACTACACAACAACCTGCGGCAAGTGCCGCTACGGTATCGCCGCCCATTGTAGAGTAGGCTAAAGGGAAGTTGGAAGAGCCCAAAACGAGCACAGGCCCAATTGGCAAGCGTTTTTTGAGCAGGAATTTGGCTTCATTTGTAAGGTGTGTTTCTTTTTTCCAAGACATCTTTTGGATGTGCGCGGCAAAAAGCGAGAGGGTGTGGGTGAGTCTGGAGAATTCAGCTTCAAAACGCACAGCGCTTAGGCCAGTCTCTTTGGTGTACAGTACTTCAATGTGCGTTTTGTCTGCGGTAAGCAAAGCGCGGATCAATAAAAGGAGTTCGGCTCTATTGGACGCGGACGTGTTGCCAAATTGATCTTGTGCAGGCACAATGCGCGCTTCCCATTCTTTTAAAAAAGAGGGCGGCGTAGGAAAATACAAGTGGGAATTCCAGGTGTTTTGCGCAGGTTGGAAGGTCCTGAAACCTTTAGACATGCTATTTAGCTTCAGTAAGCTCAAAATGGTAGCTTTCCATTATTTGGTTGGCTAGCATTTTTTTACAGGCTGTATCTACTTTTTGTTCGGCTTCTGCCATGTTGGCTGCTTCTACAAAAAGACGGATGTGTTTACCGATGCGGACGCCGTCGATTTCGGCAAGGCCGATGTTTTTCATGGAATTGGTTACGGCTTTGCCTTGTGGGTCAAGAAGCGCGTCTAGTGGCATGACGTCGATTTCAGCTTTGAATTTCATGTTTTTTGAATTGAATATGTTCAATGATGGATAAAATCAGATACAAAATTACAATTATTGGAATGGCCCAAACCAAAAAAAGCGGAATACTTATCAACGAAATGAGGAGTAAAAGGTAGCGATATTGGTTGTCTTGCCACTTAAAAGTTTTGAATTTGAGGGCTAATAAGGGCAACTCAACAACCATCAAAATGGAAAACAACAAAGCAATAACGCTTAGGGTGTAACAATCGAAAAGCGCGTAAATAAATCCAGACTGATGGCTCCAGTTGGGAAGCTCAAACCAGAAATAAAGTGGAAAAAACGCAAAGAATATGGTGGCGGTAGGGGTTGGCACACCAATAAATTTATCGGTCTGACGCTCGTCAATATTGAATTTTGCCAAACGAAACAAAGCAAAAAAGGGAATAATGAGGGCTACAAAGGGTAGAAATTGAATTGAGGCATGGTACGTATTGTTGCGTCCATAAAAGAAGGATGCTTTCCAATCGATGAGTTGTGCTACAACGTATTCTTGTGCTACACCGCCATAGATTTGGACGCCATCGGCATTTTTGAGCAAGCCACTTGGGTCTATCCCCACAATGATCATGACAAACATAAAGATTCCAGGCGCTACGCCAAAACTCACGAGATCGGCCAGTGAGTCGAGTTGCTTGCCAAGTAAGCCGTTGGATTTGGTAAAACGCGCCACAAAGCCATCTAAGAAATCAAGTACTGCGGAAATGGCGAGCGCATAGACAGCCCAATCGAGCCTACCACTCAAACTAAAGATGATGGAGCAGATGCCGCCGAGCAGGTTAAAGGAGGTAATGAGATTGGCCAGACCAAACATGTGTGCGTTTTTTGTAAAAGTACCTATTAAACACAATTTTTTGTGCAATTTTGAGTTTTTGTACCATGTTTTCAATCAAAAGCACTTTATTTATTGGGTTGTATGGCCTTTCTCAGGTCTTCGCCCAAGATTTCAATCCTAAATACGCCAATGAATTCCTCAACATGGGTGTGGGTGCCGCAGCACTTGGTATGGGGTCGGCGGTTGTTGCCGACGCAGAAGGGCTCGATGCAGGCGTTTGGAATCCGGCAGGTTTACTGCACCAAAAGAAAGCAACTGAAATTGGCTTAATGCACGCCTCTTATTTCGGCGGCTTGGCCGCTTTTGACCACCTTGGGGTTTCTCGAAGGGTAGCCGCACAAACCGTTGTGGCGCTCAACATGATCAGACTCGGTGTAGATAACATCTACAACACGACCCAATTGATAGACAATCAAGGCAATATCGATTACAGTCAGCTTCAGACATTTAACAGCGCCGATTACGCACTCATTGGCTCCATCGGTAAGCCCACGCGCGTGCAAAACCTCAGTGTAGGCGTGAGCGCAAAAGTGCTGTATCGCCACATCGGGAATTTTGCCAAAGCCTATGGTTTTGGTTTTGATGCGGGGCTGCAGTATCGGCCTAGTAAATATTGGTCGGCGGGTCTTACTTTGCGCGACGCCACCAGCACATTCAGCGCCTGGACTTACAACCTGAGCCCCGAAATGCAAGCCACCTTGCTAGAAACCAACAACGACCTTCCTCAAAATGGCATCGAGCAAATGCTTCCAAGAATCATCCTAGGGCTCGCTGGCAAGTTGCCACTCAAGAATGAAAAATATGAACTCGGGGGGCAATTGAATGCTGAAATCACCACAGACGGCCAACGCAACATGCTTTTATCCGGAAACGTTTTTTCCCTAGACCCGAAAGCCGGCCTTTACCTCAACTACGACCGCAAATTGATTTTGCGCATGGGGGTATCTCAATTCCAATATTTTTTAGATTTCGATCAAAACAAAAAACTAGGCATTCAGCCTCATTTGGGTGCTGGAGTGGTGCTACAAAACTGGACCATCGACTACGCATTTACGCGTTTGGGTCTTGGCGGAGAAGGGTACTTTACCCATTTATTTTCGCTCAAATGGGCTTTCTAGAAGGCCTGATCAAAAGAATTTGCAACTAAATATCGCGGTGTCGTCTACGTAGGGGAGGCTTCCTTTCCAATCTTCTAATTTGGAGAAAATGATGTCGTTCATGTCTTCCATTTTGAGTGCAGAGAAAGAGCGCACTTGCTTGATGAGCTGTTCTACGCCAAACTGCGCACCTCTTTCGTTTTCGAGTTCAACTACGCCATCGGTAAAGAGCACCATTGTCGATTTCGCTTGCATTTGCATTTTGCCAACATGTACAAAAGGAAGTTCGTCTAGCATACCTAAACCAATACAACCGTCTGTCAGGAGCGTTGTGTTTTTGCCACTTAAAATAAACGGTTGGTTGTGACCCGCATTGACATATTGCAGCTGCCGCGTATACGCATTGTAATGAGCGATAAAAAACGTAATGAATTTTTCACCTTTGGCATTTTTCATCACGAGTTTATTGAGCTCTTCCATTAAAAAGGTCAACTCGAAACGCTGGTATTTGAAAAGTGTTCGGATGGTGGCCTGAAAATTAGCCATCAGCAGCGCAGCGGTAATGCCCTTGCCACTTACATCACCGATGCAAATGATGTATTCTTCGTCACCGAGAGGTATAAAATCATAGAAGTCGCCGCCGACAGCATGTCTTGGAATGTATCGGCCCGAGATATCCATCTTTTTATTGGAAGGCAATTCTTGCGGGAAGAGCAATTTTTGCATTTCCGAGGCCAATTCTAGTTCTTTAGAGATCTGCTCTTTGATGACATTTTGCGCACTCAATTTGCGGTTCTCAAGGGCAACCGTCAAGATGTTTGTGAGTGTTTGGGCAAAAGAGAAGTGCGCGGGTTCCAAAGACTCTGTTTTACTTGGCGTCGCTAAAATTAAATAGGCTAGTGGACGGTCTTGGTGATAGATTGGTATGACTGCTTGGAAGTCTTGTAGTAAAGCGCTATTTGACGATTCAACCAAAGTGATTTCTTTGAAGCGCGCGAGTTGCAGCGCCAATTCTTCAGCGTCAATTTTGCGCTTGTAGCCACTTTTGGCAGCGAGCGTCCATTCTTCTTGCTGGTGCAAAAGGGCAAAGCGGCTGAAGTGCAGTTGTTCCTTGAGAATAAAAGTGAAGATGCGATAGAGCTGTTCTACTGCCATATTCGCATTGATTGCGTTTGTGAGCTCAAGGATAGAGTGCAAACGGTTGTCCTTGAGTTCAAGGTAAGACAAAGCGGGATCTGACGCAGGGCGCATAAAAAGCAGTAAATTCGTTACGAAATTACATTTTTTTCGTTTCGGGGCTGATTTTCTTGTTTTTCAAGAAGAAATAGCTATCTTTGCAATCCATTTTCGAAAAGTAATACCCATGAAAAAAGATATCCACCCATCAGATTACCGTCCAGTCGTATTTAAAGACATGTCTAACGATTATGCTTTCATTTGTCCTTCTTGCGCAGAAACAAAAGAAACTATCTCATGGGAAGACGGCAACGAATACCCCTTGATCAAGTTAGATATCTCTCACAAATCACACCCTTTCTTTACAGGTATTGCACAGTTCGTAGATACCGCGGGTCGTATCGACAAATTCAAAAACCGTTACGGTCGTCACATGAAATGATTATTTGCAAGCTATTTGCAACACACATAAGGCTCCAGATTGGGGCCTTTTTTTTGGCCTGAACTTTCAATCTTTATTTCAACTCAAGAAAACTTTGCTGCCGCCCTTCCTAAGCGATCGTTCATGGCGCGGCCCAATCCTTCATTCGAAAAAGGCGCTACATAAATTTTCTCAAGCCCAAGGGTGTCTGCTTGGTGCAGCGTAGCATAGAGGTTTCGGGCGGCTTCTATCATAGAGCCATTGGTGCTCAAGGCAAGCTGCGGGCCGCCGATATTTGGGTCTTGTTGCAGAGAAATTTGCAGTGCAAGAGCTTCTTCGTGTGTTGGCTTGATACCCAAAAAGAGTGGCGTTTGGGTGGCATAATGGTGTTTGACCATTCCACTGGTGCGCACCGTTCCGCCTGCATTTACTTTTGCCTCAGGGAGGTAGCCCAAAACCGCGGACAGCGCTTCTGGTGTTATGCTGCCGTAGCGGTAAACAACGACTTTTTGGTCTACAAGGCCAATAATGGTTGATTCCAAACCTTCGTTGCAGGTGCCCCCATCTAGGATATAAGGAATGCGGCCTGCTAACTGAGCTTGGACATGCAACGCTGAAGTGGGGCTGAGCTGACCATATAAATTTGCGCTCGGTGCAGCAAGCGGAAGACCCAACTTTTGGAGTAAATGTTGTAGCAATGGGTGCTTTGGAAAGCGCAGTGCTACAGTATCTTGGCCCCCAGTAATGAGGCTGCTCACCAAACTGCTTTTGGGTACAATAAACGTGAGTGGCCCTGGGCAAAAAGCGGTGTAGAGTGTTTCAAATATCGCTGGAAAAGAGGCGGTGTAGGGCAGTGCTGTTTGGAGCTCGTCAAAATGTAAGATCAACGGATTGGAAGTTGGTCGGCCTTTCGCTTCAAAAATGCTCAAAACGGCCTCTTCGTTATTGGCATCGGCTGCCAAGCCGTATACTGTTTCGGTTGGTACAGCAACGGTTTTTCCGCTTTGAATAAAATCAAGGGCTTTGAAAAGGTCGGTACCAATTTCCGTGTTCATGAAGCAAAGTTAGGTGCTTATTCTCAAATTTGTGTGCTTCGATACAACTTTGCTCGTCGAGAGAAAAAAAAGTGAGTATCATGAGCTAAAAAATGAAATTTGAATGTAACTTCGTCTAGAATTATTCTAATTAAGATGCAAGTCATCCTCGCCGATAGCAATGAGCTTATACTTTTGGGTTTAAGAACCATCTTAAACGCCCATGCAGGCATTCATATTGCTGGCGAAGCCAAAAACCAAGACGAGCTCATGGCTCAGCTCAAAACCTTTGGCGCCGACGTCGTGCTCATCGACTTCACAGCGCAGGGCTTCAGCATCGATATCGTACCCAAAGCACTTGCTAAATACAAAGACGTGCGTTTTGTGGCCATTACCGAAGCGCAGCACGCGCCCATTTTGATAGATGCCCTCAAATCAGGGGTCACGAGCTATGTCAAAAAAGACTGTGAACTCGCTGAAATAATAGATGCTGTCAAAGAAACTGCACAGGGCAAGCAGTTTTTCTGTGGCCAAATCCTAGAAACCATCCAAAGGGCCAATATAGACGTTTCGGAGCTCAATACCGATGAGTTCAGTTGCGGGCCGGTAGTGCTTTCTGAACGTGAAAACGAAATCATTACACTCATTGCAGAGGGCCAGACCAACGAACAAATTGCCGAAATTTTATTTTTAAGCAAGCATACCGTTAATACCCACCGCAAAAACATCATGGCCAAATTAGGTGTTAAAAATACGGCTGGCATCGTCATGTACGCTGTCAAAACAGCTTTGGTCTCGCCAAATCGTTTTTTGTTTGCACCTAGCCTGAACTAAAGGGCTACGCTAAATTTCAGATTGAAAAGGCGTTGGGTGAGGTAGTTAGGCACTGAGTAATACTTGCCTTGTACGTCTTGTACCCATTGCTTGGAGAGCACGTTGTTGACGCCCAAAATATTGAAAATTTCCAAAGATATCAATGCTTGGTCTAGCTGCTGCCAACCTTTTTTACCTTGTTTGATTTTGGTTTTGTTGTGTAACAAATCATAAGATAGTCCGAGGTCTACCCTAAAATACGAACGCATGCGCAGGGTGTCTTTGTAGCGTGTAAAGTCGGGCGGCCCGTAGGGAAGTCTTGAGCCGTATTGCAAGCCCATTTGTACTTTAAAAGCTTCGTAGCCTGGCATTTGGTCTTGTACGAGTGCACCAAAAGTGAGCCATTGGTCTGTTGGGCGCGGAATAAATCCGGGTAAAATGACCGCGGAGTCTACGACGGTTTGGTCTTCGCTGTAGCCAAAAATGATGCGTTCCCCAGCCGCGTTGTAGTAGTTGGTGTAGGAGTCACCGAGGATGTCTTCCTTAGTGGAGAGCAAACCCAGTTTAAAGAACGATTGGATGCCTTCGACAAACTCGCCGTGTACGTTGATATCTAAGCCATAAGCGTAACCAACCGCGTTGTTGTTGGCGTAATAACGCGTGCGCACGTTTTCGATTTCGTAGGGGTTGAGGTCCCAGAGGTATTTATAGTAAATTTCGGTATTGAGTTTAAAAGGTGTTTGGCGCCCCCACATCTGAAATAAAAATTCAGAACCAGCTACCACATGCAAGGATTTTTGTGCTTGAACGCCAAGTGCTAATTGCCCATCGAAAGTTCTGAATTCGCGGTAAAATGGCGGTTGGTAGTACAACCCAGACGAGAATTTGAACAGCAAGCCGCGTCTGACTGCTTGGCCATTTTGCCACATGTAGGCGGCGGGTGCATAGGAGAAGCTCAGGCGAGGTGTAAAGTAAGGTTCTTTGTTGATGCTTGTGTAGCCGCCGCGCAAACCAAACTGGAAATTGAATTTTTTAGTGGAGATGTCTAGGGTGTCTGTCACCGTGGTTTTATTTCCATCTTGGTTTTTGTAAGGTGTTTTGAGCGCAACAATTTTTCCTCGGCTCACTTTCACCCATGAATTTGACCATTGGAAGTATGCGGTACTGCGATAACCATTTAGGCTCAGATTTCCTTTGATGGTTTCAAACAGCACAATAGAATCGGGTTGTGTTTGAGGTAAGCTATAGCCCGAGGAGTCTATGAGGCGCCATTCACTCAGTTGATCTACAAAGTGGTCGGCTTGCACGTTGAGCCCCCAAGAAAGTTCAGAATAGCGTTTTTTGGTTTTGTTGGCATCAGTGAAATTGTCCAAGAGCAAATAACTCCCGTTGTGATAGGCGTTGAATATTTGGGCTTGCAGCCTATTGCGTCCATGATTGAGAAAACCACCCACCCCTAACGTTGCGATGGAATCGCCAAATTCTTCTTTGGAGGGGTCTGTCTCGAGTTCGTTGATGTAATATTGCCCAAGGATGTCGAAATACTCGCGTTCGTCGGATTGAAAGGCAGAAAGATAAAAATCGAGTTTGGTTTGGTTTTTAGCATATTTGAGTGAGGTTCCGCCCATCAAAGTCTGGAAATTTGAATTCTCTTGTCCTTCGAAATAAATCATGAGGCGGTAGGCTTCATTGGCTGTTCCGAAGTCGGATTGAGCAGTTTGCGGCGCAAAGCGGTAAGCGTTGGTGGAGAAATGCCCTAAGAAACTCCAGGTCCAAAATTCGTTGAGTTGGTAATTGGTCAGTATTTGTGCATCGGCAAAAACCGGGTTGTACGCTCCTTTGGTTGGAAGTGTATTGAGAAAATAGCCGTTGGAACGGTAACGCGCACCTACTAAAAAATTAAAGCGTTGATTGACCGCTTCTTCTACATGCGCCTCTACGCCCAAAAGAGAAGCCATGCCAGAAGCATGAAAAGCAGTAGGTGTTTTGTAGGTGATGTCCAGAACAGAACTGAGCCGATCTCCATAATTGGAAGAGAAGCCGCCCGCACTGAAACGAACATCTTCTACCAAAGAGGAATGTATAAAACTCATTCCCTCTTGCTGCCCACTGCGTGTCAGAAAAGGTCTGTACACTTGAAAACCGTTGACATAAACGAGGTTTTCGTCGTAGTTTCCACCGCGTACGTTGTAGTTAGAGGTGAGTTCGTTGTTGGAGGTGGCTGCGGTGGTGAGGGTAAGGGTTTTTTCTAAGCCCACAATTCCTTTCAGGTTGAGTTGCGGCAGTTTTTCGATTTCAAACGGGTTTTGCCCTTCTTGGCGCACTACCACACCGCGGTTGTCTTGAATAGCAAAATTTTGATCTGGGAGCTCCTGTAGCAAATTGGTATTTGTAATGATCGTGTTCAAGGAGAGTACTACGCCGTCGTAAGCATATAGTATCTCGATGAGGTCTCCCGCATTCAAATGACTAAACGCATAATAGCCTTTGTTGTCGCTTGTGGTGGTAGCAGGTATTTGCACGGACCGGTTGTCTACTACTTTAAGTTGAATTGTTGCGCCAACAGCAGGTTTCTTTCCTTTGAGGTAACAATGCCCAAAGACTGTGATGTCTTGTGCCCAATAGAGCAGGGGTGAGGTGAGCAAGAAAAGAAGTAAAAGTTGCTTCATTGTTACAAAGTTACAATCCTTAACGACCATTCTTGCGCTTTATTTGCTTTTCGCGTATTTTCATGTATTAGAAGTTTCGCTTACATTTGTTTTATGTTGCCTCCCGATAAAATTTTAATTGGCCGCCGCGAACTGGCCTGGCTCCCTGATTTTGGCTTGGCAGAAGTCAAAGCTAAGGTAGATTCAGGCGCCTATACATCGAGCATCCATGTGAGTTCGTGCTATCGAGAAGGCAAGGTCTTGAAAGTTGTTTTTCTCGATGACAAACATGCCGCTTTCACCGGAAAAGAGATGGCTTTTACCCAATTCAGAACCAAAAAAGTAAAGAGCAGCACAGGTCAAGTACAGGAACGATTTTTTGTTTTTGGCTCCATAGAAATTGCAGGTGAAAAATTCAATACAGAATTTTCACTCACCATGCGCCAAGGCATGCGCTATCCCATCCTCCTCGGCAGAAAAGTACTCAACAAACGCTTTGTCGTAGAGACGAGCAAAAAATATATCCACGCATCCATCCAACACCATTCATGAAAATCGCCATTCTTTCCCGCAACTCTCATTTATATTCAACCCGCAGGCTAGTAGAAGCTGCAGAAGCTGCAGGTCACGAAGCGCACGTCATTGACCACCTCAAGTGCAACATTGAAATCGAACAAACAGGCCCCGCCCTTTTTTACCATAATCAATATCTAAAAGGTTTTGATGCCGTAATTCCGCGCATTGGTGCATCGGTTACTTTTTACGGAACGGCCGTGGTGCGTCAGTTTGAAATGATGAATGTCTTTACAGCCGTGGGTTCACGCGGTATTATCCATTCCCGCGACAAACTCCGCTGCTTACAAGTGTTGTCTAAAGAAGGTATTGGCTTGCCTAAAACGGTTTTCACCAATTACTCCAAAGATGTAAAACATGTGGTGAAAAGTGCAGGCGGCGCTCCGGTAGTTCTGAAATTACTCGAAGGAACCCAAGGTTTGGGTGTTGTTTTGGCGGAAAACCTCAACGCCGCGCAGTCGGTTCTAGAAGCCTTCAACGGCCTTAAAGCACGTGTCATTGTTCAGGAGTTCATCCGCGAAGCCAAGGGTGCCGATATCCGTGCATTTGTCGTCGACGGCGAAGTAGTTGGGGCCATGAAACGCCAAGGTTTGCCAGGCGAGTTTCGCTCCAATTTGCACCGTGGCGGCATCTCTGAAGTCATTGAACTCACCACTGAAGAAAAGTATACCGCTATCTTGGCTGCTAAAGCTGTAGGATTAGGAATAGCGGGTGTCGATTTATTGCAGTCGGAGCGCGGCCCACTGGTCTTGGAAGTCAATTCTTCTCCAGGCCTAGAAG
>CAMDFN010000028.1 GCA_945897565.1 Chryseobacterium gleum
TCCGGTAACCGAATTTCCAGTACCCGAAGAATTACAAGCACAGTTCCAATCCTATCCGGAATTTGAAGCCGCTTTTTACGCCCTCACACCAGGTCGCCAAAAAAACTACCTCCGTCATTTCAATGACGCCAAGCAAAGCGGCACCCGCAGCGCTCGCATCGAAAAATACAAACCCTTCATTTTCAAAGGTATTGGCCAAGACGAAGCCTGGAAGTTCAACTAAATTTCAAAAATTCTTCACCAAATCCACCAAAACCCCTTGCCAAAACCCGAAGTTTTACTACTTTTGCCCCGGAGAGTTGGCAGAGTGGTCGATTGCGGCAGTCTTGAAAACTGTTGAACCGAGAGGTTCCGGGGGTTCGAATCCCTCACTCTCCGCCAAGTCAAAAAGCAGCCATGTGTTGCTTTTTTTCATTTAGGAGAATTGGTTTAGATAACCTAGTATTGAAGAGTGGTTTACTACGTTTTTGTTACATTTTATTACACTCTCCAAACATTAAAAGCTAGCTTAGACGCTAGCTTTTTTTTTGATTTATTCCCCAACTGGGTTGCAATCTGGTGACCACTTTTTAAAAATCAAAAAGTGGTAACGGGTGTGGGGTGATTCAGATTAGAAAGTGATGGGTGTGTGATTTAATTTTAATCGCTAATTTCACCTGTAAATCAACAACATGAAATCAACAACACTCTTCTTAGCGCTCTTTTTTAGTTCGCTTTCCTTTGCTCAAAACTGGGCGCCAGTAGGTGCCAAATGGCATTATACATATATCGGATTTTCGATCGGCTATGTCGAGATTGTTAATGTGGGGGATACCGTTATTGCGGGGCAGACTTGCCAAAAGTTGCAAAAAACATTTAATGGGCTGCAGTTTGGCGTAACACCAACGAATTTTGTTTTCGACACCACCTACACTTATGAAAGCAACGGAGTTGTGTATGTCTTAGAGCAGAACCAATGGAAAACGCTCTATAATTTCAATGCGGTGGTTGGTGAGCATTGGCCAATGGCGCCCATGCCTGAATTTGGTGGCTGTACTGAAAACAGTCAATTGAAGGTCCTGGCAACTGGTACAAAAGTGATCAATGCCCAAACCCTCAAATATTTGGTGGTCGACTTTTGCAACCCAGACCTCACAAGTCAAGGTTTTCAAGACACCATCATCGAAAAAATTGGTTTCACGGGTTCATATATGTTGCCATTTGACATGTGCACCATGGCTTTTGACGGCAACGAAGGCGGCCCTTTCCGCTGCTACTCAGACAACAACTTTGCCACCTATAAACCTTTCTACGATAACGAATGTGATTACTTGGTTGGCTTAGAAGAAAATACATTCATGCATTCAGTTCAAATATACCCCAACCCAAGCGCAGGCCAACTTTATATCGAATCTGAGCTGCCCTTTGAAAACATTCAACTCACCGATGCCACAGGCCGAACCATTCACTCCTTTGATTTACAAGCTGGCGTTAACCAAATGCATTTCCCTGGTTTACAGTCAGGTACTTATTTCATTCGCAAGGATGGACGGTGTGTGAAGTGGGTGGTGGAGTAGAATTGCTCAGAATTATGTATTTTCGAGAGCAATTATGGTTTTCAGCAGCATCTTGTTCTTATTGTACTTTTTACCAGTATTCATGCTGGTGTATGTGCTGTTGCCCAAGAAAGCCAAGAACTATTGGGCCTTACTGATCAGTATTCTATTTTACGCATGGGGTGCGCCCAACTTCTTATATGTAGTGCTGTGCACGAGTATCATCGATTTCTACTTGGTTCAGGCGCTTTATAAAAGTGAAAAACAACAGCGCAAAAAGGTCCTGCTCACCATTTCGCTGGCCCTCAACTTAGGTCTCTTAGCTTATTTTAAATACGCCAACTTCTTTATTGAAAATGTAAATGCAGCGCTGGGCTCTCTTGGGATAGAGCAATTGGCCTGGACGCAAGTGGCTTTGCCAATTGGCATCTCGTTCTTTACCTTTCAGACGCTTACCTACGCCATTGAGGTATACCGCAATGAACACGCGCCGTTTGAGCGCCCTGATCATTACTTGCTTTACAAACTCATTTTTCCGCACGCCATTGCAGGCCCAATTATCCGCTTTAAAAGCGTGGCGGCTCAGGTAGTTGATCGAAATGAAACGCCAGACGACCGTCTCATAGGCTTGTTTCGTTTCAGTATTGGCCTTGCAAAAAAAGTATTGATTGCCAATGTGCTGGCCAAACAAGCTGATCTGTATATGGGTGGCGACCTCCATGCGCTGAGTTTTGATGAAGCTTGGATTGGAATTATTGCCTATACTTTTCAGATTTACTTTGATTTTTCGGGCTACTCCGACATGGCCATTGGCCTTGCGCGCATGATGGGCTTTCGTTTTCCTGAAAACTTTGACTCACCTTATAGTTCTGCAAGCATTACCGAGTTCTGGCGCCGCTGGCACATCACCCTCGGGGCGTTCATGCGCGATTTCCTTTATATTCCGTTGGGAGGCAACCGCGTGAGCAGCAAGTGGCGCTTATATGTCAATTTGTGGTTGGTGTTTTTGATTTCTGGCTTATGGCACGGGGCGTCTTGGAATTTTGTGTTGTGGGGAGCGTTCCACGGGTTTTTCCTGATCCTGGACCGCCTTTTCTTATTGAAGTTTTTAGAAAAAATAGGGAAGGTGCCTGCCGCGCTATTCACCTTTTTTGTCGTGGCTATGGCATGGGTGCTCTTTCGAATTGAAAGCTGGAAAAACGCAAAAATATTTTACTATCAATTAATTGATTACAAAGACATTAAATTTATTGAATTAAACAATAGCTTTTATATTATTTTACTACTTGCCATCTTATTTTCCGTTATTGGAAGATTTCAATTCATGGAGAAGCGTACCTTGTTTTTTACTTCGGAAAATCCAATTTTGTCTGTTTCTAAAGCCACGTTAATAACCGCAATTTCAATAGTGCTCTTGTTCTTGAGTGTTGTATTCCTATCTGCATCCAACCTGAACCCTTTTATCTATTACCGCTTCTGATGAAAGTACCTCCAAAAGATACCCTACTGAAGAACGCGCTATTCGGACTGGTGCTTGCCGTGCTGCTCTTGCCTTGGATTGAGCAAAACGAACACTTTTTTGAGCCCAAGCCTTTGGGCGGCGTGCCCCCAAACTCTGAAAATATCAAATTCTCTTCGAAACTTTGGCGCTCGGCTAAATTTCAAGAAGGGCAAGAGGCGTATATCCGAGATCATTTTGGCCTGCGCCCGTTCATGGTGCGCTTTTACAACGAACTTTTTGACCGCTTGTTTGGCGAGTACCAAGCCAATGGGGTCATTATGGGAAAAGATGGGTATCTGTTTGAAGAGAATTATTTATTGGCTGCTTCTGGTCAGGATTACATCGGATCAGACTCGATCAATGAACTCGTACAAACGCTCGGTTTGGTTCAGCGCGATCTCAGACGAAGAGGGAAGAAACTTTTGGTGTGTATTGCACCTGGTAAAGGCTCCTTTTATCCAGATAAAATGCCCGCTGCATATCATTACAATGGCAGTACGGGAAGAAATTACCCAGATTTTGTCAGAGACCTCAAGCAGCAAGAAATTGCGCTGCTGGACGTCCAAGATTGGTTTTTACGCATGAAAAAGACGGCGCCATATCCTTTGTATCCCAAAACGGGGATTCATTGGAGCAGTTATGGCGAGTATTTAGTCGCCGATTCTTTGATAAAGAAAATAAGTGCGCTTTCACAAAAACCACTGCCATCAATGAAACTCTTGCGCATAGAACAAGACAACAAGCCGCGCGACCGCGACGACGACATCGAGCTCGGCATGAATTTACTGCGCAACTTGCCTGATTTCAAGATGGCTTATCCAAAGTTTAAGGTCCAGCCTTTGCAAGCCGGACAGAAAGCACCGCGCGTTTTGGTAATTGGCGATAGTTTTTACTACGGGATGTATAACTGGGGAATGATGCAGCACGTCTTTGAAGGAGGCGAGTTTTGGTATTATAACCATGAAAGGTTGGTGCCAGGGCAAGAAACCACTTTTATTGAGCACTTCAATAACTATGCGAAGGAAGTTCGAAAGTTTGACGTAGTGGTGGTGTTACTTACCGAAGCCAATTTACCTAGATTTGGCTTCGGAATGCAACAAGCTTATTTAAGGAGGTAATCCTATGCAAGAGGGGGCGTGACCTTCGGGATAATTTTGACGTTGAGCGCTACCCAACCTTTTTGACCACGACTTTTGTCGAAGGTGACTTCATCGCGTTCTGCGATAGGGGCAGAGAGATTAGCGGCGTGCACAAAGATGTTCTCGCCACTGGCTTTGTCTTTGATAAAACCATAACCTTTGGAGTCATTAAAGAAGATGACGGTTCCTGAGTCAGAAGCGTCGTCTTCGTCGCTTTCTTCGCGGCGTGGGATACCAATTTCAATGCTTTCTGCATCGATTTCGATGCGTGTACTTGGATCTATGGGTGCATCTACAATGCGACCGAATTCGTCTACGTAAGCCATCATGCTATCTAAGCCGCCGCCGGTCGCATTGGATTTACGCTCTTCAGAACGAATTAATTTTTCTTTTTTCTTTTTTGCTTTGAGTTTTTCTTTTTCCTTCTTGGAGAAGGTTTCTTTGGATTTAGCCATTTATTTGCGTTATAGGAATAAGTGCCGTGAGCAAAGTAGGAAGGGTGGCAACTTACAAGACGCAGGCGGATTTGACTGCAAAGATACAAAAAACTTACTGATGACGCTTGGTGGGTTGCCAAACTGAAGAGCGAATGCCTCCAAAAAATCGAAATAAGCCTATGAGTAGTGCGATATTCATGCTGATAAAATGAATAACAAAGCGCAGCCAAACCAAATGAACTCCGCGCTGGCGCGAAAGGTAATCGACTACAAAGGCGATAGGAATAAGGAGCAGACCAAAATACAATAGTTCATAGAACCAAGATTGGGTGTGCTTTTGCATGATTTGAAGGGTCATGGCGATCAAGAGAACTGGTAAAATCCAGCGCAGCACTTTATGAGAAAAGAAAGTGAAGGATACCCAATTGAATTTAAAGAGCAAAGGCCAAAAACGGCGCAGGTTCTGAAAATTACCCGATGAAATCCGGATTTTTCGCTTGAACTCAATGAGCAAATCATTAGAGACATCTTCCAATACAATGGCCTCTGTTTGCGTTACGCAGCGCAAGCCCTTCTCGATGCATATCATGTTGATGTAAAAATCATCCACCAAAAAATGCTCAGGAATTTTTTCAAAGCAGCGCTTTCTAAAGGCAAAGCAGCCTCCGAAAGGGCCCATCATGGCGCCCCAAAGTTTTCCTTCTGCTTCTTTGAGCAAAACCTCTCCAGCAATGTATGCCGATTCGGGAACTGAAATACCTGTGTTTTTAAGACCGTAATGCTTCATGGTGGTGTCTACCAAGCCAATCAGCGGATCAATAAACGGCGCTTGTAATTGCATTAAGGTTTGTTCGGTGAACAACACGTTGGCATCGGTGAGCACAATGATTGCGTGTTGCGCCTTGGGCACAAGCGCATTGACGATTTTAATTTTACCTTGTCTTTCTTTGAACACAAAGACCTGGCAAGCTGCAAATTTACTTTGGTATTCTTCGGCAATAAGCGCACTGAGATCTGAGCTTGCATCAATGCCAATTAAAATTTCAATGAGGTCTTGCGGATAGGCGCTCTGTAAAATGGAGTCTAGTTTTTCTCTGAGTACTTTTTCTTCGTTGTGGGCTGCAATGACAATGCTCAGTGTGGGTAGTGTTTCGCTTGTGGCGTAGGCGTTAGGCGCTTGCTTTTTTTGCAATAAGTACTTGAGTAAAAACGGATAAAGGAGGTAGCTGTAAAGCAAAAAAATCAAACCGAGCACAAATAACATCTGAAGCATATGGCAATATTAGCGATTATTTTGAAGCTCTTCGAGTATTTGCAGCAGTTGTTTTTGCACTTGTGCAGCCTCAAAATGCTGTTCAAAATAAGCAGTAGCAAATTGCGCACGCTTTTGAAGCGCAGCTTCGTTTTCAAGTGCATGCATGAGCTCATTCTGAAAAGATGCTCCTGTGGTATTGATCAGGTCTTGCGGAAAAGCAGGAAGGCCGTCGGCTGATTTAGAACTAAAAACAATTGGTGCACCCACGCTCAGGGCCTCGATGATTTTCATTTTGACACCAGAACCCGATTGCAAACAACCTGCAAAAATTCCGTGTGTGGCGATAAATACTTTGGCATCAGGTACAAATCCATGAAGCACTACACCAGGTTGTTGCCAATGTTTTTGAATTTCAGCTCCCTTGCCGGCAATATGAAATTCAAGTTGAGCAAATTGCTGCTTGAGCGCTGGAAAAATAGCTTTTAAGAACCAATCTACTGCCTCCACATTTGGTGTCCAGTTAAAAGCACCAAGGAAACATATTTTTTGTGGGGCTAAGTTACTTTTTATGTTGGGTTTCAAGATGGAGGCAGGCAAGTAACGACACGCAGATAAGGTTTGGCCTTCAATGATACCGAGGTCGGTATCCGAAATGGTTAAAATCAGGTCGAGGCCACCTTGATCTTCACTCCAAATGCTACGCTCTGCCCATTTGAGTGAATAGGCAAGTTGATGTAGGTACCATTTTTTGAAGATGAATTTGGAATTGACAGCGAGGTCTTTCCAGATTTGGTGTTCGATATTGTGTGCTCTGTAGATAAATTTTGCTTTAGAATAGGGCCTTAATAAACTGGCATAGGCTGCCGCAAAAAGACTTTCAAAAATGACGATATCAAAACTGTTGCTGTGGATTTCTTCTTTGAGGATATCGATAATGGCCGATTTTTTGAATCTTTTTAAGTTATATGACTCTTGTTTCAATAGGCTTATTGCCGCGCCTAAAACCGTCACTTTTGTATCAATAGGGTGGTGCTGTACGCTTAGTTTTTCATGGGCAGGAAAAGCCGTTGCCTGATAGGGGTGTTTGGCCGTTGCAAGGGTGTGGTAACGGATTTCAGTTACTTGTTTCAAAGACAATAAATCTGCTAAAAGGCGAGCCATAGCCAAGCAACCACCATCTAAAATGGGGTATGGTGGTTTATGGCTTAAGACAAGTATTTTCAAGAGACGATAATTAAACAGCCAGCGCTTTTTTAGTGAAAAAGATGGCAACAGGTGTAAAAACAACCCCGGCCATCCACATGCCAATAACAGGTGCAACAGTACCGGTATCGGCCAAATTACTGCCAATAGAACTCAAAATAAAGTAGAGCATAAAGATGAGCGCCGCAATCACAACGGGTGCACCAAAACCACCTTTTTTAATGAGTGCGCCGAGAGGAGCACCCACGAAGAAAAGTACCACAATGGCGTAGGTGAGTGCAAATTTACGGTTAAACTCTATCCAATAAAGGTCAATTTCGCGGTCAAGAGTGGTCAAGAATTGTGTTTGGTTGGCCAATTGTTGCTGGTTGCGTCTTATTTTGGAGAGGGCCAATTGAATGCTGAGTTGCTGATCTTGAGCAGTCAGTTTATTGAATTGTACAGGCTTAATTTGCTCTTTAAGGTTTGAGCTGATGCTTGGGTCGTGGATGCTGACTTTAGGGATATTTTGATTCAAGCTCATAAAGTTTAGCGCACTTTGTTTGACGAAATTATCGAGCAGACGCGCTTTTTTAATGGCGATAGAATCAATGGCTTCATTGATCTGAAACACATTGAGCATTTCGTACTTATTGGTAAATAAATCTTCTTTAGAACGATTGAGGTCTAGCCCTTCTAAATCTAGTTTGTAGACCCCTTGTTCAAACTTAGAAACCCGAGATGCGCGCCCAGAAGGATTGCTGAGCTTATTGTTAGGTAAATACATGGGGTTTTGAATATCGAGTTCTTCTAAAATGCTACCGTTTTTCAGATTCAAAAATACGTATCTGCCGTTGACTGATTTGAAGATGTCGGCTTCTTTGGCCCGAACGGTGCGCAATTGCGTGGGTTGGGTGTAGTCGTGGATAGTAATGCCAAGACAGTGGTTGCCTTGTAGTGAATCTACTTTGATGGCGTAACCTTCAAAATTTCTTGAGTAGACCTTAGGCGTCAGCATACTGGATATTTTTTTGTTCTGAATATCATATATAAGCGTATGCCACTTGAGGTTGGCCGCCGGAATGACATAGTTGGAGAAAAAGAAGGTGGCACAGGCCAAAATCAAAACAATAAAAATCAAAGGCCTCAGGATGCGCAACAGCGAAAAACCACTGGCTTTGAGCGCCGTAAGTTCGTTGTGTTCGGCCAAGTTGCCGATGGTCATGAGTGAAGAAAGGAGGATCGCTAAAGGCAAAGCCAGCGGAATAATGCTAGCCGAAACATAAAGCAGGAGCTCTAGAATAACCCAAACACTGAGGTCTTTGCCCATGAGGTCGTCGATATAAACCCAAAAAAACTGCAAAATGAGCATGAACACCGAGATCAGGAGCGTCACAATGAAGGGTCCGGTAAAAGACTTAAGGCTAAACTTAACGAGTCGTTTCAAGCGCGTAGTTTGGGCAAATTTAAACAATAAAGCCGTACGAATTGGGCAAAACGAGAAGAGGGTTTAGGCGCCAATGATGCGTTTGAGGTCGCTGATGGCTTGGTTCCAAAGCGCTGCGCTGCTTTCTTGGTCAGCGGCGGTGGCAAAATCGGTGATGTGTAAAATGACAGAGTTGGTCATGGGATCGACGATATAGGCGAGTTCAAAGTAGGTATCTAGGCCTTCTTGTTCGTCTTCTAGCCATTGAAAACGGATTTTGGAGTTCATTTTGAGCTGCACCAAACGCGCGTCTTCAGCATTGCCATCCCATTCAAAAGTGTAGATGTCGTCATTGACCCTTACGTCATCGGCAAACCAATCGCCAAGGCCATCTGGGGTGCTGATGAGCTTGTCTAATACACGAGGTGAGGTTTTGAGTAAGAACTCAAGCTTATATTTTTCTTTCATTGACCCCGAGATTTAATGTTAACTTCGGTATTCTATAAATCTAAACAAATTTCGCCAATGTCAGCTCAAAATCAATTGGAAAAGCTAGGAAATCAGTTTTTTAAATACCGCGGTCAAATTCCAGTGCTCTTTTTTCTAGGGGCATTTATCCTGATGCATTTTTTTCCAATGTACCAGCATTGGCTCAATCCGAATTATTCCACTGCCGCTATGGTACTTGTGGTACTTGGGCATCTCATTCGGGCATTTGCTGTTGGCAACCGCGCTGCGCATACTTCTGGGCGCAATCGAGACCAACAAGTTGCAGAAGCACTCAACTCTACAGGTATCTACTCTATGGTGCGCCATCCTTTGTACTTAGGCAACATTACTACTTACATCGGCTGGGCTGTTTTTACAGGCATCGATTGGCTGGTTCCTGTGTTTTTGATCTTATTTGTAGCTTATTACCGACTCATTATTTACGCAGAAGAGCAGTTTTTAACCCGAAAGTTTGGGCAAGATTACCTCGACTGGAGAAAACAAACACCACTTTTGTTGCCAGCATTCTGGAAATTCAAGGCCAACCCACAGCCACTTTCCTTGAAAGTAGTTTTGGAAAACGAATACTCTGGTTGGGCTGCCTCTATGACCACCGCTTTTGTATTGATCTGGTTTCAAGTTTATTTGCTAGGGCGTCTCCAAGAAAACCAAATTGCTCTAGCGGGTATGGCACTCTTTATTGTCGTGTTTGGCTTGGGTATGCGCTACCTTAAAAAGAAAACACGGTTCTTTAAAGTAGATTAAAGATCCAAAATACCACTTTTTTTTTCTTGATTGGGTAGATTTATTGCCCAAAGTCAAATACCTGACGCTGCTGAAGGCTACGCCCTAGCGTGAGTTCATCGGCATATTGCAACTCTGAACCAACAGCGATACCTCTGGAGATCCGCGTGATCAATAAATCAAGGGTTTTGATTTTTTTGTAAATGTAAAAATTGGTGGTGTCGCCCTCCATTGTGGGGCTGAGGGCCAAAATAATTTCTTTTGGTTGAGATTTTTCGATGCGCTCGGGTAGGCTTGCAATATTCAAGTCGTGGGGGCCAACACCATCCATTGGTGAAATAAGCCCCCCCAACACGTGGTAAAGCCCGTTGAACGTACTTGTAGATTCAATAGCCATCACATCTCGGATGTCTTCTACCACACAAATGATAGATGCATCGCGCCTTGGGTTGCTGCAGATGCCACAAATTGGTGTGTCGGTGATATTTCCGCAAGACGAACAGCGCAGTACTTTGTCTTTGAGCGCGCTCAGTGCTGCTACGAAATCGTCTATTTCGATGTCGTTGCGCTTGAGAAGATCCAAAGCAAGACGCAGCGCCGTTCGGCGCCCCACACCAGGTAAACTGCCAAGTTGGTCTACTGCTTGTTCTAAATAAACCGACGGAATTTGCATGGGTTAAAATTAGTAACTTTGCACACATGGCCAACAAGGAACTCAATATCCGTAACAAACGTGCGCGTTTTGAATTTCACCTCGATGAAGTATTCGAGGCGGGTATTGTACTGTCCGGCACCGAAATCAAGAGTATCCGAAACGGAAAGGCGAGTATTTTAGAGTCTTATGGTTTGTATGAGAAAGGAGAAGTGTGGCTGCGCAATATGCACATCACGGCATACGAAAACGGCTCGTTTTACAACCACAAACCCCGCGCCGACCGCAAACTCTTATTGCAGCGCAAAGAAATTATCCGCATCGAAAAGTTCTTGAAAATCAAAGGGCATACGCTCGTACCGATCAAGCTATTTTTATCAGAAAAAGGATGGGTGAAGCTTGAAATCGCCTGTGCTACGGGTAAAAAACTCCACGACAAACGTCAAGACCTCAAGGAGAAAGACGACAAACGCGAGATGGATCGCTTGTTAAAGCGTTAATCTTTGATCACAGGGTAACCTGGGTATTTCTTTTTATCAAAAACAAATTTGGCGTCGTCGATATCTGGGTTGGCTGTAAATTTAGTAACCAAATAGGTCATGGTAGTGCCATCTTTTGCTTTCATACTTGCTTTCAAGAGTTCATTACCAGTTTTGGAAATGTATAAAACAATGGTGTGGTATTCTGCCTTTGAAGGCACCTTCGGATAAAGGTTAATGACGTGAACTGCTTCGCCATTGAGTTTATCTTCGTGGTCGTATTTGTTCTTGAAGCCGGTTTCCCAGATGGTCATGAGGCGTTTCGGATTGATCGACTCTTCGTCGTCGGCGCTGGCGTCTGACTCGTAAACGGAACGTTCGTCTTTGACGATAGTCCAGGTTTTGACACCATTGCAAATCATGGTGTTGTCTCCGTACGACGCATAAAATTTATTGCCTTTAACCCAACCCTTACCAATTTCATTTTCATTGGTGCCGTTGGTGCTGTTTTTGACGCTGGCATTGAATTCAATGTAGAAGGATTTCATCCCCTTCATTTTGGTAGATAATTTATCTAGGATACCCTCTGCTTTGGCATCTTGCGATAACGCATTGAAACTAAACAGACTTAAGGCAAAAACGAGTAAAACACGCATAAAAATAATTTTCTGTGCAAATATCATAAATTATGCCAAATCCACGAAATGTTTAAGGCAATCAATCTTTCGCTTACTAGAGATTCTTTAATCCATCACGATTATTTGATGGTTACTGATCAATTGCTTGCTGTGTAATTGTAATAAATAAGCGCCTGTTTTCAAATCTGGATCCAGGATGAGCTTATTGGCACCCATCCATCGGGCTACTTCTTTGCCATTTTGATCGATCAGTCTTGCCATATCAGCAGGAGCTCCAGAAATTTGAATACTTGAACCCGGACAAATCGGGTTGGGATAAACACTCCGCTTGATGGGTTTTGTTTCGGTCACACTTGCCAATGAACCTATATTGATGTTGTCGAGATAAACGCAATTGCCCCAATCGCCAATATTTCTAAAGGCAATTTGTAGGTCACCAAGGTTGGCATAAGCGCTCAGGTCTACCGAATCTTTGCGCCATTGTTGGTTTGTGGGGATAAAGAAACTTTGGTTATCAGGGGAGGTGGCCAAGATTTCTCCTCCTTTGAAATACAAAATTTGGGCTGTTTGAAAACAGTCTGTCGAGACAACGACTTGCAAAGAGTCACTGTAACCGCTGCCCCAACGGGCATAAGCAACATCAAAAAATAGATAAGGCTGCGTGCTCAAATAACTGGTTTCTATCGGCATAATGAGGTCGTCGAAACTGCCTTGTGAATCAATGTCGTAGTTATTGAACACGGTAGCTTGACTAGAATTGCCAAAACCTCCTGTACTTGTGGAGAGTGTCCAGGTGCCGTTGCCGTTGTGGTCTTTGACACTCCAGCCATTGGGTAAGAACTGTTGCTGAAAATCTTCTTGAATACCTGGCTGAAAATCAAACAAAGAGAGTTCCACATACAAGGAATCGGTATCGGTTAGGCCATTGCCGTCTGTGATTTGTAAAATAGCGAGGTGCTGCCCTGGGTTCTGAAAATAAACAGTTGGATTGCGCAAAGCGGAAGTGCTGGGGCTACCGGTTGGGAAGCTCCATTGCCAGGAGGCACCCTCATGACTCCAAAAGGAATAGTCGTCAAAATAAAAAGAATCGATCAGGCAAACCGCCGTTTGCTTGAGTTTGTCGACGGTAATGCGCGCAAGCACTTCTGTTGGGTTTTCGACTAGTTTGGTTTCATAAATTCCTTTTCCATAAGACGCCAAGCGTATTTTTTGGTCGCGGTAAAAAGGCTTTAAAATGTTGCCGTTCGTAAAGAGGGGTAAGCCGTTGTTTTCTAAAGTAAAATTGGTGTTGTTGTTGCGGTAATAAACAGCCTTGTTGGTAGCCACGTAAATTCCGCCGTCGGTGCCAGCGATATGCACCAAAGACTGCACAGACTCATTGTTGAGTAAACTACTCGTGAGATTCTGCCAGCTGCCGCCGCCATTACTTGACTTGAAAACTTTAAATCCATTTGAACCACTCGGATACGCCAACCAAAGTTCTTGTGAGTTGGCAGGGTTGAGCGCCAAAAGCAGGCGGCTAGAGTTGCCCGCTGGAATACTGTTTTGGGTCCAGGTGAGCCCGCCATCGCTTGTTTTCCAGAGTTTACCTGTGCTGCCGCTAGCTGCTTTTTGATTGAGGTAAATGATTTGTGGGTTGTCTGAGGCAATTTCTATATAGTTGATGCGCTCATTGGGGTTGGAGCCAAATGTCTGAACGAGCTCAAAGGATGCACCTTTGTCATTGGTGCGGTATAATTGGTTTTCTTTGCCTGTATAAGCAATTGAGTAGCAGTTTGGGTGAAAAACCAGTTCCGTAGATTCGGCTGCCCAATAACTTTCATTTGGGTCTATGCCAAAGGATGCGTTTTGAATGGCGCCATCTAAAGTAGCCGGAATGCGCTTGCCATCGACATCTGAATAGTAGGTGAGCTTGTTGTCACCGGGGTTGACATAACCCGTTGGTGCTTCTCCGCCACCCAATTCTAAAAAGTTGCCCGTTCCGTAGTTTTCATGATAGGCCAAATTCCCATTGTGATACAAACCGCCAACCAATACATCTTCGTTCCAACCGTTGTCAAAACCCCAATAATCGGAGCCGTGTACGCCCGACATGTAAAAATCTGGTTGTGTGTTTACAAAATCTGTACTGTGATAAATGCCACCGTCGGTCGTGATCCAGGTATGGTTGCCAACTACCCTAAAATCTTGGTTGTCTACGTGCAAGCCAAGTGGGCCGCCGACATATCCGGATACAGCAGCAAATGTGGCCGCGCCATCGGTAGTTCTGTACAAATTAAGGCCGCCAATCAGGAGTTCGTCGGCGTTGGTCGGGTTGGCCACGAGCGCGCAGTTGTAAAAGCCTTGATGGTAATTCCAGGTAGGTGTTCCTTGCGCTAAATTTGGGTGGCTTGTGTTGTACGGGCCGCCCACAGGGCCGTTGGGGAGCACCCAAGATTGGCCGCTGTTGTTGCTGCGGTACAAGCCAATATAACCGACATCGTTTGGTTTGGATTCTCCAATCAAATACGCATAAACACGCTCAGGATCGGCAGCACTCACGGCCAAACGACCGCCTCCGTCTTGACGCGCAGGGTCTGTAGAATTATACCAACCGGTATCTTGGAGTATCCAGGTAAGGCCAGCATCTGTAGAAATAAAAAATTCACAGCGGATCAAGGTTGGATTATTCTTAAGTAAATAAAGCGTTTGGGCACTACCTGGCTTCTGCTTGATGTCATAAGATTTTTGAGTGTAGAGTTGTGTCCAGGTTTGCGCGGCGTCGGTGCTGCGGTACAAGCCTTTATCTGTAGCGGCTAAAATAATATTGGGGTCATTAGGTAAAATGTAGATTTCATTGACATTTAGACCTGTAGTTGGCAAGGTGTTGACCCAGTTTTGGGCGCCATCTGTACTGAGAAAAATGCCGTTGTTGCCACCTGCCAAAACAAAGTTAGCATTGGTTGGGTGCACTTCTACAGCGCTTACGCCCGAGCCAAAATCGATGGTTTTAGAGACGAGTTGCCAGTTGAGGCCACCATCTGCACTCTTGTAAACCTCTCCGGGTTCGGTGCCGCAATAGCAGGTGTTGGGTTGCCCCGCACACTGATCAAAGCTATACACATTTGTTTGGCCAGACCCTTGCGTGAGCCCTTGTTGGTAATTGGTAATGGGGCCAACGATGGTCCAGTTAGAGGTTTTGGTTTGGCTTTGTTGTTTTTTGAGATAAAATTGATTCACAAGGGCTAATTCTTCTGGATTTGGTTCTTGAATATCACCTGTGTCATTGATCAAATATTGATTGGTTCTGATCCAGCGCTTGTAGTATTGCGTGTGGTAACTTTTGACAAAAGGATGTGTTCGGTAGTAAGCTTGATACGCATTTTGAACTGCAAAAACATTGGGTTGCGCTGCATACATGAGTTGTGCCCATTCGGGCAAACTGCTTATCTCTACAGGAGAGGGTTTGGGCATTTGCTGCGCCAAAGCAGTTGTCAAAAATAAGGTAAGTAAGAACGCTAAAGAAGATGGTTTTATAGGCATAAGAAGCGATTTAAGCCTCCAATTTACAATATTTTAGCCAATAAATCGGTCTTTTTGTGAGGAATCAGGCAGCACACAATGCGCATGTTTGCCAAACCAACGGTATCTGTTTTTGGCAACAACTCTATAGCAAAAATCGCGCATGAAGCGCGGAATAACCCAGGCAATTTGCGTCCAGTGGTAAGGCCCGTAGAGATCTTTATAGAGCAATAAGACGGCACTGCTTTGCTGCCACCATTGTCCTTTTCTAAAATAAGAAATGCTCTGCTCGAAAGGAAATTGAAGTCCGTTTTGCTCAATAATAGCAGGTAGGCCCTGAAAGGTACTGAAAGTCAAGAGTTGCTGTTTGTCTTTTTCAAGTAAGTATTGGATCAGGCGGTTGCAAAGGATACAAACACCGTCATACACCACTAAATGATGATACTTTACCGACATTACTTTTTCTCAGGTATGACCAGTTTTTTGGGTGCGCTTACTCTTTCTTGGAGCAAAGCTAAATGCAAAACTTCAGCCATTTTATCGACATAATGAATGGAAAGACCTTTGAGATAGTCTGCTGCAATTTCATCGATATCTTGTTTGTTTTTGGCACACAATATAATTTCTTTGATACCAGCTCTTTTGGCAGCCAATATTTTTTCTTTGATGCCACCAACAGGCAAGACATCGCCGCGCAAGGTAATTTCGCCGGTCATGGCGAGGTTCTTCTTGACTTTGCGCTGTGTAAACAAAGAGGCGAGTGCAGTGAGCATGGTTACGCCGGCACTAGGCCCATCTTTGGGTGTTGCACCTTCTGGTACGTGGATATGTACATTGTAGGCGCTAAATAATTTGGGGTCGAGGCCGAGTAACTCGTGGTGGCTTTTGAGAAATTCTAGCGCAATAACAGCAGATTCCTTCATGACGTCACCGAGATTACCCGTCAGATTGAGCTTGCCGTTTCCTTCTGAGATGAGGCTCTCAATAAAGAGGATGTCTCCGCCAGCTGCGGTCCAGGCGAGGCCCGTAACTACACCGGCTACATCGTTGTTGTCGTATTTAGTGCGCATGCGGCCTGCACCCAAAAAGGTGAAGAGGTCGGCGCTTGAAAGTTTCGGTTCAAAGGTTTCTTCCATGGCAATTTGACGCGCGCGGTTGCGCACCAATTTGGCCACAATTTTGTCTAGACCACGCACGCCTGACTCAAAAGTGTAGGACTCAATGATTTGTTGCCACAACTTTTTTTCGATGGAAATATCGTTTTTTTGGATGCCGTGTGCAGTGATTTGCTTTGGTAACAAGTGGCGCTTGGCAATTTCAATTTTTTCTTCGAGGGTATAACCATTGACTTCAATGATTTCCATACGGTCCAGTAAGGGGCTTTGTATGCTTTGAAGGTTGTTAGCTGTAGCGATAAACAAGACTTTAGATAAATCGAATTCGGTTTCGACATAGTTGTCGTAGAAGTTGCCGTTTTGCTCTGGATCTAGCACTTCTAGCAGGGCAGAAGAGGGGTCTCCGTGGTTGCTGCGGCCCAATTTATCGATTTCATCTAACACAAAAACAGGATTGGCTGTTTCGGTTTTTTTGATGTTTTGCATGATGCGACCCGGCATGGCGCCAATGTAGGTTTTGCGGTGCCCGCGGATTTCAGCTTCGTCGTGAAGCCCGCCAAGCGACATTCTGACATATTTACGACCTAACGCTTCGGCAATGGACTTGCCTAATGACGTTTTTCCCACACCTGGAGGGCCATAGAAACACAAAATAGGCGCCTTCATGTTGCCTTTGAGTTTAAGAACGGCTAGATATTCTAAAATGCGTTCTTTGACCTTTTCTAGACCAAAATGATCGCGCTCGAGCACGCGCTTGGCAATATTCAAATCGAGCTTGTCTTTGCTGTAGACATTCCAAGGGAGTTCGAGTAAGAGGTCAAGGTAATTGAGCTGAACGGTGTATTCAGCACCTTGCGGATTCATGCGCTGTAGTTTTTCGAGTTCTTTTCCGAAAAGTTTGGCCACGCGCGCATCCCATTTTTTATGTTGTGCTCTTTTTTCGAGTTCGCGGGCATCTTGAATTTGAGGGTTGTCGCCGAGCTCATCTTGAATGGTACGCATTTGCTGGTGCAAAAAGTATTCTCGCTGTTGTTTGTCGAGGTCTTTGCGCACTTTGTTTTGGATTTCGTTGCGCATCTCGAGCACTTGGATTTCGGAAGAAAGGTGCTCAAGTACCATCAGGACGCGTTTTTTCATGTCCATTTCTTCGAGCATGGCTTGTTTTTTGGCTACATCTGCGTTCATGTTGGACGAGATGAAATTGACCAAAAAGCTGGGGCTGTCTATGTTGCCAATGGCAAATTGAGCCTCAGAAGGAATGTTCGGGCTTTCTCTGATGATTTGTAGGGCAAGGTCTTTGATGGTGTTGAACATGACCTCAAGTTCTTTGTTGGCGTTATCGATAGGCTGTTCGGTCAGGACACGCACCTTGGCCTTCATGTAAGGCTCGGTTTGGGTGGCCTGTAGCATTTCAAAACGCCTCTTTCCTTGAATAATGACCGTAGAGCTTCCATCGGGCATTTTGAGCAAGCGAATGATTTGGGCAACGGTGCCAACCTGATGTAAATCAGCAAACTGAGGCGCTTCAACGTCTTGGTTTTTTTGAGAAACCACCCCAATAATTTTACTGCCTTTATTGGCTTCTTGAATCAGTTTGATGCTTTTGTCTCGGCCAACTGTAATTGGAATCACGACGCCAGGAAAGAGCACGTTGTTGCGCAAAGGAAGTATAGGGAGTTCTTCAGGGTATTCTTGTTTGTTCATTTGCGCTTCTTCCTCTGCTGTGATGAGTGGAATGAACTCAGCATCGGCGTCATAGCCAGATAATCCAAAAAAACCTTGATCAAAGAGATTGCTCATAATAGAATTGTTTCAAGCGGGTGGGATGTCAAGATGTATGCCAAAGGCAGAAACGCTGCAAAAAAGTCAGTTGTTTGCCAAGAAATCAAAGATTTGGAGCTCTTCTGGGCTAAAAATCACTTTTCTTCTGGCCATCATGGCAGAAGCAGCCTCAATAGCTTTGTCGAGCTGGTAGGGCTCTGTTTGCACATCTGAAACCCATTGAAAGGAAGAAATATGTTTTTCGGGGAAGTGCGTGCAAAAAACATTGCTGCTTACGCCCACAACACTTGCGGTGTTGAACTGAACATTAATGGCAGACTTGCTGTGGTCTCCCATGGTGAGCCCCATGAAAAGTTCGTTGGTCTGTATTTGTTGCTTTTGTTCGTAGCAATAAGTACTTACTTTGCCATAATTGTTTTTGAGATTGGAGCAGTTGGTGTCTGCACCTAAGTTGCACCATTCGCCGATGAGGGCAGAGCCAATAAAGCCTTCGTGCCCTTTATTGGAATAGCCCTGAAAAATGCTATTGCTGACTTCGCCACCGATACGACATTCGGGCCCAATTGTAGTAGCACCATAAATTTTTGCACCCATCTTGACAACGGCGCCGTCGCAAAACGCTAAAGGGCCACGCAACAGCGCACCTTCCATGACTTCTGCATTTTTGCCAATGTAGATAGGTCCTTCATTGGTGTTCAAAATGGCGCCCTCAACGCGCGCGCCATCTTCAATAAACAACTGATCTGCTGGGCCAATTAGTAAGTTGGTGCTCGAAAGTTCTTTAGAGACTCTTTTATCAGTTGCCAATTTAAAATCATGTCGTAAAATCGCAGCGTTTTTGAGGTAGAGGTCCCAGCGGTTTTCTAAAACAATGAGCTCTTCAGCCACTAAATCTATGCGCTCTCTCTCTTCTTGATGTACGGCAATCAAAACCTGATTTGCATAAAGTGCTTGCCCTGCTTTGAGTTGACTAACTGCGTTTGCAATTTTTTGATCTGGTATCACTTGCGCATTGACCCAAATACCAGTGTTGCTCGGGTATTTTGCCTGTAAGTAGCTTTCAGTTTGATACCCAATTTGTACACCGTCGAGTAGGTTTTTCCAGCGTTCGGTATTGGTGAAAAGGCCACAACGCAACTCGGCAAGCGGGCGGGTGAGTGTCAAAGGCGCAAAGCGCAAATGCATTTGGTGATCAGACAAGAGTAGTTTCATCGGGTTGTGTGGGTTGATAGGCAAAACTACTCAATAAGAGCAGTAAAAAAGTAAGCATTCCGTTGAGCAGTAACATTTCATTTCCGAATTGATACCCTTTCCAAATGAGGTCTGCATTTTTACTCAATAAATAGCAGCAAACAGGGGCTAAAATCACGATGATCGGAATGAATTGAGCTGGCGCATTTCGTTTGGTGAGGATGCCAAAGGCAAATAAACCGAGTAATGGACCATAAGTATAACCGGCTATCAAGAAGATCAGGTTCACGATGCTTTTGTCGTTGTACCATTTGAACAAGAAAACCAACAAAGTGAAAAGAACGGCAAAACTGATATGGACTATTTTTTTGAGGCGCATGCGCTCAGCTTCGGGTAGGTTTTTGCGTTCAAAACCAATGATATCTATGCAGAAAGAAGCGGTGAGTGCGGTAATTGCGCCATCTACAGATGGAAAAAGCGCGGAGATGAGGCCGATGATAAAGATGATAAAAACGCCAGTGGGTAAATATTGCTGAATGATTTGCGGGAAGAGGTCGTCTGGTGCAAAATTGAGCCCGTTTTTGAGCGCAAAATAACTCAAGATACTGCCGAGTAGCAAAAACAATGCATTGACAATAAGCAAGGTAAAACTAAAGACCACCATGTTTTTTTGGGCATCTTTGAGTGTTTTTACACTGATGTTTTTTTGCATCATTTCTTGATCGAGACCGGTCATGGCTATGGTTATAAAAGCACCACCGATAAAATGTTTCCAGAAATAATCGCTTTTGGATGGATTCCAGGACCAAATTTGGGTCAGTTGTGCTTGTTGGAGGTTTTTCCAGAGTTCTGACCAAGATACATCCAGTTGCTGTTGTATTGTGAAGATACAAACAACTAAGGCCAAGAGCATAAAGAAAGTTTGTAGGGTGTCTGTCCAGACAATTGTTTTGACACCACCTTTGAGTGTGTAGGCTAGGATCATGAAGATGATCAAAAGCGTAGATTGCCAAAAGGCCAAGCCAATTGGTTCAAAAACAAAAAGTTGCAAGACGTTAATGACAAGATAAAGCCGAACTGTTGCGCCAAGCGTGCGCGATAAAATAAAATAACCAGCCCCCCATTGGTAAGCGCGCAAACCCAAGCGCAGCTCTAGATAACGGTAAATAGAGCTCAGTTGGTATTTGTAATAGAGTGGCAGAAGTACGTAAGCTACCACAAAATAGCCGGCAAAAAAACCAAGCACGAGTTGGTAATAATGCCACGCACCTGCAGTTACAGCGCCAGGAACTGAAACAAATGTAACGCCAGAAAGCGAGGTGCCGATCATGCCAAAGGCAACTAAATACCAAGGACTCTTTTTGTCACCGGTAAAAAAACTATGGCTGCTTGCATTTTTGGAGGTAAAGTAGGCGATGGCAAGCAGTAAGCCGAAATATAAAAACAGGATGAGCGGAAGTAACACATTATTCATGGAGTAAAAATAGCGCAAAGCACTATATTTGCCTCAAAAAAATACGTATGGAACTCATTTTTGTAGTTATTTCGTTTCTGTTGGTCAGTTTGGCAATGGTGGCAATCGTTTATTTATTTCTCAAGCGCCAACACGACCACAGCCTATTGAAGCTCCAGATAGAACTCAGTTTGCAGCGGCAAAATTACTTTCTTCCTAGTAAGCTTGAAGCCTATCAGCGCTGTATTTTATTGCTAGATCGCATTTCGCCTGCCAACCTTACGCTGCGCACCTTGCAAGTAACGCACAATGCCCGCACCCAACAAAGTATACTTATAAAGACAGTCAGAGAAGAGTTTGAACACAATATTGCCCAACAGTTATTTGTGTCGCCACAAGGCTGGCTGATGCTTATCCAAGCAAAAGAAGAGGTATTGCGCGTTATCAATATGGCGGCCAACACTTTAGATACACAAGCAAGCGCCACAGATTTGGCTGCTAAAATCTTAGAAATATCCGCTCAAATAGAGCAGTTTCCGACAGAAATTTGCCGTTTGTATTTGCAAAATGAGTTTCAGCGTTTCAACGCTTAGTCATTTTTTCTCTCCAAACAGCGATGAGCATCGGGAGCAAAGACAAGCCAATGATGCCAAAAATGACTGTTTCGAAGTTGTTGCGCACAATGGTAAGGTTGCCAAAAAAGTAACCCAAAAGCGTTAAGCCCAACACCCAACTGATGCCGCCAATGACATTGAATCTAAAAAAAACGCCGTAACGCATATTGGCCAAACCTGCGGTAAAGGGTGCAAATGTGCGCACAATCGGCACAAAGCGCGCAATGATAATGGTTTTGGAGCCGTGTTTCTCGAAAAATGCTTGGGTTTGCTGCAAGTGCTTTTCTTTGAGTAGGGCGGAGCGTCCGATTTTGAGCTCGGCGAGTTTGCGACCATATTTTTGACCAATCCAAAAGTTGAGGGCATCTCCCAAAATAGCTGCAATAATGAGCAAGCCGAGCACAACAAATAAATTGAGTTGTGCCAATTCATGGTCTATTTTTACCCCAGCACAAAACGAACCCGCTGCAAAAAGCAGGGAGTCGCCAGGGAGTAGCGGCATGAACACCAAGCCGGTTTCTACAAAAATAATGAGGAATAAAATGGCATAAACCCAAATGCCATAATCTTGTATAAGCAAGAAAAGGTAGTTGTCGATATGCAGGATAAAATCGAGGAGTTGA
This sequence comes from Chryseobacterium gleum, assembly GCA_945897565.1. GTDB lineage: Bacteria > Bacteroidota > Bacteroidia > Flavobacteriales_D > Crocinitomicaceae > UBA952. The sequence goes on from CAMDFN010000028.1 coordinate 21,757, forward strand.
GTGAGTGCGCTCATTTATTGACAGGTAATTTGAGGTGCATTTTGTTCAATCCAGTTGTTGATACCACCTTCTAAGACACAGATATTTGTGGCATTAAATTCAGTCTCCATAAAATTAGCTAGCGCTTCTGCGCGCTTACCAGACTGACACATGAGCACCACTTGGTTGTAATGCTGATAATTGGGGTAGGCTGTTGCAAAGGTGGCCATCGGTACAGACGGGCAGTCAATTTTACAGTTCAATAATTCATAAGGTTCGCGGATATCGATAAGGCAACAACTGTCTTGGGCTTCGAGCGCCTGAAGAACGGCCTTCGGACTGAGCATTTTCATGGGATCAAATTTTAGCAAAGATAAAATTCTTGGTCAAAAGACCTTGATTTTATCTGTCTGCTTTTGTGCTTGAATCGCAATTTGATAGCGTTCTCGATTAGAAATCTTGACTTCGAGGTGCTGTAACCGGACTTTTGTTGTTCCTTTTTTTACTTGTTTGTAGCTGATCTTGTAGTTGTGATAAATTTCAAGTGTCGGCAATAAAAATGCGCATTTTGCCTCAGGCTTTGGGCCAAAGGCAAGCGCTTTGTCTCCCTTTCTAATGACCAAAACACGGTCATTTTGATAATAATAGATTTGCTGCGTATAGCACTCGCGTTGCCTTTGTAGCGCCATCAAAATCAAACTGCTGAGCAATCCGAGTTGAGCGATATATCTCTGCCGGCGTTTGAGCCCATAAAAAATATGAAATGTAGCCAACCAAAAAAGCAAAACCCACCAAAAAGGAAGTACAAATCCCTTTGCAAGCGCGCCGGGCGCCTCGCTAAAAAACTGCATAATGTCTAGCATCCATTGTATACAGTTGTCTAGCAAAAAAGCACTCAGGCGGTCTAGACCCGGCATTACTTGTAGTAAAGGAAAAAACATGCCGAGCACTAAAATCAAGCTAGATAAGCTCATCAAGCAAAGGTTGGCAATTTGCGCATAATTCGGATACATATGAAAATGATATAAACTCAGCGGAAGCGTTGTGAGGGTGGCGGCCAAACCCAGCGCTGTGCCATCCCAAAAATGTGTCAGTAGCTTCCATCTGAATTGAACTGCATTTCGAAGCGTTTCATAATAGAGATAAATACCAATCATGGCCAAATAAGACAACTGAAAACCGAGGTCAAAAAGATAACGTGGGTCATAGAGCAAGAGGCAAAAAGCCGAAAAGAAAAGCGCAGAGAGTGGGTTCATCTGCCGACCTGAAAACTGACTCAAGAGCAAAACGCTATACATAAATACACTGCGCAAGACAGATGCCGACAAACCGGTGAGCACAGCATAATACCAAACGATAAAAAGCACCAGGAGCAACGCTTGTTTTCGACTCACCCATCTTGAAATGTAGCTGAGTATTTTGAGTAAAGCCAAAATCAAGAGCCCAATATGCATGCCCGAAACGGCCAAAATATGCATAGAACCTGTCGCTAAAAAATATGAGCGCAATTGTGCGTCAATGCCGTCGCGTTCACCTAAAATTAAGGCCCGGCCAATAGCCGCCGATCGCGGACTCAGGGTGCGTGAAAAGAGTTCGGAAAGTTGACTCTTGATGCTCAAAAGCCCAGCGCTTGAAGTGTCAAGAGGATTGGTTTCCAATGCTTGAATGTCACCTGTTTGTACAAATGCCCGATGGCTTATACCTTGCAATTCAAAGTACCTGGATTGATCAAACGCACCCGGGTAGCGCTCGTTTTGCAGCAGTTCAGGCCGGCAGCGCAAGGCGTAAGCAGTTGTTAAACGAAGCGATTTAGGAGCGTAGCTATAAAGCTGCAGCAGAATTGACTTATTTGCCTTTGGGCTACCGAAATAAAAGCGCCCTTGTATTTTTTGAAGATCTTTTTTGTGCTCTATCGTTTGAGGTATAAAATAGCCTTCTATTTCATGTTCAAATTGGAGTGTTTGCTGCTCCCTAAACAAGGTTTGACGGCTATAAAGCAGCCAAAAACCTAGCGCAAGAAAGGAGAAGATAATGCCGATTTGCCGCCAAGATTTTAAAAAGAGAAGTGCTGTACTCCCCAAAGAAAAAATCTTAAAAAATAGATAAGAAGCGTCCGTTAAATTACGGTAGTCGGCCAGGTAGATACCTACAACAAAAGGCAATAAAACGCGTAAGATGTGCCATTGGAGTTTTGGCACAACTTGTACAGCAGGTGTGGTCATGAGCGAGAATTAGAGGTAGAATTTTCCCGCTTTGAACTTGATTTTTTCGGTGAGTAAATGCGGCCTGATCAGAGGCTCAAGCTCGGCCTTGGCGCATAAAAAACGCGCTTCGAGCTCTGCTATACTGCGAGGTTCACTAAGAAAAGCCAACAGCGAGCTGTCGTCTAAATGTCTAGGTAGGCATACATCGCACTGTCCGCAAGGTGCAATTTGCTGCCCAAAGTAAGTGATGAGTTGTTGGGCGCGGCAAATGGGCTCTTGACAGTAGCGCTGCATGGCCGCAAGTTTGTCTTGAGCAGATTGCTTGCGCGCTAGGTAAATTTGTGCTTTGAGATTCAAGTAAGACTCGGGAAGCCTTTCAATAGTGAAATAGAGCAGTGGTAAGTTGCTTTTTTTAGTCAGTTCTATGATGCCGTTTTTTTGCATGAAGTCTAGTTGTTCTTCAAAACGCTGCGGCGTCGTTTTTAGTCTTTGAATGATTTTGTCTTCGTGCAGGCGCGTCATTTGGTCAAAAATACCCGGATAGCTGCGCACTAAAGTGGCGCAAAGCGTGTAGTAGTCTTCGTGTTGGATCTGAAAATTGTATAACAATTCATTATTGACAATAAACTGCAGGCGCGTGGGCTGAAAAAAGCCTTCTTCTAAGCTTAAATTGCCATTGTGGGCCAAAATCTTGAGTGCATAATATACTTCGTCGTCGGGTAGCTCGAAGGTGCGACAAAAAGTTTTCATGTCAAACGGATAGCACTCATCTTTACCAGACCCAATGGCTATTTTAAGGTAATTGCAAATGGCGCGATATACAAAAATGACGCGTTCGGCACTCGGAAAACTTTTGTCGAGTTGTTGCTGCATTTGCGTAAAATCTTTGGGTTCATGTAGCAGCAGCGCGTAAGAGGGTAGGCCGTCGCGCCCGCCGCGCCCTGCTTCTTGAAAGTATGCCTCAGGAGAGGTCGGGACTTCATGATGCAATACAAAACGCACATCGGGCTTGTCTATACCCATGCCAAAAGCGTTGGTTGCCACCATAATTTGGTTCTTGTCTGTGAGCCAAGCGCGAAGCATCTGACTGCGCTCTTGCGCACTGAGCCCACCATGGTAAATGCCACAGCGCAAGCCATTGGCCAGTAAAACGCGGGCTACCTCTTTGACCGAACGCCTGGTTTGGCAATAGACAATACCGGTTCCTTTTTCTCTTTGGCAAATTGCTAAGATTTCTTGCATTTTGTTGTGGGCAGGCCTTACTAAATACTGCAAATTATCTCTGGCGAAAGAAGCCTCGAGCACTTGCGCTTTAGGCATTTCTAACTGCAAGCAAATGTCTTGCTGAACGGCTTTGGTGGCGGTGGCTGTCAAGGCTAAAATGGGGACTTCTGGCTGAAGTTGGCGCAATTTGGCAATTTGGCGAAAAGCGGGCCGAAAGTCGTGGCCCCATTCTGAAATACAATGCGCTTCATCTACGACCAAAAGCGAGATTTTCATGCGTTTGAAGCGCTCAATAAAGAGCGCCGATTGGATGCGTTCGGGTGAGGTGTATAAGAAATCGAGCCCTCCAAAACGAGCGTTGTCTAGGATTTGATCAATTTCTCGAAAGGTGAGCCCGCTTGTTAATGCTTTGGCGCGAAGGCCGCGTTTGTGTAAATTCTCCACCTGATCTTGCATTAGTGCTATGAGTGGAGAAATCACCAAACAAAGCCCTTCGCGCTGCAATCCAGGTACTTGAAAACAAATTGACTTGCCGCCGCCGGTTGGAAGCAGTGCAAGGGTGTCTTGGCCTGTCAATGCAGCCTTTACGATAGGTTCTTGACTTGACCTAAATGCACTAAAGCCCCAATGCTTTTGAAGGATTTCTAAGGCTAGTGTGAAGGCATGCATGAGGCAAAGTTAAGGAATGCTTTTAATACGGTCAATAAGTTGTATGCTCTATGATTTAGCTGTATATTCGCGCATCAATTAACACGCTTATGTCAGGAGTTTCCTTCACATTCCCCGTCACACACAACACCAATAGCCATTTATCAACTGTTGATTGGGACAACCTCCCTTTCGGAAAAATCTTCGCCGATCACATGTTTGTGATGGAATACGCTGATGGCGCTTGGCAACAAGGAGAAATTTTGCCTTTTGGCCCTATCCCAATGCATCCAGCCATGTCTGCTATTCATTATGGACAGTCCATTTTTGAGGGCATGAAAGCTTACCGCAACAAAGACAACGAAGTGGTTTTGTTCAGACCAGAACTCAACGCACGTCGTTTTGCTGAGTCTGCAGCGCGCATGTGCATGCCCGAAATTCCAGAAGAATTATTTTTGGCAGCCGTCAAGCAACTTGTTGCCGCAGACGCAAACTGGGTCACCAGCAAACCTGGGTACGCCCTCTATATTCGACCGTTTATGTTTGCTACAGATGAATTTGTAGGTATCAAACCTTCAGACACCTATAAATTTATCATCATCAATTCTCCAGTTGGCGCCTATTACGCCGAGCCTGTTCGGGTCAAAATTGAAGAATATTACACGCGTGCAGCCGTTGGTGGTGTGGGCAGAGCAAAGGCAGCCGGCAATTACGGTGCCTCTTTGTATCCAGCCAGGCTTGCCCAACAAGAAGGCTTTCATCAGTTGGTCTGGACAGACGCCAAAACACATACTTTCATTGAAGAGTCTGGCACCATGAACATTTTGTTTGTCATGGACAACAAAATCATCACACCTACCGAAGAGGCTGACACCATTTTGCGCGGCACCACCAAAAAAACAGTTCTAGAACTCGCCCGTCATATGGGCATTCCAGTAGAAGAGCGCCCAGTTACGGTTGCCGAAATCATAGATGCTGCCAAAACAGGCAAGCTTCAAGAGGCATTTGGTGCGGGTACAGCTGCTACTATTGCGCCCATTGCGCTCATTGGTTACCGCGACGAAAAAATCATGCTGCCAGCGCTCGAAACCCGCGAAATATCCTTGAAAATCAAAGCATATCTCGACGGTGTAAAGTCTGGCGAAATTGCCGATACCATGAATTGGGTGCAGAAAGTCTGCTAAAATTGTGAAAACCTACCCAGGTTTGCATCTTCATCATATGCGATTGTTCTGGTTTTTTTTCTTTGTGCTTTTTAGCACTGGCGCCTTTGCTCAAGTGCTCAGTTGCACGTTTACCGATAGCCAAACCAAAGACTCCATTCCCAATGTCCAATGCTGGCTCATTGCAGGCACAGATACCTTGGCCTTTGGGAGTTCTAAACAAAACGGCACTTTAGAATTGCCCTTGAAACAAGTCAATGCCGAAAAGCAAGATGCCGCTTTTTTAAGCTTCGGCCATCCTTATTATCTTGCAGGTAAACGAAAAATCCCTTTTTTTGAAACCGCAGACACCGTTCAGCTGCGCATTGCGCTCAAGGCCGAACGCATCCAAGAAGAAAAGGAAGTTGTCTTGAGACCCAATAAACCCGATACTGTTTACGCTTCCACAACCTATAGTGTTGCCGATTTTGAATTAGATGCCGAGGGTGCGCTCATATTACTGACCTACGAGAAGAACTTGCTAAAAGATGCTCAATTACAATCCGTATGGAAGGACACCACGCTGTTTTTACAACAGATTCCAGAAAGAGCACAAGCGCTCAAACGCGATTTCCGCGGGAATGTTCATGTCGAAACAACTACAAATATGTATGGAATACAAAGAATGGACTCGACACTTCAGCTGGGAAGCATCCCCAAGGATTACTTTTTTAAATATGTCGCGCCCATTGTAGATACCAGCCTTACAAGGCAGTTTTACTCGAGTTATATCGATATCTACCCCGCTTTTGAATACGGTGCTTTAGATCAGCTCGATTCTTCCTACAAAGCCATCCTGCACATCCAAGACGACCTCATGATGGAGTTGTACCGTTCGGAATACAAATGGGTAGATGTTCGTACCAAGCTATGGGCTAAAAATCTAGAAAATCAGACGGGAATCGATGCTGAAATTTATGTAGGGGCTAATGTTTTCACGAAGTCTTTGTATTACGAGCCTGTATATGCGCCACTTTTTTTGTCCAACGACACACTTTATATTTTTGATTATCCAAAAGATATGCTGCGCGTGTATACCATAGATGGCCGCCTTCTGAAGTCTATTCCGATTTTCCATCATTACCAAGCCAAGCTAAGTGGTTTTCAAAAGAACCTACAGCAAGACCGCAAAACAGGTAAAATTTACGCGATTTACGAGCAAGAAGGACATGTTTATGTAGGGCTTCTCGATTTGAAAACCGGTGCGGTGGTTCAAAAAGTAAAACTTGCATTTAGATACGTGGAGAAGGTAAGGGTGCACAACAACGAAGTGTATTTTATCTACAGACCCTTTGAATCGACCCAGAAGAAATTCCTCTACAAGCAAAAATTACCCACCAAAGAAAACTAAGGGTGTAAAATCACTTGGATAGAAACAGGTAGGTGATCAGAGTAGCCACCTAAATATTTACTGCCGGCATAAGTTCGGTTCGGAACCGTTTGACCTTTGTATTCGGTCAGTAAATAAGGAAAATCATGGATCTTCCCACTTTCAGTTTGAACTTGTATTTTACCACTCAGGGTATTCGAAGAAATAAATATATGGTCTAGAACGTCCCATTCGTTTTTGTAATTGTAAGAGCCTCCAAAAGCACCACTTGACTTGGTGATTTGTGGAATTAATTTTGATGCAATAAGTTGTGGAGCAGCATCTTGAGGATGATCATTTAAATCTCCCATTAAAATAATTTTTGCTTTGGGATCATTTTTTTGAAGGGAGTCAATGAATTGCCCTGCCATTTGCGCAGCCATGAGTCGGCGCGGTGCGCTTTCGTCGGCTCCTGAGCGTCTGCTCGGCCAGTGATTGACCAGCACGTATAAGGATTCCTTTTTGTATTGGTACTGCGCCCAAACGATGTCTCGGGAAGTCGGGATGCTGTCGCCTGGAAGCGTAAAACGGATTTTACCTGAAGATTTCAAGCGCAGTAGGTCTTTGCGATAAAGCAGGGCGACATCGATACCGCGCGCGTCGGGGCTGTCATAGTGCACAATGCCGTAGCGTTTGTCTTGACCAATGACGTCTGCTAATACGCCCCGGTTTTCGATTTCACAAACACCCATGATCATTGGCATATTGAGCGCTGCCATCACTTGCCTGATGTGTTCAAGCTTGGCATTGTATTTTTCCGTATTCCACTTGCTTTCTGCAGCAGGCAAAAACTCGGCATCGTCGTTGGGGCCGTCAATGGTGTCAAACAAGTTCTCTACATTGTAAAAAGCTACCGTTTGAATTTGTTGGGCTTGTACCAATGTTTGGTAGCCAAATAATAGGATGATGAGTAATTTTTTCATGACACTTTATTTTAAATAGGTTGACTCTTTTTTATACGTTTGAGATGGTCTTACCAACTGCCACCGGATCCGCCGCCACCAAAGCTTCCGCCGCCAAAGCCACCAAAGCCGCCGCCACCACCAGAAGAGCCTCCTCCAAATCCGCCGCCGTAGCCGCCAAAATAAAAGAAGCCAGGCCCACCGCGTCTGCCACCGAAGGTTGTGCCGCCTCCACCGCCGCGCTTAATGATTAAAAAGAGAATGAATAAAA
>CAMDFN010000029.1 GCA_945897565.1 Chryseobacterium gleum
TCGCATTGCGGTGTTTGTAGGTGGCGTAATAAGCACTGAGCCCTTCAAAAAAAGCGGAGTCGCCCATTTCTTGGCGCAGCATATGCAAAACCCAAGCTCCTTTTTGGTAAGCATTGGGGTTGAGCAAGGCATTGAGGTCGGTGGTGAGCGAATCGACGAGTGGTTTTTTGAAATCAAGACCAAAGCGCAGCACCCGCTTGCGGTCTTGGGCCATTTGGGCTAAGAAAGGGACGCTCCCTTCTGAATGTGCAATGTATATATTGGTCAGGTAAGTAGCGAAACCTTCGCTCAGCCAAAGATGCGGCCAGCCTGCTTCAGTTACTGCATTGCCAAACCATTGGTGGGCAATTTCGTGCGCTACCAAGTGTGCGCTGCGCAAATCTGCATTCAAGGAATTTTCATCGTAGAAAATACAACCTGCGTTTTCCATGCCACCATATTTGGTGGTAGATTGCACGTTATTGAGCACTGGATAGGCATAAGCGCCTAATAGGTTGATATAAAAATCGGTCACTTTTGGGGCCACCTCAAAAAACGTAGCCAAGCCCTTCACGCTATCTTGCGGATAAACGGTTGCACTGATTGGAATGCCGTTCAGCACTGTAATTTCTTTGCTTACAAAAGCTGCAACGCCAATTACCGCCACTTTGGTGGCAATGGGCTCCTCTATGCGGTAAGTCCATTCTAATGAGGCGCTATTATCTTTTGGTATTTTGGACAATAAGCTGCCGTTGGCCACCACCATATAATCTTTGGGTGCTTGCACAATGAATTGATAGGTAGCTTTGTCTGAAGGGTGGTCGTGGCAAGCATACCAGTAGCGTGCACGGTTGGGCCAGTTGTCGGCGAAGTAAGTTGGATCGCCAAATTTGTTGTCGGTCATGATCAGGCCATCGCTTGGCTCTCCACTCATTTGAATGAAGAGTTGGATGTCTCCATTTTGCAATTGTGGGGGTAAATCAATCAGTAAATGCTCATCTGTTTGTTTCCATTTGACATTTTGATAAGGTGCCGTAACGCTACTGACCTTCATGCCAGACGTTTGGTCTTGAGGCCCTATTAAATCGAGCTGGACTTGATGCGTTGTTGCCAAAAGACGGATTTGCAGCGCTTCGTTGACCACTATTTGTTTGGAATCTTTGCTTAAAATGATATTCAAATTATAGTCAAGCACATCGAAAGCCGATTGCCCAAAAGAGAAAAAAGACCAAAAGAGAAAGAGAAAGAGAAAGTAGCTGTAAGTTTTCATAGGCCAAATAATACCCCCTCTTTTAAGGAGTATGGTGAAATGAAGATGTGTTCAATTCTTGCATGCGCAAGCACCCAACGCGTTTTGATAGCAGCAAGCGGTGCCATGCGCTTTCTTATGGCAATGATGTGTGGATTCGCATCGCGTTCAGCTTGGGTAGAACAAATGATTTGCTCGAGCATCTGTGCGAATCGATTTCTATCTACCTCGATAGCAATGCTTTTCGAATCAAAAATACTTTCTTCCATTAACTCATAAAATGTTTCGAAACTACCGGAAGAACCAATCAGCACTTTGGGCAAGGGTTGTTGAAAGAAGGCCCCGCATTTGTTTTCCAAAAAGGATTCAACTTTCTGGATATCCTGGATGGTAAATGGATCTGAAAAATCGAAAGCTTGAAAGAGTCGCGAGACGCCGATGTCAAAAGATTGAGCCAAGTACGGGCCTTGATTTGTTGCCGCAATAAACTCTGTAGACCCCCCGCCGATGTCCATAATGAGTGCAGGTTGAGCGAAATCATAAGTCAATTGCACCCCTTTATAAATCAATTCGGCTTCCTTCAGGCCAGAAATAATATCAATTGTAATTTGTAATTCGCCGCTTACTTTTTGCAACAAATCTTGCGCATTGGTAGCATCTCGCAAGGCAGAAGTGCCAATTGCTTGAATTTCCTGAACTCGCCATGTTTGGCAAAGTTCCTTAAAGCCACGTAGTGCAGCAAAAGCCCGCCCCATTGCGGCTTCACTGATTCGACCTTCGTTGATGCCGCCCATACCGAGCGCCACGCCTTCTTTGGTTTGAAACAAAACTTGACGTGTTTGGGTGTCGGCGATCAGCAGATTAAAGGTGTTGGTCCCGAGATCGATGACGGCCCTGCGCATACTTAAAATTTAAGAATCGAATTCTTGTACCAGCGGCCCGCCAATTTGAGCAGTAACAAGGCGCTCACTACAAGCACTAAAAGGCTCAGTAAGATTTTTGTGTAAACAGCCAAGCTAACGCCTTTGGCTAAAGTAATTAAGGCCAAAACGGGTGCGCTGAAAGGCAGATAGGCAAAGATTTGAGTTAAGATGGTATGGGGGTAATAAATGGCGTAGATGCCCGCAAAAATACCAAAGGACACCAAAAAGATCAGCGGCAGCAAAAACTGCTGGCCGTCGGCGTCGGCGCCACTGCGCGCGCCCAACACCGCGAAAAGCGCCCCGTAAAAAAGAAAACTGGCCGCAAAAAACACCACAAAATGCAAGAACAGAAAAGACAAATTGAGTTGTTCAAAAACCAACGTAGACAACGGATTGAGGCGTTCAGGGCCTCCCTGCCCCCAATGGCTCGGGTCTAGAACATCTAAAAAGAGTGTCTCGCGCAAGAGCACGAAGCCCAATGCGAGCATCAGTACCCACCCGAAGAGTTGCAAAAGCGCCACCAAGCCAATGCCCACTATTTTGCTGAGCATGAGCTGCTGTGGGCGCACGCTTGCCAGCAAAACCTCGACAATGCGGTTGCTTTTCTCGCGGACAGTTGCCCGAAAGATGGTCATGCCGTAGAGCCCCACGAAGAATAAAATAAAGGCGCCTAGCACAAAACCAGCCCAGGCATTGGCCTCTTTGGCTTCGTTTTTAGGATCTTGGAGGTCGCGAAAATCAAAAATGATGCCTTGCTTGATCTGGCGAAAAGCTTGCTCGCTCAAGCTCGAGTGCTGCGCGGCAATGAGCTCCTCGAGGCGTCTTTCTACTTGAAACTTGAGTTGAATGCGCGCATCTAAGCCCATTTGATCGCGGTAAAAGACAAAACATTTTTTGTTGTTGAGCACCTTTTCGTTGAGCTCAACGAGGACGTCAAATTCTTGATACGCTTTAGCGCGCTCAAATTCATTGAGCTCGAGGTAGTCGTCGAGAAAGTAATATTGGATGTGTTTTTCTTCTTGGGCCATGAGGCGGTGGTCCATGATTTGGCCAGGGTCGGCGATCAGGACACTCAGCTCTTGCTTGCCTTGATCTGCAGCCTTGAGCAAAGCAACCAAAAGCAACAACACCACAATTGGGCCTAAAACGAGCATGTACCAAAACCCTTTTTGACCAAGTCTTTCTTGGATTTCGCGCTGTGTGAGAAGCAAAAACTTAGACATCTTGGTTTTCTTTTTGGGTGATGAGATCGACAAAAACTTCTTGCATGGAAGGCAAAAGCAATTCGATGTGTTCTACGGCAACTTGGTCTTGAAGACTGCGCATGAGGTCATTGACACTGCGCTCGCCTCGGATTTGCAAGAGGCAAGCAAATAGACCCGTTTCGGTTTCTTTTTGTTCGAGCAGCGTGAAGTCGGTCCAGAGGGCGTTGGCAAAGCTGAGCATATGGCCCCTGAAGCGCACAAAAATAAGGCCTTTGGCGTGTGTGCGGCGCAGATTATAAACGGTGTCTTGGGCCAAAATTTGACCTTGGTGGAGCAGCGCGGCTTGATCGCAGATGGCGTCGACGCTTTTCATGTTGTGTGTAGAAAGAATGATGGTGGTACCTTGCGCTTTGAGTGCTTTGATTTCATTCATGATAAGCTCTACATTGAGCGGATCGAAACCTGAAAGGGGCTCATCGAGGATCAGTAATTGTGGCTGATGCACAAGTGCTGCTATAAATTGCACTTTTTGAGCCATGCCTTTGGAGAGCGTAGCGATGCGTTTATTTTGCCAATCTTGAATTTCAAAATGCTGCAGCCAGTGGTCGACGTTTTGGGCAGCAGTTGTTTTGTTCAAGCCCCTGAGTTGGGCTAAAAACAACAAGTGTGCGCGCACGGCCATGTTTTTGTAGAGCCCGCGCTCTTCGGGCAAGTAGCCAATTAGGGGCAAATGGCGCTCACTGAGCAGTTGGCCTTCAAAAGAAACGCTACCAGCGTCTGGGCTAGCCATTTGGTTGAGGATGCGGATGAGGGTGGTTTTGCCGGCGCCGTTGGGCCCGAGTAAGCCAAAAATTTGACCTTTGGGCACCTCCAAAGAGACGTCGTCGAGTACCAACTTGCGCTGATAAGATTTACTGACTTGCGCTACTTTAATCATGACTTAAAGCTAGTAAAAATCTAGACTAGCGCAACGACGCAAGTGGTTTCCACTTGAATTTTTTCGAGAGCACGAAATAAAGACCTGCAAAAATGAGGACTGCAGCTCCGAGTTGAGCAAGCAAAGACCCAGGGCCCCGCTGGTCAATAAAGAGTGCTTCGGTATGAAAAGCCTGCCAATCGCTCGTGACGACAAAGGCGCCAAAAAGATTATTAAAGATGTGAAAAGCCAAAGAGAGTTCTAGGCCGTCGTCTTGAATGGCGAGCAGCGCAAGAAAAAGACCGGCCATGAAGTAATAAAGTAAAAGTCCGGGGCCTAGAATGGCGATTTCCGGATTCGAGATGTGCATGGTTGCGAACATAGCCGAGCTCAAACCGATACTGAGCCAAACACTTTTAGTGCGCAAATACAATCCTTGCAGGGCGTAGACCCGAAAAACCAACTCCTCAATACCGGCCTGAAAAGGGATGAGCAACAAGGAAAACAAGAACAAAAGCCAAAATTCCTGGGCTTTGAAATTCCATTGCACCATTGCCGACTGACCGCTGAAGAGCACTTCCAGTAAGGTGAGCAAACAAAGCAGCAAAAACAAAAGGAGGCCAAATCCAAAAAAACGTTTCCATCGAAAATGGGGTGCTGCCGTAAAAATTGAACGCAGCGGACGCTTGTGCGCAGAACGCAAGTACCAAACAAAACCTATACAGGCCAAAAAGAACGACAGCAGCTCTCCAACGAGCAAGCGCGTTGAGCCATAAGCTTTGATAAACGCAGGGTTTTCAATATCGAGTTCAAGGCCTGGAAAGCGCGTGCTGGCATCGAAAAGCAAGGGCAAGCCACCTAAAATAAACAAAAGTATGAGTACAGCGATGCCACCAATGTAAAGCCCGAATGAATTGCGGCCCAACTGAGCTAACTGTAAAAATCTCATTAGCTAAAGATGTCGCGCATGCGGCTAAAAAAGCCTTTGTCTTTTTGCGCTTTGTAGGGGTCAAAGTTTTCGGAATCGCGGAGTTTCTCGAGGATTTCGCGCTCTTCTTTACTCACGCTTGTGGGCGTGTAGACATGAAGGTGTACAAATAAATCGCCAGTGCCGTAGCGCTGTACATTGGGCAAACCTTTGCCACGCAAGCGCAAGACTTTGCCGCTTTGCGTGCCCGGGTCTACTTTGATTTTGGCCTTTCCGCCAACTGTAGGTATTTCGATTGAATTGCCAAGTACGGCATCTGTAAAGTTGAGAAACGCGTCGTAATGCAGGTTTTCACCTTCTCGACGGAGGTCGTCATGGGCAATTTCTTCTATCACGACAATGAGGTCGCCAGGAGCACCATTGAAAGGGCCCGCATTTCCTTTGCCGCGCACACTCAGCTGCATGCCTTCTTCCACGCCAGCAGGAATTTCGATTTCAATGATTTCTTCTTGTCTTCTGAGGCCTTGCGCATCGGCATCGGCAGGTTTGGTCTCGATGGATTTACCTGCGCCCTGGCAGACATGACAAGCAGACTGCGTTTGCATGGCGCCTAAGAATGTTTGAGCCACACGTGTAATGCGCCCCGTACCCTGACAAGTGGGGCAGTTTTTGTAAGTAACACCCTCCGCTTGTACTAGCTTGTTGACCTTTATTTTTTTCTTGACCCCACCAGAAATTTCTTCTAGCGTGAGCTTCATTTTGACGCGTAAATTGGTGCCTTTCACCACTCTTGATCCGCCTCGGCTGCCACCAAAACTACCGCCGCCAAATGCGCCACCGAAGATGTCGCCGAATTGGGAGAAGATGTCGTCCATGTTCATGCCGCCACCGCTAAAACCACCAGCACCGCTCATTCCGGCATGGCCAAAGCGGTCGTATTGTGCTTTTTTCTCGGTATTGCTCAGGACTTCATAGGCTTCAGCAGCTTCTTTGAATTTGTCCTCGGCACTTGCGTCGTTGGGGTTTTTATCGGGGTGGTATTTGAGGGCAAGTTTGCGATAAGCCTTCTTGATTTCAGACTCGTCGGCATTTTTGGAGACCCCCAATATTTCGTAATAATCGCGCTTGTTACTCATGTTTTATTTATTGGCCAACAACTACTTTTGCAAAACGCAAAACCTTGTCATTGAGGAAATAACCTCTTTCTACATCCTCAATTACTTTACCCTTCAATGTGTCTTCTGGAGCAGGGATATTGGCGATAGCCTCGTGGAGGTCGCTGTCGAAAGCCAAGCCTTTGGCTTCCATTTCTTTGAGGCCTTTTGAAAGGAGTATTTGTTTGAATTTATTTTGGATCAGTTTGAAGCCCTCTCGCAACGCTGCAACATCTTCTAGTTGCTCGTTGTTGGCTACCGCGCGGTCGAGGTCGTCTAGAACGGGAAGTAAATCTTTGAGTAAACCACCGTTGGCAGAAACAATTAAATCAAGTCTTTCCTGATTGGTTCTGCGTCTGTAATTTTCGAACTCAGCGTAAAGGCGTACAAACTTTTCTTTGTATTCATCTGCTATTTGCTCGTCTTGGTTATCGGTTGTTTGAGGGTTTTCTTGAACATCTTGGTCTTGGTTTATTTCTTCCCCATTATTTAGTTCTTCGTTTGGTTGCTCTGACATAATTGCTTTTTTATTCGTTGGTCTGCAATAGACAAATAATAGACCAAGCGTTATTTTGAGACAAGCTGGCAGAAATTTACTGACAGGTGTGTCAAAAAAGCAGTTTTAAATTCATAGCCAAAGTTTGCTTAATTTTGAAACATGAAAAAAACCCTTCTCTATTTTTTGCTCGTCTCGAGCTTCTCTCAAGCGCAATTGCTGTATCAGATCACAGGAAACGGCCTCGCGCAAGCTTCTTTTCTTTACGGAACCATTCACATGCTCCCAAAAGAACAATTTGAGCTCAGCAATAGCCTCAAACGCGCATTCGATGCCTCTGCTACCATTGCGATGGAAGTAGATTTAAACATGAGCGGCGCAGAAAAAATAGCCATTGCACAAAAAGTTTTGCTTCCAGAAGGCAAAACGCTCAAAGACTACATGGCCGAACAAGACTACCTTCAACTCAAAATGTACTGCATGGACAGCCTTCAGTGGAATGAATCCAAGTTTGAGCGCAGCAGCAAACTCAAGCCAATGTTTTTCTCGAGCGTCCTGATGCAAGAAAGCATGTCAAAAATGGCGTCTTACGAAATGGAATTCAATAAGATGGCCAAGAAAAAGAACAAAAAAACCATAGGGCTCGAAACCATCGATTTTCAACTTGGCTTGTTTGACCAACTTCCGATGCAAACACAGGTAGACATGCTCAAAAAAGATTACAACAGCGACCTCAAAATGTTTGACACGCTTCTTGCCTGCTACCTTCAAGAAGACCTTGAAAAACTCAACGTACTCATGAATGCCGAAACCGCAGCCTACCCCGAATTCAACGCACTTCTTTTGATCAACCGAAACAAAAGCTGGATTGCACCAATGGGTACTCAAATGCGCAAAGAAAGTACCTTTTTTGCCGTTGGCGCTGGCCATTTAGGTGGTCCGGAAGGCGTTGTTTCTCTATTGCGCAGCGCTGGTTATACGGTCACTGCCATCAAACAAAACTGACATGAGCTTACAAGAACAATTTCAACAAATCATTGAATTCAGACGCAGCAACCGCAAGTTTGACCCAAATGTACCCGTACCTGCAGAGGTCATTGAACGCAGCCTCAAAAGAAGCATCCTCTCCCCTAACTCCAGCAATATGCAGCTTTGGGGTTTTCATTGGATCAGCTCTGCTCAAGAAAAAACAATTGTTGCCGAGCTTTGCTTAGGCCAATCTGCAGCCAAAACGGCACAAGAATTAGTTGTTTTTGTGACGCGCCCAGACCTCTGGAAACAGCGCAAAAACTGGCATCTTGCACAAGTTCAGAAAGAAATCGAGGGAGCCCCTACGAAAGCTCAAAAAATGATGCTGCAGTATTACGGTAAGGTCATGCCATTTTTATATGCCGCTGACCCGTTCAGAATTTTAGCTGGCCTGCGCTTGAGCGTGAGCTTCTTTGGTGGTTTATTCAAGCCGTTTTACCGCACAGGCGGCGCTTCAGCCGTAAGGGTTGTGACGCACAAATCGTGTGCGCTTGCCGCGCAAACTTTCATGCTTTCTATTGCCGCAGAAGGTTTCCATAGCTGCCCACTTGAGGGTTTTGACGAAAAACGCTTGAAACGCTATTTAAAATTGCCGCGCCGCGCAGAAATCAATATGGTTGTAGCCGTTGGGCTCGGTACCGAACCTGGAATTTGGGGCGAGCGCGTACGCGTTCCTTACCAAGAAGTAGTGGTCAGGCATTGACACTACTCCGCTTTTGGACCCGCTTTTTTCTTGCTAGGCTTCGCTTTTTCGATGCTCAACTTCAGCAGATCTGCTCCGGTCTCGAAGTCGAGCACGATGGTGTCGCCTTCTTGTAAGTTGGAGTTGATGATTTCTTCGGCAAGCGGATCTTCGATGTATTTTTGAATGGCTCTTTTGAGTGGGCGCGCACCGAATTTTTCGTCGTAGCCTCTTTCTGCAATAAAATCTTTGGCAGCTTCTGTGCAGCTCACGTGGTAACCGAGATTACCAATGCGCTCGAGGAGTTTTTCGAGTTCGATATCGATAATAAGGTGGATGTCTTCGCGTTTGAGCGACTTGAACATAATCATGTCGTCTACGCGGTTGAGGAATTCTGGTGAAAAGGCCTTGCGCAACGCATTTTGAACAACAGACAAAGCATTTTGCTCTTGTGAATCTTGTTGTGCTTTGGTACCAAAGCCCATACCTGTACCGAAGTCGGCCAACTGGCGCGCACCGATATTGGAGGTCATGATGAGAATGGTGTTCTTGAAGTCAATTTTGCGACCCAAACCGTCGGTCATGTGGCCGTCGTCTAGCACCTGCAATAACAAATTAAATACGTCTGGGTGCGCTTTTTCGATTTCGTCTAATAAAACAATGGCGTAAGGCTTGCGGCGTACTTTTTCAGTGAGCTGCCCACCTTCTTCGTAGCCGACGTATCCTGGAGGGGCGCCCACAAGGCGCGAAATGGAGAATTTCTCCATGTATTCTGACATATCGACGCGGATGAGCGCGTCGTCTGAGTCAAAGAGATTTTTGGCGAGAATTTTAGCGAGTTGGGTTTTACCTACTCCCGTTGGGCCTAAGAAAAAGAAGGAGCCAATTGGTTTGTTGGGGTCTTTGAGCCCTGCGCGGTTGCGCTGAATAGCACGCACTACTTTGGCAATAGCGTCGTCTTGACCAATGACCTTACCGCGAATGGTTTCGGCCATTTTAACAAGTTTACCAAGTTCGGATTCCGAGATTTTGGTCACGGGCACGCCGCTCATCATGGAAACCACCTCAGCAACGTTCTCTTCAGTGACCAACACACGGTTGTTTTTGGTTTCTTCTTCCCATTTATTTTTGGCGGTCTCGAGGTCTTCTTGAAGTTTGCGTTCGGCATCGCGCAGCTCAGCAGCTTTCTCGTATTGCTGAGAGCGAATGACTTCTGCTTTTTGACCTTTTAGCCCGTCAATTTGACCTTCAATGTCGGTGATTTCTTTTGGCACGTGCAAATTGGTCATGTGGACTCTTGAACCGACTTCATCTAAGGCGTCTATAGCTTTGTCTGGCAAATGGCGATCGGTGATATAGCGTTCAGTGAGTTTGACGCAAGCCGCAAGTGCTTCATCGGTGTAGCGAACGCTGTGGTGGTCTTCGTAGCGCTCTTTAATGTTATTGAGGATTTGGATGGTTTCTTCAATCGACGTTGGCTCAATGATGACTTTCTGAAAACGACGTTCGAGTGCACCGTCTTTTTCGATGTACTGACGGTATTCATCTAGGGTAGTGGCGCCAATTGCTTGCATTTCGCCACGCGCTAGCGCTGGCTTCACCATATTGGAAGCATCTAAAGAACCGCTGGCTCCGCCCGCTCCGATGATGGTGTGGATTTCATCGATGAACAAAATGATGTCGGGGTTCTTTTCGATTTCTTGCATGACGGCTTTCATGCGCTCCTCGAACTGGCCTCTGTATTTGGTACCTGCTACTAGAGAGGCTAAATCGAGGGATATAATGCGTTTGTTAAAGAGAATGCGCGACACTTTTCTTTGCACAATGCGCAAAGCCAAACCTTCGGCGATAGCAGATTTTCCTACCCCGGGTTCACCGATGAGAATAGGATTGTTTTTTTTGCGACGAGATAAAATCTGACTCACGCGCTCAATTTCTTTTTCGCGGCCTACAATTGGGTCTAGCCTGCCGAGCTCTGCCATTTTGGTGAGGTCGCGGCCGAAGTTGTCCAGTACAGGGGTTTTGGATTTGGGGTCGGCGCTTTTGCGCTGTGCTTGACCAAAGTTTTCTTCTTCTTCTTGGCCGGATCCTGGGAATTCGGCGCTCGGTTGTTGTTTGTCTTCTAACATAAGTTCGTATTCGTCTCGGGCGTTTTCATACATGATGCCATACTTATTGAGTACTTGACAGGCTACACAGTCTTCATAGCGCAAGATGGTCAGTAAAAGATGTTCTGTACCGATGACGTTTTGTTTAAATTCTTTGGCCTCTAAATAAGACTGTTTAATGATGTTTTCCGCTTGCTTTAATAGCGGTAAGTTGAGATTGACTAATTCGCGGACAGCGCTTTTTGCGAGAATTTTTTCAAGTTCGGCTTTGAGCTCGGTTAAATCGAGCTTGAATTCTTGTACAATACGGACTGCCGTACCTTCGTTGAGGCGAATGAGGCCCAACAATAAATGCTCGGCACCCACAAACTCATTGGACAAGCGAACGGCTTCGTCGCGGCTGTAGCTGATCATGTCTTTGACACGTGGAGAAAATTTAGCTTCCATAGTTTACGTTTGCTTGATACAAATATAACTTTTATCTCTGCAACGTATCCGGTTTTATTCACAATTTATAGACGCATTTTGTTAGTAAAAAATAGAAGAGAGAAGCCGCAGGGGTCTTCATTTTATTAATTTTGAAACTCTATTTAACTAATGTATAGATTAACTCAAAAATATGGCTGAAGGCGAAAAAATCATTCAGATCAACATCGAAGATGAAATGAAATCAGCATACATCGACTATTCGATGTCTGTTATTGTCTCACGCGCACTTCCAGATGTACGCGACGGATTCAAACCGGTGCACCGCAGGGTGCTCTATGGAATGCAAGACCTCGGCGTATTCTCCAACCGTCCTTACAAGAAATCGGCAAGAATCGTCGGTGAGGTTTTAGGTAAATACCACCCACACGGCGACAGCTCTGTATACGACACTATGGTGCGCATGGCTCAACCGTGGTCTTTGCGCTATCCTTTAGTAGACGGCCAAGGTAACTTTGGTTCTGTAGACGGCGACAGCCCTGCAGCCATGCGTTACACCGAGGCGCGTTTGCGCAAAATTGCCGAAGAAATGCTCGACGACCTCGAAAAAGAAACCGTCGACTTCCGCCCTAACTTTGACGACTCCCTACAAGAGCCAACCGTAATGCCGACCAAAATCCCTAACCTCCTGATCAACGGGGCATCGGGCATTGCAGTGGGTATGGCCACCAACATGGCTCCTCACAACCTCACAGAAGTGGTAGACGGCACCATCGCCTACATAGAAAACCCCGACATCACGCCAGAAGAACTACTCAACTACATCAAAGCACCAGATTTCCCAACCGGCGGCATCATTTACGGCTATGAAGGTGTTCGCGATGCGCTCTTAACGGGCCGCGGTCGTGTGGTGATCCGCGGAAAGGCAGAAATCGAAGAAGAGAACGGTCGCGAGCAAATTATTGTCACTGAAATACCTTATCAGGTCAATAAAGCTGAAATGATCAAAAAAATCGCCGATTTGGTCAACGATAAAAAAATCGAAGGCATTTCTGATCTCCGAGACGAATCTGACCGCAACGGAATGCGCATTGTATTTGAAATCAAGCGCGACGCCATTGCCAATGTAGTACTCAACAAACTTTATAAGTTTACCCAACTCCAGACCTCTTTCTCTGTCAACAACATTTGCTTGGTAGATGGCCGCCCGCGCTTATTGAATGTCAGAGACCTCATCCAAGAATTTGTCGAATTCCGTCACGAAGTAGTCATTCGCCGCACGCGTTTTGAACTCCGCAAAGCTGAAGAACGCGCACACATATTAGAAGGTCTCATTATTGCTTCTGACAATATCGACGAAGTAATTGAAATCATCAAAACATCTTCCAGCCCAGACGCTGCACGCGATCGCTTGGCTACACGCTTTGGTTTGTCAGATATCCAGACGCGCGCTATCGTCGACATGCGCTTGCGCCAACTCACCGGCCTTGAACAAGACAAACTGCGCGCCGAATTCGACGAGCTCATGAAGCTCATCACAGACCTCAAAGACATCCTCGAAAGAGAAGAGCGCCGCATGCAAATCATCACAGATGAGCTCATGGAAGTACGCGCCAAATACGGCGACGAACGCCGCTCGTCAATCGAATACAACTCCAGCGAAATGCGCATGGAAGACCTCATCGCCGACGATGAAGTGGTGGTTACGATCTCTCATGCAGGCTATATCAAACGCACCAACCTGGCCGAATACAAAGTTCAAAACCGCGGCGGCATGGGCTCCAAAGGCTCCGCTACCCGCGACCTAGACTTCTTGGAGCACCTCTTTGTGGCCACCAACCACAACTACCTCCTTATCTTTACCGAAAAAGGACGTTGTTTTTGGATGCGTGTCTACGAAATCCCGGAAGGCAGCAAAACCTCAAAAGGCCGCGCCATTCAAAACCTCATCAACATTCCAGGCGACGACAAAGTCAAGGCCTACGTCAAGGTCCTTGACCTCACCGACAAAGAATATGTAGAAAACAACTTTATCGTGATGTGCACCAAACAAGGTGTCATCAAAAAAACTTCACTCGAGGCTTACTCACGTCCGCGCAGCAATGGTATCAACGCCATCGGTATCCGCGAAAACGACGAACTACTCGAGGCGAAACTCACCAACGGCAACAACGAAATCGTATTGGCCACTAGCGACGGCCGCGCCATCCGCTTCAACGAATCTACAGTGCGTCCGATGGGCCGCAATGCTTCAGGTGTGCGCGGTGTAAACCTCAGCTCTGATCAAGAATGTGTCATTGGCATGATCTGCGTCGAGGACATCTTCTCTACCATTCTTGTTGTGTCTGAAAAAGGCTATGGCAAACGCACCTTCCTCAACGACCCCGAAGACAAAGAACCTGTTTACCGCATCACCAACCGCGGTGGTAAAGGTGTCAAAACACTCAATATCACCGAAAAAACCGGTAAGTTGCTCTCTATCCAAAATGTATTCGACGAAGACGACCTCATGATCATCACCAAATCAGGCGTCACCATCCGCATGCACATCGACACCCTACGCACTATGGGCCGCGCAGCACAAGGCGTCAAACTCATTAATTTAAAGGCCAAAGCAGAAATTGCAGCTATTGCCCGCGTACCGCGCACCGAAGACGAAGATGAAGATGAAGATGAAACTTCAGAAGAAAACGCAGAAAATGGCACGGAAATTGAAAATAACGAAGCGCAAAGCGAATAAAAATTAACTTATGAAAAAACAACTCCTCCTAGCTGGTCTGAGTCTTGTCCTAAGCACAGCTACTTTTGCCCAGAAGAAAAACGTAACTGACGCCATCCTCTTGATGCGCAAATACAACCCAATGGGTGAAGTTGCAGCCAACAAAAAAACAGTCACTGAAGCCAAAAACTTCATCGACCTCGCTGCCGTCAATGCAGAAACAGCTGAAGATTTCAAGATGCATCTTTGCCGCGCACAAATTTATTATTGCCTCAATGAAATTGGCAATATCGAGTCCGCTACAACAGGTGCTCCACAAGACCTATCCTCAGTTAATGCGAATAAAGCGGTAGCTGTTGCCTCTTTCAAAAAAGTAATAGAAGACCCCAAAAAAGCCTGGACTACCGACGCACAAAGCTTTATCAACGGCCGTGTCGATTTCGTGTTCAACCAAGGAATCATCGCCTACAACGCCAAGAAATACGTCGATGCTGCCAATGCATTTATGGCCGCAAACGAAATCAAATCCTATTTAGGTGAAAGCTTTAAAGATGCAGAGGTCAACACTTCTTTGGCTGCCAACTATGCCGTTGAAGACTTCCTCGCTGCAAAAAAATACGACGAAGCTTTGAGTTTTGCTGTCGGAATTTCTGAGCAAATGCCGCAAAACATCGACATCCTCATCAGCATCGTGAACATCAATTTGCAAAAAGGAGATGTAGCTGCTACCGAAAAATACATCAACAAAGCCTTAGAACTCGATCCAAAAAACAAGCAGCTCTATTATGTACTCGGTACCAGCTACATGGACAAAAAAGAGAACGAAAAGGCAACCATTGCGCTCAGAAAGGCTTTAGAAATTGACCCCGCCTACAACGAAGCATTGTACCAACTAGGCGCGCACCTCTATAACCTCGCTGTCGAGAAACGCAATGCCACCGTCGAACTCGACTACAAAGATCCAAAAGCAGCCAAATTAGAAGCAGAAGCCATGGATTTGTTCAAACAAGCATTAGAGCCATTGGAAAAATATGAAACTTTAAATCCTTCAGAGAATGAAGTTGAAAGAATCAAGAAAAACTATAAGGAAAAAATGGAAAGTGGTGAATTTGATAATACAAAATTGTTAGAGTCTCAAAAATCTGAGATTAACAGCGCTTGTAATATCTTGGATATTTTATATAAGACAAATATGAAACTTGGAAATATCGAGAAAGCCAAAGAATATAAAAATCGAATGGATCTCTTGAAAGCATAATTTTTAAATCATCAATTATAATCAAACTGCCCCATATGAGGGCAGTTTTTTTTTAGCTCAATTGCACATTTTTATTAACTTTGAAACATGGAATTTGTACACCCAGAACGCTTGTGGTTCCTTTTCTCGCTACTGATTCCTATCGTTATTCATCTTTTTCATTTTAGAAAAAGAAAAACGCTCTATTTTTCTTCTTTGCGCTTCATTCAATTCCTTGAAAAAGAGCAGCAAAGCACTAGAAAACTCAAGCATCTATTGGTCTTACTGACCCGAATGCTCGCGCTAGCAGCGGTTATTTTTGCTTTTGCGCAGCCACAACTTCAAAAAGATGCGAGCGCAAATGCAGGCAAACCCGCTTTGCTCATTTACCTAGACAACTCCTTTTCCATGAGTGCTATTGGCACCGAAGGATCGCTCTTCTCCGAAGGCAGAGAGCTCGCCAAAAGAATGTTAGAAGAAGTTAAGCCAGACACCCGCGTCTTGATTTGCAGCAACCAGCTCAACCACTCCGAGCAGCGTTTTCAATCCAAAGCAGAGGCCTTGCGCTACCTCGACAAATTAGATGTCTATGCCTTGAGCCGCTCTCTAGACGACGTCCTTACTTGGCAGCAGCGCCAGATTGAAAGACACCAAAGTCAAAAAGAAAATCTCGGGCAAATCCAACAAATATTCATCTCAGATTTTCAACAAAGCCAAGCCAAACTGAAGGCCCAAAAACCGGAGCCCAACCAATCATTTTACGCCTACCAACTCAAAGCCCAACAAATTCAAAACGCCTATATCGATAGCATTTGGTTTGCCAAACCTACCCATCAGCGCCAAACCGAGCAAACCCTTATGGTAAGAGTGCAAAACTTTGGAGAACAAGCCAAAAAACGCCTAGAACTTCAGGTAAAAATCGGCAAAATAAAGCGCACTATGTTTTTGCAAATTGGCGCCAATAATAGCCAAATAGCTAGTTTCCCTTATACTGAAATCAACAAAAACTTTGTGCAAGGTGAGGTTCAAATCAACGACCAACAAATTCATTTTGACGACACCTGGTATTTCTCTTACGAAGTGCCTGAGCGCACCAATGTCTACCTTATTGAAGAAGCCAACTCAAGCCCAAATGTAGCCCGTGCTTATGCCGTAGAAACGCGCTACAACGTACAAACGAGTTCTCCTGGCGAAGTAGCTGCAAATACACTCGCCGAGGCCGACCTCATTGTACTCAATGGCCTCGATGAAATCTCTAGCGGCCTGCGCGATGATCTGAGTACAGCGCACCAAAACGGACAGCGCATTTTGATTATCCCAGGTGAAAACATCCGCTTGAACGATTACAAACCGCTCCTGCAAGCACTGTCGTTACCCGAACTTGGCCCGCTGCAATCCAACGCACTCAATTTACAGCGCATCAACGACGAAGACCCTTTTTTCAAAGGTGTGTTTGAGAAAAAACAAGAACGCCTCAACGTAGCACTTGTCAAAAAAGCATACGGCATTCAAAACCAAGCGCAAAGCAGCGCAACCCCACTCCTTATTTCGCGTTCGGGGCAAGCACTTTTCATGCGGGCCAACAACACAGCTTTTCTCTTCACTACTGCACTGCAAAGCTCCTTTGGCAGCCTCGTTAACCAGTCCTTATTCCCGACTATCTTATTGCGCTGTGGAGAATACGCTAGCGAGCGCTATCCTGCTTATGCTATTCTCGGCAAAGATGCGCAAATAAAAGTGCGTGCCAAGCACCAAGAAGAAGCACCACTGCGCTTTATTTCAGACCAAACTGAATTCATTGCACAGTATATCGCCTCACCCAATCAATTGCGCATTCAAATTGGAGGCAGCGCCGCATTAGAAAAACTCAAGGCAGGTATCTACGAGCTCAAAGGAACAGAAGTATTGGCGCAATTAGCACTCAACAATAACCGCACAGAATCCAAACTTGAACTCCTTGAAGAAAGCGCTTTATTGGAGCTAATGGAAACGAACGGTATAAAAAATTGTACTTTTAACCAGATCAAAGAAGGACAAAGCCTAACAGCCATTCAGCTCGACGACACCAAAAGCTATTGGCGCTACTTTCTTATATTTGGCCTACTTTGTCTATTTGCCGAACTCTCATTGTTAAAATGGTGGAAATGAAAATTCAACTCAATAACGCAACAATCTTCGACCCACAATCGAGCTGGAACAAAAAAACTTGTACAGTACTCATCGAAGACGGTCAAATTACTGAAATTGCTCCTTCGGTACATCATGCAGATGCACTCCAAGTAAATTCACCGCAGCTATGTCTGACAACCGGTTTTGTAGACCTCAAAGCAGACTTCTGCGACCCAGGTTACGAACACAAAGAAACCATCGTTTCGGGCTTGGAGGCAGCAAGCGCTGGTGGCTACACCCGCGTGTATATTCAACCTGGCACCCAACCAGTTATCGACAACAAAGCGCTGGTGAGCTACGTTCAGCAACAAAGCACCAATAGCACAACATTATTAGGTGTCAATGGCGCACTTTCCAAAGGAAATGCCGGAGAAGAACTCGCCGAAATGTATGAGCTTTTCCAACAAGGCGTTAGGCTTTTCACCGACGACACCCACAGTGTGAGCGCAGGCTTACTGAGCCGCGCTTTACTCTACACCAAAGATTTCGGCGGCCGCGTGGCGCTGCTCGCTCGCAATGCTTCACTGAGTGCCAAAGCACAGGTCAACGAGGGCAGCGCGTCTACCCGAACAGGCCTAAAAGCAGACCCTCACGTCTCTGAAATCATTGAAATTGAACGCAATATTCGGCTGCTGGCTTACACCGGTGGCAAAATGCATCTCTCTGGCATCAGCACGGCAACAGGGGTAGAACTCATCCGCAGCGCTAAAAAAGAAGGGCTTGACCTCACTGCCGATGTGCACCTCATGAACTTATGTTTTTGCGAAACAGAAATGCTCGGTTTTGATACCCGTTTTAAAGTGTTGCCTGTGCTGAGAACCGAAGCCGATCAGCAAGCGCTTTGGGCTGGCCTACACGATGGCACCCTAGACGCCATTGTCAGTGACCACCGCCCCGGCGACCCCGAAGAAAAAGACCTCGAATTTGACCTCGCACATTTCGGTGCACCTCAACTAGAAACTGTCTTTGCGGCGCTCAATAGCAAATATCCTGACACCCCACTCAATTTCTTAAATGCACTCAACATAGGGCCGAGAAAAGTTTTAGACCTACCGCAGCCAACCATTGAAATTGGATCAAGGGCCGAACTCACTCTTTTTGACCCTAGCATCACCTATACTCCCAATATGCGTGCAGAACAATGGCGCTTTAGCCCATTCCAAAATCACACACTGCAAGGTCAAATCATTGGCATCATTCAAGGGGC
Organism: Chryseobacterium gleum; assembly: GCA_945897565.1. Classification (GTDB taxonomy): domain Bacteria; phylum Bacteroidota; class Bacteroidia; order Flavobacteriales_D; family Crocinitomicaceae; genus UBA952. Next base: position 18,428 of record CAMDFN010000029.1, read on the forward strand.
TCAAGCATCTTTAGCCCAACAATAATGTCAAAAAGGTCCTTTCTTCGCGAATTTTTCAAAGCCAACCGAATGGTGGGCTCTATGTTGCCAAGTTCTCGTTTTTTGACTAAAAAAATGCTCCAGCCCATCCATTTCAAACAGGCTAAAGTAATCGTCGAATTAGGACCTGGCACAGGTGTTTTCACCAAAGAACTCCTCTCCAAAATGTCGGCCAACTGCCACTTGGTAGTGATTGAACTCAACGATACCTTCTTTAAAGATTTGCAAAACAAGTTTCAGCATCCAAACCTGCATCTCACTCATGGTTCAGCCGCAGACCTCTCCAGCATTCTTCAAGCGTTGAATCTTCCTAAAGCTGATTTCATCTTGTCATCCTTGCCTTTATCAAATTTCCCGAAAGCCTTAAGGACGTCCATTTTAGAAGCCATCAAAGTAAATCTAGAAACACAAGGCAAACTCATTCAATTTCAATACACCCGCGGACTCAAAAAGCTATATGGCGCTCATTTTGAAAAGGTTTCTATTGACTATACTGTTTTAAACTTCCCTCCTGCCTACATCTACACTTGCGCGAATAGCTGATATCTTTTGCCTATCTTTGCGCAAAAATTTACAGCATGCTTTCGGTATCCAACCTCTCCTTACAATTCGGTAAACGCGTACTTTTTGACGAAGTAAACGTCAAATTTGTCAATGGCAACTGCTACGGCGTTATTGGCGCCAACGGTGCTGGCAAATCTACTTTTCTCAAAATTTTGACCGGTGACCAAGACCCCACAACGGGTCGTGTAGACCTCGAGCCAGGTAAGCGCATGGCCGTACTCAAGCAAAATCACTTTGAATTTGACCAAATTCAGGTCTTGCAAACCGTAATCATGGGCCACAAACGCCTTTATGAAATCATGGTCGAAAAAGATGCGCTTTACGCCAAAGAAGATTTCAGCGACGCAGATGGCATGAAGACCGCCGAGCTCGAAGGAGAATTTGCAGACCTCGAAGGCTGGAACGCCGAAACCGATGCGGCTACGCTACTCAGCAACCTCGGCATAGACGAATCCAAGCATTACATGCTCATGGAAGACCTCTCCAATGACCTCAAAGTACGCGTATTGTTGGCGCAAGCCATTTTTGGCAACCCTGACGTTCTGATTTTGGATGAGCCTACCAACGACCTCGACCTCAAAACTATTTCTTGGCTAGAAGACTTCCTCCTTGATTTTCGCAATACCGTCATTGTGGTCTCTCACGACCGTCACTTCCTAGACACCGTTTGTACCCACGTCTGCGACATCGACTTCAGCAAACTCAATATGTTTACCGGAAACTACACCTTCTGGTATCAGTCTTCGCAACTTGCTTCGCGTCAGCGCGCAGACAAAAACAAAAAAGCGGAGGAAAAGAAAAAAGAACTCATGGAGTTTATTTCTCGCTTTTCTGCCAACGCTGCTAAATCCAAACAAGCCACTAGCCGTCGCAAGATGCTCGACAACCTAGACCTTGAAGAAATCAAGCCTTCCTCTAGACGCTACCCCGGCATTACCTTTCACCAAGATCGAGATGCCGGCAACCAAATTTTGAGCATCGATAACTTGAGTAAAAAGACCGACGGCAAAACCCTCTTCAAGGATCTCTATTTAACAGTCAATAAAGGCGACAAAATTGCTTTTATTTCACGTGATTCTGTAGCGCTCACCCATTTCTTTGAAATTTTAGCAGGCAACATCAAAGCCGACACCGGTGAAATCACGTTGGGAACCACCATTACAACCGCCTATTTACCCAACGACAACCACCATTATTTTGAAGCCAAACTAAGCCTCATCAATTGGTTGCGCCAATATGCACTCACCGACGAAGAGCGCGAAGAAGTCTATTTACGCACCTTTCTCGGCCGGATGCTTTTTACAGGTGAAGAAGCCATGAAAATGGCAGTTGTATTGTCTGGTGGTGAAAAAGTACGTTGCATGCTCTCCAAAATGATGCTGGCAAAAGGCAACTTATTGCTCATGGACGAACCTACCAACCACCTCGACCTCGAATCCATTACAGCGCTCAACAACGCGATGCAAGAATTTCAAGGCACACTCTTGTTTACCTCTCATGACCACGAATTGGTAAGTACCGTTGCCAATCGCATTATCGAGCTTACGCCAAATGGTATCATCGACAAAATGATGCCTTACGACGACTACCTGGCCGACGACAAAATTGCGCAACTACAAGCCGAATTATACGCCTGATCTGATGGTACGCTACCAAGTCCGTTGCGAACAAGCCCAACAGCGCTACATTCAATTGAGTGCCGTTTTTGAGCAGGCAGCCGAACTAGACGTGCTGCAACTTGAATTGCCAAGTTGGAGACCTGGCCGCTATGAAATCGGAAATTTTGCCAAAAACATCAAAGGTTTCAAAGCCTTTGGAGACAGCAACCAACCTTTAGCTGTACACAAAACTACTAAAGACACTTGGGTCGTAGAAACGAAAGGAAGTACTCAAATTAAAATCGCGTACAGCTATTACGCTGCAGAGCTCAACGCTGGATCTAGCTTTCTGGACCCTCAACAACTCTACATCAACCCGGTCAACTGCTTCTTCTACGATGCCCAACAAACCGATCAGCCGTATCATTTGCAATTGCATATCCCCGCACAGTGGCAAATTGCATCCGCCTTGCACTTTGATGAAAACCAATGCGTTGAACTTGCCAATTTTGACCGTTTGGCAGACAGCCCATTGATTTGCAGTGCAGCCATTGACCGACGCAGCTATGAAGTAAACGGCACTACCTTTCATATTTGCTTCAATCAGCAGCAAATGATTCCTTGGGAGCGCGTGCTTCAAGACTTCCAAAAATTTACGCAGCGCCAATTACAAGACTTTGGCGAGTTTCCGAGTCCGGAATACACTTTTCTCATCCAATCCTTGCCTTACACAGCCTATCATGGCGTGGAGCACCTGGACGCAACAGTTATTGCAATTGGGCCTTCCTGCGACATTTTCGGGAGCCTTTATACGGAATTACTCGGTGTTTGTTCGCATGAACTTTACCACGCCTGGAATATCAAAGCCCTGAGGCCAGCCGAAATGCAACCCTACAATTTCAAGCGTGAAAATTACGCGCTCACCGGCTTTATTTATGAAGGCATTACCACCTACATGGGCGACCTATACTTGCTCAAAAGCGGGGTTTTCAGTTTAGCGCAATACCTCAAAGAACTCAGCAAGCAAGTTCAAAAACACCTCGATAACCCTGGGCGCTTCTCCATGAGTGTAGCAGCTGCCTCCTTTGATACTTGGATAGATGGCTATGTACCTGGCGCACCGGGCAGAAAAGTTTCTATCTACACCGAAGGTTGTTTGCTCGCATTTTACGTCGATTACAAACTGCGCAAAGCCAGCAACCACAAAATTGGCATCGAGCAAGTCATCAAAGACCTCTACTACAATTTTGGCGCGAACACGAGCGGCTATACCCTCGCAGATTACCAAAACACCTTAGAAAATCTTTCTGGCGAGTCTTTTGCAGATTTTTTCAAGGATTACGTCTTTGGAACCGCAGCCTATGAAGCCCTCCTGCAAGAAGCCTTTGACTTCTTTGGTCTCGAACTTCAGCAAACACCAAGTAAAAGTTATGCCGAGGCGCGTTTGGGCATGAAGGTGAGTTTGCTGGGCAAAGAGTGGCAAATTCTGAGTATTTATCCGGGGTCTCCGGCAGACACCGGTGGCTTGGCCATCGGAGACCTGATCATTGGCGTGAATGGTTTGCGCGCACTGCCTAGCCTAGACAACTGGTTGGCTTTTCACGAAAACCAAAACAAGACTTTACTCGTGGAGCGAAATGGCCAATTGCTCGAGCGCTTTATTCCTGAGGTAGACCGTCATTTTTATGTGAGTCATTTAGTTGTAGCCGCCAACGACACCATTGCAGCCCAAGAAAAAGCACTCAAGAGTTGGTCTCGTTGAGGGCAAAAAAGTCGGGCGGAAAGTTCAGTAAAAAGAGTTTTTCACTCGCTCTTGTAATCGCTGTGTATAGCCAACGCAAATAAGCTGTGTTTTTTCGTTCTTCAGGTAAAAATCCATAATCTACGTAAACGTGGGCCCATTGCCCACCCTGTGCTTTGTGAACGGTAACCGCATGTGCGTACTTGATTTGCAGCGCATTGAAATACGGATTTTTGAGCACCTCACTGTAGCGTTTTTGTTTGTTTTTGATATCGGCGTGTTCTGCTTCAATCGCGTAAAACAACTTGCGCAAGACCTCTCTACCGAGGCTTGGCCCTTCGTCAGACAAACTTTGGATATGCACCACACAAGTAATGGCCCCTTGATCGGGGTAATCTACAAAACAGAGGTCGAGTTGAGCAAATTCAAAACCGTAGTACGCTTCAAATTTCCGGACGCGGTCTACGCGGGCCAACTCGCCATTGGCAATAAAACCCATCTTCGAGCTGGGGTCTAGCCAAAAGTAATTGTTCTTGACCACCATCAGGAGGTCGCCCTTTTCGAGGACTTCTTCTCTGTAGAACAAGCGGTTGCGAATTTCGAGATTCCATTGATTGGCGCGCTTATTGGCCAGCGTAAGCAAAATTGTTTCGTCTGCACCGACTTGGGCCATAGAGCTTTCTAAGCTTTCTTGAAAGTCAGCCCCATTGATTTCTTGGACACTTGCATCTTTAAACTGACTCAATTTGGGAAATAAGGGGAGCGCAAAGTCTTGTTTTTGACGCAGGTAAGTAGCAGCCGTGAGGATGCCTGAACTTTCATTGACACGCACTACTTGGGTGAGGTGGCTGTGCCAGATGTGTAGCGACGTAAATGCTTCGGCTAAAAGCGCGGGCTCGAGCGCCAAACTTTGCTCTTGGCCAACAGGCGGCAACTGCCCGGGGTCACCGATAAAAATCAAATGGCAATTTTCTCCGTTGTACACATAATTGAGGAGGTCTTCAAGGACATTATTGGCTTCGTAGGCCGATGATGCCGCAAGCATAGAAGCTTCATCTACAAAAAACAAGGTGTTTTTGTGTAGGTTTTTGGCCAGGGAAAGCCCTTGTGTGCTGAGCTCTCCTCCAGAAAAATAGATATGACGGTGAATGGTGCTGGCCGGAAAACCTGCGTAGTTGGACAATACTTTAGCTGCCCTTCCGGTAGGTGCGAGCAATTTAAATGGCAGCTGTTCGGCACGCATTTGCTGCACTAAATGTGCAATAAGTGTAGATTTACCTGTTCCGGCATAGCCCGTAAGCACCCAAAGTTTGCGGGTTTCGCGCGCGCGAATGAACACCAAAAACTGCGCAAGCGCTTGGTCTTGATCTGAAGTAAAAGTGAGTGCTTGGTTCATGATTTGAGCGTTGTGCGCATTAACAAAATTAAAAATTGTAGCTTTGCACATAGGCGTTAAGCCCAAAGACTTATAAACAAGCCATGTCGCGTTTGGTACTTCACTATACAGATTCTACGCTCTTACTGCTCGAACATGCACAACAAGAGGTGGTGGCTCAATCCTTCCCGCTAGAATCAGACAAACCTTTTGCCCGAGAGCGCATGTCGGGCCCTATCAAAAAAGCGCTAGAAAACCATTCCCTTCAGCGTGTTTTGTGGTTTAGCCCGCACTTCACGCTTTTTCCTAGAGCACTTTTTGACCCCAACCAACTGGAGGCTTATCACCAACTCAATCAGGGTCCGTTGGCTGAAAACCAACACCTAACCCAGCAGATCATTGCTGCCCTAGACCTCGTCTTGATTTATAGCATACCCGTTTGGCTTTATGATTATGCCAAATACGATTTGCATACACCTCAAGTACAACACAGCGTTGCAAGGCTACTTGCCCATTTAAGTGCTCAAAATCCGAAAGACAAAGTAGTACTCTTGCTCGAGGCTACATATTTTGTATTGATTGCCGTCAAAGACAGCAAATTAATGTGCTGTACCGCCAATGAATACCAACAAAACACAGATATTCTCTATTTTTTATTGGCGCATCAACAAAAGCTACAACTACCCCAGCACTTAGATCTTGCCATTTACGATACAAGCCAAAGTTTTGACTTCCCCGATTTCGAGTCATTACTCGGTCAGTTCAAAGATTTTGAGCATTATAATTGTACTTTTTACGACACCCCAACTTACCAAAACCAAATTTTGTGCGCATCATCAGAGGATCATTAAAAGGCAAGCGTTTTGCCACTCCGCCGGGTTTTCCTTCAAGACCCACTACAGACTACGCCAAAGAAGGTTTGTTCAATATGTTAGAGCACACCGTTGATCTCGATGAGCTCAGGGTGCTCGATTTATGCGCCGGAACCGGTAATATTTCTTTTGAATTTGTGAGCAGAGGCGCCGCACATCTTTTGGCTATCGACAGCCACCCGCGCTGCGTGCAATACCTCAAACAAAACGTTCAGCAGCTTGAGATTTCCGAGGAAATGCAAGTATATAAGTCCGATTGCGTGATTTATTGTCGCAATGCCAAAAACGTCCAGTACGACCTCATTTTTGCAGATCCTCCTTACCATTTAAACTTCCATAAAGAACTCATACAAACCATTTTTGAGAAACAACTCCTCACTGCAGACGGTTTGGTCATTATTGAACACGGCAAACAACACGATTTTTCAGCGGTAGCACAATTTGATGCTTGTCGCAATTTCGGAAATGTGTATTTTAGTTTTTTCAAGCATACCTCATGAAACGCTGTTTATTCCCAGGAAGTTTTGATCCCTTTACCAAAGGTCACGAAGCAATAGTGCAACAAGCGCTTTGTTTATTTGATGAAGTCGTAATTGGGGTTGGCATCAATTCCAAAAAACAAGGACTTTTTAGCACAGCAAAAAAAATAGCACACATCCAATCGCTTTTTTTAGACCAGCCTCAGGTGCGGGTCGCTTCTTTTCAAAAGCTTACGGTCGAATTTTGCAAAGATATCGAAGCTACCCACATAGTGCGCGGTTTGCGCGACGCCAAAGATTTTGAATACGAACGCAGTATTGGCCACATGAACCACGCCATTTCAGGCATAGACACCGTCTTTTTCTTGACCTCCCAAGCCCACAGCGCGCTCAACTCCAGTATCATTCGAGAAATGTACCAAAATGGTGCAGACATCACTCCTTTCGTAACCAATCACGAACTGCTCGTTTGATGCCCGTGAAGCACCTATTTTTCATTTGCGCCTTCGTATCTGCCTTCCCTTTTTGGGCACAGGTTCAGCTCCGGGGCCTCTCCTTTTGGAATGAACCAACACTCGACATTTATCAAATAGAAAATCAGCTTAGTCAGCAAAAAAAATGGTTGCAACAAGTCTCTCCCGACTCTATGGGCATCTTTAATGTGCAGTTCGACCTCCAACAAATCACTACCCTACAAATTTGTAGCAGCAATAAATGCGCACGCTTGTATACCCAACCAAAAGGGCGCTACCTCATCGAATTGCCAGAAGTGGAGCAACAAACCTTTTACAACCTCCAACAAGAAATTGAGTTGCTTTTTTACCAGCTCGACACCAACGACATCAATTACCGAATTTTGGGTTTTGAAGCGTGGATGGACAACTACATTGCCGATATTTACCAACTCAAGGACATCCGCAGCAACGAATTCATTGTCAAAGTACTGGCCTTCAAAGCCGAGACCGCAATGGTTTATGGTGAAGAGACCAATTCCTTTTTGCGCGACTACATCAAATATAGTGTAGGCCTCACCATAGACAACTTCTCCGTGATTGGCGGGCCCTCCAAAGACGACAAATATAACTTTTACCTCCAAACCGACAGCGTCAATTACCAGCAATCCAAACTCATTGAATACGCACAATTCTTTTATGAAAATTACGACTCTCAAGTCGATCAAAAAGTGCGCAATGCCATTGAGATTGCACTGCAAACAAGTAGTTTAGAAGCGCTATTGAAGGCCCTACTACAAGACCCCTACATTTACAATACTTCATGGGCTGAATTTGTAGCTTTAACGCTCATTCTTGAATGCGAGCAAACCAACCGCCTCCAAAAAGACCTCGCGCTTGAACTTTTGTTGTCCTTGTCAAAAAATGGTCAGCAACAAGATTTGCGAGAAGCCGCCAGCTATTTTTGGGCTGTTAAAAGTAAACTTAGCAATGGTCAGACTTGGAATAAAACCTATGTCGAAAAACAACTTGGCCTGCGCTTGGAGCCCAAACAATACATCTATTTGCATCATTACATCCCCGGGAATCAAAAATGCATCGCCGAAATGGCTGCCCTCAAACGCCTGGCTGAGCGCTATAAAAACAAAGTGCAAATCATCACCTTTTATCCGAGCGAAGCCACCTGGACCACCGCCGATAAAAAAGCATTTGAAGGCGTCAATTGGCAGCGCCTAGACCTACCCAAAACAGCAACACTATGGCAACAACTTGGTTGGGAAAGCACGCCAGCTTACATTTTACTCGATCCTCAACTCAAAGTGCTCTATCTAGACGCATTAGGGCCTTTACCCAATGCACGCACGCAAACCATAGACCTGATCCTCAGTCAATTGATACAAGATTAATTTGAAGTGGGTAGGATATACCTCAACTGCAACTCACCTTCTTGGTCTTTGTCTAATTCATAGCCGTTTTGCTGCCTTAGCAACCAATCAATTAGCGCGCCTTCTAAACCATTTGGGGCAAGCTGAATGGTTTGGGTTTCCCCTTTCATCACGGGCGTTTTCTTGCGCATTTCCTTCAAATACATCAGCTGCACTACATCCCACTCAGACGTTTTCTGTAAAGCCGAAACGATGATTTCTTTTTCAGGATCAAAAATAAACACCCCTACCCGATTGTATCTACTGAGCTCCGCTTGGCAATCTGTACATTTGATTTCAAAACGACAAACAGGATCGGGCACTTTTAAAGGCTGTGGTTGAGGTATTTGGATTGCCAATAATTGATTTTGGAGTGCTAAAGAAAGTGGCTGAACTTTATTTTGCTCAAAGTTTTGCTCAAAGGCAATACCAGACTGCGCCAGTAATTTAGCTTGTGCTAAATCGATGCGTTTACCTTGGTAGTAGGCCACAATAAAAGCGTCTTTGATGCCTTTATTGACAGCCAATTGCTGCCGCTTTTTTGCGTCTTGTAGATTGGCAAACTTTCCACTTGCATATCTAAATTGACCTTTAGCCGTTTTAGCCTCGATCAGTTCGGGCAGTCCAAGTTGCGCCTCATTGGTCAGTGGCCTATTGTAAACACCCACCTGAACCGTGTAATACAAACCTTCTCCGGGCGCGGCAAATGGACTATTCTCAAGTGAGCGGCCCTGCGCCAAACTCAAGCGACTGCAATTTTGATAAGCCACCACAAATGCATCCGGATAACCCAAGCTACGGATCAGCTTCTGTTGCTGCAAAGCCTCCGCAGAGGTGCTAAAATAGCCCGCCATATAAACAGTGAGCCCATTGGCCAAAACCTGCCCATCTACTTGTGTAAATTCTCTAAAGCGCTCGGCCGGAACTGGCTTTCTAAACGCACCCACTTGCACCCTAAACACCAAGCCCTCAGGACAAGGAAGTCCGACAGGTAAAGGTGTAGTTGTATTCGACCGCTCCTGAATTTGAAAAGCAACAGCTGAAGGCGCAGACAATATTGATGATGATGTTGATGTTGTTGCTGTTGCTGTTGTCGTGACCTGAGGACGGAAATTTTCTAGCAAAAGTGTCTCGTAAAGTGCTTGGTCTTTTACTTGTATAAGTGTTTGCTTTTGACTTTTGAGTTGTGTCAACAAGACTTCTTGTGCTTCGAGCAGCCGCAACAACTGCTCTTGCGCTGCTGGGGTGTAAGCTTCCTCCAAACTTCTGATCGCAAGCTGATTTTGTTGCAATTGATTTTTGGTTTGCTCGAAAGCCGTGCGCTGCGCCACGTAGTTGACATAACCTTGTATCTCCACCTCAGATGACAATGTAGTTGTCGCATTTGTTTGGCTCGAAAAACCCGCCGAAGAAGGAAGGGTCAGATCCAATTCTAATTGATCCAATTCTTTATTAGAAAGCCCCAAGCGTTCGGTCTTCGGAAGTATTGACGGAAGTTGATCGCTGTCCAACGCCGAAATCGCCAAAATTTGTTCTTCAAAACGCAAAATCTTTTGCTCAATAATTTTCTGATTTTCATTGGCTCCTAGATTTCCATTCTCTGAAGAAATTGGATTGGTGGTGGAAACATTCCCATTCTCGGGAGAAGTAAGATTTGAATTGACAATCTCTGGATTCCCACTTTCTTGATTGGATCCCAGATTCCCACTCTCGGGAGAAGTAAGATTTGAATTGACAATCTCTGGATTCCCACTTTCTTGATTGGATGCTAGATTCCCATTCTCGGGAGCGTTTGGATTCGTGGAGGAAACATTCCCATTCTCCGAAGAAATTGGATTGGTGGTGGTAAGATTTGAATTGACAATCTCTGGATTCCCACTTTCTTGATTGGATCCTAGATTCCCATTCTCTGAAGAAATTGGATTCGTGGAGGAAACATTCCCATTCTCCGAAGAAATTGGATTGGTGGAGGAAGAAGCATTTATTTGGGATTTGAGGTTTGTGGAAAGGCCCTCTTGTTGGGCATACTGGGCCAACAATTCTTCGTAGGTACTTGCGAAATTAAGTTGTGGCAAGGCTTGGTTTTCGGCGGCTTTGAGGTAGCTAGCTTTGCGTTGGGCTTGGTCATAGACTTGGGCTAGTTCAGCTTGGGCTTGTCTTGCTTGGGCTAATTGTTTACCTAGTACCTCAACTTGTGAAAGATCGCGTTGTA
>CAMDFN010000030.1 GCA_945897565.1 Chryseobacterium gleum
AGCAAAAAATGATCGACAAAACGCTATACAGACATGAAGTGCTCACGCTACTCAAGAAAAAAGTCGGTATAGACGAAAACACCCCATTGCGCCTACAAGCGTTCACTAAATATGCCCGAGATACCTATCATGACAACCAACTACTTGCCCGTCAAGAGCGCCATATTGCCGTCATATTAGCAGAGGGTGATGTCGCTACAGAAGGAGAAGGCGTGAGTACTGAACGCATGGCCAAAATGCTGCGTCAGGTCCGCGACGACGACGATGTAAAAGGAGTTGTGCTGCGCATCAATAGCCCGGGTGGTTCGGCTTTGGCCAGTGAAGAAATCTGGAAAGAGGTCTCGTTAACTGCCGCTAAGAAACCACTTTTCGTTTCGATGGGAGACTACGCCGCATCAGGTGGGTATTATATCGCCATGCCTGCAGTCAAAATTTACGCGAGCCCCATGACCATTACTGGTTCTATTGGTGTATTTGGTGTGGTGCCTTATGCTGGTGATTTTCTCAAGAACAAAATTGGCGTCACCACCGATGAAGTTCGGACGCATCGTTTCGGCACACTTTCACTGACCCACAAAATGACCTTGGAAGAATATACTTTCATGCAGACCGAAGTCGATGCCATTTATGCGCAATTCATCGAACGCGTCACAGCAGGTCGTCAACTCAGTAGAAAAGCCGTGCAAACCGCTGCGCGCGGTAGGGTTTGGACGGGCAGCGCAGCCAAAAAAGCCAAATTAGTGGATGCATTAGGAGGTTTAAAGAGCTGTATCCAAGATCTGCGCAAACAACTTGGGGTCAAAGAAGTGGTGTATTATCCACAAAAGGAAGACAACACGTTCAATACCTTTTTAGCACTCCTCGACGATGAATTAGAAGGTGAAAAAAGCAGTGCTAAAGTGCAGATACCGGAAGAATTATTGGCTTATTATCAAAAATTTGCTCAAATTAAAAAAATGAAAGGCCTCCAAATGCGCCTGCCATTTATTTACCGTTTCTATTGATTTTACTAGGGTTTTAGTAAGATGTTGACAATTAAATGGCTCTCTTTTCTCTATTTTGTTGAATAAATTATGTCAACTAGTAAACAAAAATTGTTTATTATTGTTATTGAGTTTATTATTGGCGGTATCCGAAAAGCCACAAAAAGAGTAGGAAAAACTAAACCTATCTATTTATGTTATTTTCTTTATCTAGTGCACTTAACGTGCAAGCTCTATTTGAAAAAGGAGACGTGTATACTTATACGGCGTTTACCTTCTTCATTGGAACAATGGCCATGATGGCTGCAGCAGCATTTTTCTTTATGGAAATGCGCAACATGGAAGAGAAATGGAGAACCTCCATTTTAGTTTCCGGTCTCATCACCTTCATTGCCGCTGTTCACTATTATTACATGCGTGATTACTTCACTGCAACATCTACATCACCAACGTTTTTCCGTTATGTAGACTGGATGCTTACAGTTCCACTCATGTGTGTTGAATTCTATTTGATCACCAAAAAAGCAGGTGCTAAAACTAGCTTGCTATGGAAACTTATTTTTGCTTCTGTAGTGATGCTCGTTACAGGTTACTTCGGTGAGTCAGTAGACCGCGACAACAGCGTTATGTGGGGTGTGCTTTCAGGAGCAGCTTATTTCTACATCGCTTATTTAGTATGGTTTGGCGAAGTGGCCAAATTGGCAGAATCTGCAGGCCCTGCAGTGGCAAAAGCAACACGCATCTTGGCTTGGTTCGTACTTGTTGGATGGGCAATCTATCCATTAGGTTACATTATCGGTACACCAGGCGGTTTGTTCGGTGCTTTCGGTAGCGCTGGTCCAAATCCTTGGATGGACGTTGTTTACAACATCGGTGACGCCGTTAACAAAATCGGTTTCGGTTTGGTTATCTACGCTTTGGCTAAATCTGATTCTAAAGCATAATCATTACGCAATACCTACAATTGAAAAGGGGAGCTTCGGCTCCCCTTTTTTGTTGCAGTAAGTTCTCAAGATTGAATGAAATATGACCTCAAGAAAACGCCTTGTGGCTTAATATATCTTTGGAAATTTCATTGGATTTAAATCGTGCATCATGTCCAAAACCTTTTCGATGATGTCGTCGAGGTTGGGCTTGCTGAAGTAATCGCCGTCTGAGCCATAGGCAGGGCGGTGGTCTTTGGCAGCCATGGTTTGAGGCGCGAGGTCGAGGTGCTGATAGCCGTTTTGCTTTACTAAGATTTGATCGAGCATAAAAGCACTGGCGCCACTGCTGACGTCTTCGTCCACAATGAGGAGGGCATTGGTCTTGGCCAAAGACTTGCCAATGAGGTGATGGATGTCAAATGGAAGTAAGGTTTGTGCATCTATGAGTTCAACTGAAATACCGAAGTCGGTGAGTTGTGCCACAGCTTGTTCGCAGATGTTGAACGTAGCGCCGTAGGAAACCAAGGTAAGGTCGGTGCCTTCTTGCACGATTTCAGGTACACCCAGTGGCTCGGTGAACACTCCAAAATTGATTGGCATGCGCTCTTTGCTGCGGTAGCCATTGAGCGGTTCAATGACTAATGCAGGTTCGTCTGCCTGAAGAAGTGTGTTGTAGAAAGCAGCTGCTTTGGTCATGTTGCGCGGTACACAAACGTGTACGCCACGCAGTGAATTAATGATCATGCCCATTGGTGATCCGCTGTGCCAAATGCCTTCTAGGCGGTGGCCGCGTGTAGAAACAATGAGCGGTGCCTTTTGGCCTCCTTTGGTGCGGTATTGAACCGTAGCGAGGTCATCGGACATGATTTGAATGCCGTAAAGCAAATAATCTAAATATTGGATTTCGGCAATGGGGCGCAAGCCGCGCATCGCCATTCCGATACCTTGTCCAATAATGGTGCATTCGCGGATACCGGTGTCAGAGACGCGCAAATCGCCAAATTGTTCTTGGAGGCCCTCTAAACTCTGATTGACGCCGCCGATTCTTCCGGCATCTTCGCCAAAAACAAGTACTTCCGGACGCGTTTCAAGAATTTTACGGTAGTTTTCACGCAAAATGATGCGGCCGTCTTCTAATTGTGTTTCAGAACTATAGGCAACTTCTACTTTTTGAATTTTAGAAATACTTTCTGCTGAATCAGAATAAAGATAAGAGCTGTAGCGGTCTTGGGCCATGAGCTGAATACGGCCTACCCAATTGGCTAAAGCATAGCGCTCTGGGCTTTGGTCTTGTAGGCTCTGACGCAAGAGCAAACGCGCTGCTGAGAGGAGGTCTCGACGGATGCTGTCTTTTTCTTTGCTGAGTTGTTGCTGCAGTGCTGCTGTTTGGGCATACAAAGGGTGTGAGGCTTCGAAGCGGCTCAAAATAGCTAGCAATTCTTGTTTGTCTTGTAGGATATCGTTGGTGAAGGCTTGCCAAGCGCTGTTTTTGGCTTCTCTGATGCGTTCTTTGGCCGCTGCGCCGATTTCATTGAGTTCTTCTGCAGTGGCGAGCACAAGGCCTTTTTGTGCAAAGGACAATATCCACTCTTTGAATTTGGCAATACAGTCGAATTCGGTTTCCCAGGCAAGCCGCTCTTCAGATTTATAGCGTTCGTGAGAGCCAGAAGTTGAATGCCCTTGAGGCTGATTGACTTCTTTGACATGAACCAATACAGGAACATGTGCTGTGCGGGCAATTTGCACCGCCTTTTCGTAGGTTTCACAGAGGTGGGCGTAATCCCAACCTTTGGTGACTAATATTTCAAAACCTTTTTTGTCTGCAGTGCGCTGAAAACCGGCGAGGGCTTCTGAGATACTGCCTTTGGTGGTTTGAAGTTCGCGAGGAACCGAAATACCGTAGCCGTCGTCCCAGATGGACATCACCATAGGCACTTGCAAGACGCCAGCGGCATTCATGGTTTCCCAGAAGGGGCCTTCTGAGGTAGAGGCGTCGCCGATGGTGCCAAAAGCAACTTCATTGCCGCCGTTGGTGAATTTTTTGAAGGCTTCGATTTCTTTGAGTGTAGGGTGCTCGCGATAAATCTTGGACGCCTGAGCAAGACCTAACAAGCGCGGCATTTGCCCAGCTGTAGGGGAGATGTCGGCAGAACTGTTTTTCTGTGACATGAGGTCTTTCCATTGGCCGTTTTGGTCGAGATTGCGGGTAGCGTAATGCCCGCCCATTTGTCGGCCTGCCGATTGGGGCTCGATTTGTACGTCGGTGTGGGCGTATAAACCCGCAAAATATTGTTCTATGGTGAGGGCTGAAATAGCCATCATGAGGGTTTGGTCACGGTAGTAGCCCGATCTGAAGTCTCCATTTTGAAACTGCTTGGCCAGCGCAATTTGAGCGAGTTCTTTGCCGTCTCCAAAAATGCCAAATTTAGCTTTTCCGGTGAGCACCTCTTTTCGGCCAAGTAAAGAGGCTTCTCTGGATTCGCAGGCAAGTTGGTAATCGAGCAGGACTTGTTGCTTGAAGGTAGGGAAGTCGAGCTGCTCAGTTGTTGGGGTCGCTTTTTCTTTGGCCATTTTTTGTTGATTGCAGACAAATATACGGATAATAGACCTCATTTTTGTGCTAAAATGTGCAATTTTGCCCCTGATGAATCACATAGAACTCGAATTATGCGCAGCCTCTCTTGAGGCACTTCTGTTGGCAAAGAAACATGCGTTTACCCGCATAGAGCTTTGCCAGAATCTCGAACAAGGTGGTTTAACACCCTCCGCTGGGCTCATTGAGACCTCACTCGAGTTGGGTCTAAACACACATGTATTGATCAGGCCAAGAGCGGGTGGTTTTCATTACAGTGCCGAAGAAGTCAAATTGATCGGACGAGATATTCAATATTGCGCCCAAAAAGGTGTGCACGGTGTAGTGGTGGGCATACTCCAAGCCAATTTTGAGCTAGACAAAGCGCAGCTTCAAGCATTAATGCATACGGCCCCTCAGCTAGACTGGACATTTCACCGTGCCTTTGACGAAAGCCTAGATTGGAAACGTTCGCTTGATGTGCTCATTGAGCTTGGTTTCAAAAGGGTCTTGACTTCAGGGTTTGCCTCTAATATTGAGCTCGGTATGCCCATCCTAGCACAAATGAGTCAGTATGCCAATGGGCAAATTGAGATCATGGCTGGTGGTGGTGTCAATGCCGGGAATATTGGCAAGTTAGCTCAAATTCCAAATTTAACTGCAGTTCATTTTTCGGCTACGCAAAAAGAGCTCCTCGATGAAGATTCAGCTTTTTCAGAGACGATATTAAAAGTAAATGAGAACAGACTCAAACGCATAATTGCTTCCATATAAGGTAGCTCCGATATATTTACCTACCTTTGCCGAACTTCGTCGGGTAAAAAATGTTGTTTACTCCGTTCGAAATTGAAGCTTACATGTTATTTAATGAATTACCCCTGGAGCCGAAGCTCCTTCAAGCCATCGCTGAAAAAGGCTATACAAATGCAACTCCGATCCAAGAAAAAGCAATCCCACCTATTCTCGAAAAACGCGACCTCATCGGTCTAGCTCAAACCGGAACAGGGAAAACAGCTGCTTTTGCCATTCCCATTTTGGAATTACTGCATGCCAAGAAACCCCTAGATGGCGGTATTCAAGCGCTTATTGTGACACCCACCCGTGAACTTGCTATCCAAATTGCCGATAATTTCAAGGAATATGGCAGGCATCTTGGTTTGCGCTCCTTGGTTATTTTTGGCGGCGTCAAAGCGCATGCACAAATCCAGACGCTCAAGCAAAAGCCTGCAATCCTCATTGCTACACCAGGTCGTTTACTCGATTTACACCAACAAGGATTCGTCAACCTCAAGCAGTTGTCAATTTTTGTCCTTGACGAAGCAGATCGCATGCTCGATATGGGTTTTATCCACGATGTCAAGCGCATTGTGAGGTTGTTGCCTAAAGAGCGCCAAACCTTACTTTTTTCGGCAACAATGCCAGATGAAGTCAGAAGCTTGGCTCAGGGTTTATTGCAAGACCCCATTGAAGTCACAGTAACGCCTGTTTCCTCTACTGTTGAGCGCATAGATCAGTGCATGATCCACGTAGCCGACCGCAAACACAAAGAATCATCTTTGGTAGACTTACTCAAGAAAGACAAAGCCGAAAGTGTCTTGGTTTTCTCTAGAACCAAACACGGTGCCGATAAACTGGTGCGCATGCTCGGTAAAAACAAATTAGAAGCCTTAGCTATTCACGGCAATAAGTCCCAAAATGCACGTCAAATGGCACTCAATCAGTTCAAAGAGGGCAAGATCCGTATTTTAGTGGCTACTGATATTGCCGCTAGAGGAATCGATATCTCAGGTCTGGATTTGGTCATCAATACAGATGTCCCTACTGTTGCCGAAACCTACGTGCACCGCATTGGCCGCACTGGCCGAGCTGGTCGCGAAGGCAGATCGGTTATTTTCTGCGAACCAGAAGATCACAAATATTTCAAAGCGATTGAAAAACTCATCGCAAAAAAAATACGGGTCGAATGACCCGTATTTTTTTTGTTTTATTTTTTGAATGCGCTGCAGTCTTTTAGATTGCGGCTATTTTTTCTGACATATATGCACCGGCTTTCAATTTGTCTACAATTTTAGAGAAGCAATCGATGGTGTAACTGACATCTTCTAAGGTGTGAACGGCAGTCGGGATGAGGCGCAAGATGATCATGCCTTTTGGAACCACAGGGTAAACTACCATTGAGCAAAATACATTGTAATTCTCGCGGAGGTCAAAGATGAGGTTGGTTGCTTCAGGAATAGATCCACTGAGGTAAACTGGGGTTACGCAGCTATCTGTTGGGCCAATTTCAAAACCAGCGGCTTTGAGGCCGTTTTGTAGGGCGTTGGTGTTTTCCCAGAGTTTGTCTTTGAGCTCGGGGTGCTTGCGCATGAGGTCAAGACGCGTAAGGAGCCCTAGAACCAATGCAGCTGGCATTGCTTTGGCAAAAATTTGTGAACGCATGTTGTAGCGGAGGTATTCTACGACTTGTTCGTCCGAAGAAATAAAGCCGCCAATAAGCGCAAATGACTTGGCAAAAGTACCGAAGTAGATGTCGATGCCGTCTTGACAACCTTGCTCTTCGCCGGTACCCGCTCCGGTTGCACCTAAAACACCGACGCCGTGTGCGTCGTCGACAAATAAGCGGAACTTATATTTTTCTTTGAGGGCAACAATTTCTTTGAGTTTTCCTTGGTCGCCGCGCATTCCGAATACACCTTCAGTGATTACAAGAATAGCACCGCCGGTTTCGGCAGCGAGTTTGGTAGCGCGTTGGAGTTGTTTTTCGCAATCTTCGACTTCGTTGTGTTTAAATACAAAACGCTTGCCCATGTGCAAACGAACGCCGTCTAGGATACAAGCGTGCGACTCAGCGTCGTAGACAATGACGTCGTGGCGATCTACCAAACAATCAATGGCCGAAACAATAGCCTGGTAACCGAAGTTGCATAAAATGGTGTCTTCTTTGCCTATAAAAGCAGAAAGTTCGTTTTCGAGTTGTTCGTGATGGTTGGTATTGCCAGACATCATGCGCGCTCCCATAGGAGAACCATAGCCAAAAATGGCTGCAGCGTCTGCATCTGCTTTGCGCACCTCTGGGTGGTTGGCTAATCCAAGATAGTTATTGAGTGACCAATTGAGCTTCTCTTTGCCACGGAAATTCATGTGGGGGCCAATATCGCCTTCTAATTTAGGGAAGGTGAAGTACCCATGAGATTCTTTGGCATGCATTCCGAGTGGTCCGCGGTTTGCCTTGATTTTTTCGAAGAGATCTGCTGACATATTGCTATTTTTCTGCAAAGTTAAGATTATATAAATGATAACAAATGGACAATCTATTTGTTTTCAACAAGCTTTTCACTTAAATACTGCGCTGTTGTGTTGTCTTTGTGCTGGACAAACTCTTTCGGATGCCCACTAAAGAGCAAGTAGCCACCGTTTTCACCGCCGTCGGGGCCGAGGTCTATGATGTAGTCTGCACATTTGATTACCTCCATATTGTGTTCGATAACCACCAGCGAATGGCCTTTGTCTAGTAGCGCGTTGAATGCAATGAGTAGTTTTTCGATGTCGTAAAAGTGCAGGCCGGTTGTGGGTTCGTCAAAGATAAATAGGGTGGGGATTTGCTGATTTCCTTTGCTGAGAAAAGAGGCGAGTTTGATGCGCTGCGCTTCTCCGCCAGACATCGTGCTCGAGGATTGCCCTACCGTGAGGTACCCGAGCCCTACATCGATGAGTGGTTGTATTTTTTCGGCTACACGCTGCGCGAGTTTTTCTGGATCGGCACTGAAAAAATCAAGTGCTTCTTGCAAAGTGAGGGCGAGTAAATCTGCAATAGATTTTTCGCGGTATAAAATTTCTAAAGTTTCTGTTTTGTAGCGCTTGGCTTTGCAATGTTTGCAAGGGAGTTGTACATCGGCCATAAATTGCATCGATACAGTGATATTGCCCTCTCCTTCGCAAATTTCACAGCGGCCACCTGCCACGTTGAAAGAAAAGAAGCCAGGTTTGTAGCCGCGCAGCTTAGCCAATGGTTGACGCGCATAAATTTCTCTGATGTCGTCAAAAGCCTTAACGTAGGTAATGGGGTTGCTGCGCGAGGATTTTCCGATCGGATTTTGGTCGATAAATTCGATATGACCAAGTTGTTTGCTATCTCCGCTGAGGCCATTGCATTTGCCAATCAGTTCGCTGCTCAGGCCGAGTTCTTTGCGCACCAAAGGATACAAAAGTCTTTTGATGAGCGTGGATTTCCCTGAGCCCGACACGCCTGTTACGCAAACGAGTTGCCCCAGTGGAATGCGTACATCTAGGTTTTTGAGGTTGTTTTGTCTGGCATTGTGAATTGTTAAGGCGCCGAGTGCCGTGCGGGTGCGCTGCGGCAACGCGATTTGCTTTCTGCCCGTGAGGTACTGCGCCGTAAGGGAATCGCTGTTTTGCAAGGCACTGAAATCTCCTTGAAACACCAAATTGCCACCTTGGCTTCCGGCCAGCGGCCCAATGTCTATAATTTCATCGGCAGCCCGCATGATCTCTTCTTCGTGCTCAACTACCAAAACCGTATTGCCTTGATTTTTGAGGGCGGTCAGTACCTCTATAAGTTTTTTGGTGTCTCGGGGGTGGAGGCCAATTGAAGGTTCGTCAAGAATATAAAGTGAACCCACGAGGCTCGAACCGATGGAAGTGGCGAGCTGAATGCGCTGCGCTTCTCCTCCAGACAGGGTATTGGAATTGCGGTTGAGCGTTAAGTAACTGAGTCCAACTTTCTGCAGATAAGACAAACGCTGTTCAATTTCGGGAAGAATATGCTTGCAGACTTTACTTTGGTGTGCGTTCAATTCTAGCCCTTGAAAATAAAGCAGTGCGTCGTCGATGCTCATTAATACAACATCTTGAATGCTTTTGCCTGCTATTTTGACATAAGCGGCATCTTTGCGCAAGCGCGTGCCGTTACAATCGGGGCAGATGGTTTTGCCGCGATAGCGAGATAATAAAACTCTGTATTGTATCTTATATGTCTGACTTTCAATTTGTTTAAAGAACTCATTTAAACCAATGAAATGCTTATTTCCGGTCCAGAGGAGCGCGTATTGTGCCGGGCTGAGTTCTTGGATGGGGCGGTGAATGGGGAAATCAAATTTACTGGCTTGGTAGAGCAAGGTTTGCAAGTATTCTTGCATGTTTTCGCCTTTCCAGGCTGCAATAGCACCTTCGTAAACACTTTTGGTGCTATCGGGAATAACGAGTTCTGCGTCAATGCCGAGTGTCATGCCGTAGCCCTCACATTTTTTACAGGCTCCGTATGGGTTATTGAAGGCAAAAAACGGAGTGGAGGGCTCTTCAAAGCGCAAACCATCGGCCTCAAAAAGTGCGCTAAACACTTTGAATTCTTGCGTAGTGGCGTTGTACAGACTGCATGCTCCCTTGCCTTCAATAAAGGCCCGCTCGATGCCTTCGGAAAGCCTACTTTGTTGCGGCAGTTCTCTCGCTTCATTTTTGAGGCGATCTACTACAACCCATAGATTTGTTGGCGGTGTTTCAAAAGGAAAGATATCGTCAATTAATACAAATGATTCGTTAAAAAATAAACGTGTAAAACCTTCTTTATTAAGAAGTTCAATGTTTTTATTTAAATTTTCAGTTGAATTAAATTCAAGCGCATACAGAATGGCAAAAGGCGCATTTGCCCAGTTGGTATCCAAAAAATCCAGCACATCTTTGGTTTGGTGTTTTTGAACCGCAGTACCTGAGACGGGTGAATAAGTGGTGCCGATTCTGGCAAATAGTAATTTGAGGTAGTCGTAGATTTCAGTACTGGTGCCGATCGTAGATCTTGGGTTTCCGGAGCTCACTTTTTGTTGGATCGCGATGGCAGGCGACAAGCCTTTGATATCGTCTATGGCAGGTTTATCTAGGCGGCCGAGAAATTGCCGCGCATAAGCAGACATGCTCTCAATAAAGCGGCGCTGCCCCTCGGCAAAAATGGTGTCAAAAGCCAAGCTAGATTTGCCCGATCCGGATACGCCGGTGATCACGGTGAGTTTGCCATGCGCAATGCGCACATCCAAGCCTTTGAGGTTGTGTTCGCGCGCGCCCTTGACCGTGATAAATTTTTCCATATGCAAAGGTAAAATTTCTTTACTTTTAGTGCTTTAAAAACAAGTGAATGTCCCAAAACTCTTTATTTCGAAAGAAAACCGTTGCCTCCATTATGGCTCAGTTGCGTGCCAATGAAGCCAGTGCCGAAGGTCAAGCCTTAAATAAACACTTAAAGATCCGAGACTTGATCGCTTTTGGCATAGCGGCAATCATTGGTGCAGGCATATTTTCTACCATCGGACAAGCTTCGGCTCAAGGTGGCCCAGCAGTTATTTTTCTATTCTTGTTTACGGCACTCGCCAGTGGTTTTGCCGCTTTTGCCTACGCAGAGTTCGCCTCAATGGTTCCGGTGGCAGGTTCGGCCTACACGTATTCTTATGTTGCCTTTGGAGAGCTCATTGCCTGGATCATCGGTTGGGCGCTCATTATGGAATACGCCATTGGCAATATCACAGTTGCAATATCCTGGAGTGATTATTTAACTACAATGCTCGAACAAATTCATATTCAAGCAATTGGCTTAAAAGGAATACACCTTCCTGCCTGGATGCAGATGGATTACCTCAGCGCCTCGCGCGGCTTTGAAGAAGCCCAACTTTTAGTGGCTAAAGGAGCTGATCTGTCTTCGCTTACACCGCAATTAGCAGACGCTTATCAGGCTTGGATGAGCGCGCCACGTATTGGCTCTTTTCATTTGGTACTCGATATTCCTGCGCTTTTTATTATTGTGCTGATTACTTGGTTGGTGTATCGCGGTATCAAAGAAAGCCGAAATGCCTCCAATGCTATGGTCGTGATCAAATTGGCGGTCATCCTTTTAGTGATCGCCGTTGGGGTATTTTACATCGATATGAAAAACTGGACACCTTTTGCACCAGAAGGCATGAGTGGGGTTCTCAAAGGCGTATCGGCCGTATTTTTTGCTTACATTGGTTTTGACGCCATTTCTACAACTGCAGAAGAATGTGAAAATCCGCAGCGCGATCTTCCGCGCGGCATGATGTGGGCCATTATCATTTGCACGGTCTTGTATATCGTCATTGCACTGATTTTAACTGGTATTGTCCCGTACGATCAATTAGCGGTTGGAGAGCCCTTGGCATTTGTGTTTGAGCAAATCAATCAGCCCAAGATGACCTTCATTATTTCGATTTCAGCCGTTGTAGCAATGGCTTCGGTATTGCTTGTTTTTCAAATGGGTCAGCCGCGCATTTGGCTCAGCATGAGCCGAGATGGTTTGCTGCCTAAGCGCTTTTCAAAAATTCACCCTAAATATAAAACACCTTCGTTTGCCACCATTGTTGTGGGTTTTGTAGTGGCTATTCCTGCGCTATTTATGAACCTCACTATGGTCACTGACTTGTGTTCAATCGGTACTTTATTTGCTTTTGTATTGGTTTGTGGCGGCGTATTGGTTTTGCAAAATAAACCCGATGTAGAGCGGGGTTCTTTTCGAACTCCCTACATGAATGCTGGTTTTGTGCTTCCTTTTGTATGCTTTGGCGCCCTTGTTTATTTTTATAGTTCAAATGACCTTTTCAACTATTTTCAATTTGAAAGTTGGGCAGCTTTCGGTCAAAAGATTCCTTCGCTTATTTTTTGGTTGTTTGCGCTCTTTCTAACGGTTGTTAGCGTTCCGAAGAAACTCTCGCTGATTCCATGTTTAGGGCTGTTGAGTTGTCTTTACATGATGAGCGAAATTCCGCTGCAAAATTGGATTTACTTTGGCATTTGGTTGCTGATTGGTTTGGTCATCTACTTTACGTATAGTAGAAAACACTCCAAGTTGAATCCTTCAAATACTTAAATCAATAAGCGAAGCTTTTTTCGATGCCTAGAATAAAGGCGTGGATCACTTTGATATGGATTTCTTGTGCGCGGTCTGCAAAGTGGCTAAATGGCGCTCTAATTTCTAAATCAGCTATTTTGGCCAATTCGCCACCATCTTTACCAGTCAATACAATGGTTTGGATACCTTTTGCTTTGGCAGCTTCAAGCGCCAATATCACATTTTTTGAATTGCCTGAAGTCGAGATGCCAAGTAAAACATCACCACTTTGCCCTAGGCCTTCTATATATCTAGAAAAAACGTGGTCATAACCGTAATCGTTGGCCACGCATGAGAGGTGAGAGGGGTCGGAGATAGAAACCGCAGCAAGTGCGGGGCGGTTATTGCGGTAGCGCCCAGAGAGTTCTTCTGCAAAATGCATGGCATCACACATAGAGCCACCATTGCCACAACTCATGATTTTGTGACCATTTGCCAAGGCGGTATGCATCATGGCAATACCTTGGGCAATTTTTTGCATATTTTCGGAGGTACTGAAGTCCGATAAAACTTGTTGTGCTTCTTGAAATTCCGATAATAAGGTTGCAGGATTCATGGTCATTTTTTTTCAAAAGTAAGAAATCGCATTCACGCGCCAAACGAATCATTTATCTTTGGTGTATGAATCATGCTGCATACTATCACCATAAAGTCATCTGGATTACCGGAGCCTCTTCCGGAATAGGCGCCGAATTGGCCATACAACTGGCCAAACAAGATGCTAAATTAGTGCTGTCTGCACGAGATGTGCTCAAATTAAATGAGCTAAAAGATCAATTGCACAACCCGGACCAACATATCGTTCTTCCCTTAGATCTGAGTCAACTCAACGATGCAAGCAACTTTACCGATCAGATTCTCGCCAAATTTGGTAGAATAGACATCCTCATTAACAATGGTGGTGTATCTCAGCGTGCAAGTGCCAACGACACCTCCATGGAAGTGAATCGACAATTAATGGAAGTGAACTTTTTTGGCAATATCGCCTTAGCAAAAGCAGTTTTGCCGGTTTTTAGGGCTCAGAAAAATGGTCAGTATTTAGTCGTGAGCAGTATTGCAGGTAAATTTGGTTTCCACCTGCGCTCCATTTACAGCGCTTCAAAGGCTGCATTGGTTGGTTATTATGAGAGCTTAGCGATGGAAGAGGCGCCAAATGGCATCAAAGTGACGCTGGCTTATCCCGGCAAAATCAATACACCCATTTCTAAAAGTGCACTCACGGCAAGTGGCCAAGCGCATGGTGCCATGGACCGCAACCAAGCATCCGGCATGCCAGTAGACATCTGTGTGCAACAAATACTTAGCGCTTTAGCTAAAGGGAAGAAGGAGGTTTTGATTGGCGGTAAAGAACTGATTGCCGTATATCTCAAGCGCTTTTTACCGCGTTTATTTTGGAAAATCATTCCCAAGCAAAACGCTACTTAAAGAAGCGTCTGCTTACTGGGCATAAAAAAAGGGCTGTCTCACCGAGACAGCCCTTTTTATTTCAGAAAATCTGAATTAGTTTACGTTTTTAGAAAGGTCTGCACCTGCTTTGAAACGAACTGTATTTTTTGCAGCAATTTGGATCACAGCACCAGTTTTTGGGTTGCGACCATTGCGTGCGTTTCTTTTAGAAATACCAAAAGAACCGAAACCTACCAATGAGATAGAATCTCCTTTAGATAATGCGCCAGTTGTTGCGCTTACGAAACCATCTAATGCGCGTTTTGCATCAGCTTTAGATAATCCTGCAGACGCTGCGATTGCGTCGATCAATTCTGCTTTGTTCATAATAAATTTGTTTTAAACAGTTAGTAATAAATTCTCGAAACAAATATATCGGAATATCAATGCCATAAAAGGATTCAGGTGAAAAAAAATGCAATAATGTTGAAAAAATGGTCATTTTGTTGATAAAGCAAGCGAAAATGCCCGTCAGCATTGGGTTTTGAGAACATTTTTGGCTGAATTTTGTAATATGCAAATGAAGGTAGGAATCATCGGTTCAGGCATTGGAGCTTTAGCGAGTGCAATTGAACTGAGAAAATTAGGCCTCGAGGTCACTGTTTTTGAAGCCAACGCCGTCATTGGAGGTAAAATTATCGAACAACACATAGAAGGTTTCCGCTTTGACATGGGCCCATCCGTATTTACAGAACCCCAATTACTGCAGCAATTATTACAAACCCTAGATCCACAGCAAAACTTCCCATACCGCGAATTAGAAGAGTCATGTCGTTATTTTTTCAATGATGGCCAAAAAGTAGTGTTGCCTGTTCACAAAGAAAAGGTAGTTCACACCCTGCAAACCGAATTTGGAGAAGATCCAGTTGTTGCGTTGCAATTCCTCTCCAAAATGGAAGCCAATTACAAGGCCATTTATCCGGTCTTTATTCAGATCTCTTTGCACCGGTTCAAGCATTTATTTAAAAAGCCATTATTGCAAGCGCTTTCCAGGTTGTTTAAATATGGCTTACATCAAACCATGCATGGACAGAGCAAAAAGTTTTTCAAGCATCCCAAAACCATTCAAATCTTCGACCGCTTGGCTACCTATAACGGGAGTTCGCCGTATCTCGCGCCTGCCATGCTCAATCTCATTTCGCAACTCGAATTCAACGAAGGCCCAGCCATGCCTGTTGGCGGCATGGTACAAATTACCCGCAGGGCGCAGCAAATTGCGCAGCAATTCGGTGTAAAGTTCCATACCAATGAGCGCGTACTGGAAATTCTGCACCAAAACAACACCATAACAGGCCTGAAAACAACCAATGGAAGTTATGATTTTGATCTGGTTGTTTCAAATATGGATATCCATTATACCTATGAGCGTTTGTTGCCAAGTATAAAGCCCCCGCGATTTTTGCTCAAACAAGAAAAATCGAGCTCAGCAGTGGTCTTTTATTGGGGCATCAGCCGGCAGTTCGCTGCGCTGGGTGTCCATAACATTTTCTTTTCAGAAGACTATAAAGCAGAGTTCAAGGCCATTTTTGAAACCAAAACACTCCACCCAGACCCAACAGTTTACGTCCATATTTCCTCCAAAGTGGAGAAAGGTGATGCACCAGAAGGCAAAGAAAACTGGTTTGTCATGGTGAACGCACCCATCAACGTTGGGCAAGATTGGGACAGCGAAATTCAATTGCTGCGCAAGCGCATTCTAGAGAAGTTGTCAAGGTCATTAAAGACCGACATCGAACCCCTCATTGAAGTCGAACAAATCAACGAACCGCGCTTAATAGACGCACGCTACAGCGGCAAGCAAGGGTCTATCTATGGCAACGCCTCCAATAACGCCTTTGCTGCTTTTCTCAGACATCCGAACTTTTCCAAACAAATAAAGGGCTTGTATTTTGCAGGTGTCACCGTGCACCCGGGCGGCGGCATTCCTTTAGCTATCAACAGCGCAAAAATAGTCGCGCGCTGCGTGCAAGAAGATTTTCCTAATCTTCGAAAATAAGCTGATAAGTGCGCACTTGGTCAAGACGCGCGCTTTCGTCTGTAAACGACCCATTTATCGAGAAAAACGTCAGGTAGAGCTTTTTTGAAATTTCCGCAATAGCGATATTCTTTCCTTGTTCAATATCATAAAATTGACGCACCGTCTTGTGCGCCTGCACCAGATCTTCCTTGACCACAACTGCTGAATCAAAACGATGCCACGCTTGCTGCGCATCATAAAACCAATAACAATAATCATTGATCGTATTCAAGAAGAGCTCCTCATCTTTATTGAATTCAGTCTCAACCGTCACCTTCCAACCAATATTCTCAAAGTCAGGAATATTCCTTTTCTCAGCGCCGTAAGCAATAATTGGCCTTTCGCTGCAGTGCACAAAAACACCGTCCAGGCTATCGAGTGTCACGCCAATGACAAAAGGCTCCTTCTTGAGGTGAATAGTTCCATATTCAAGTTCTATAGTTTGCCCTCCTTGGGTAAAGGAGATATCAAATGTTTGACCAAATAAAACATGAACAAAAGGAAAGAAAACAAAAATAATGTGGAGGGTTGTCCGTAAAATCATGGAATAAAGGTAGCGAGAAAAGCGTGTTATTTGGGGTTTCATAAAATTTGTAACCCATGTTAAAATAGTATTAAAAGTAATACCTTTGTATTGTAATTCTTTGAGCTATGAAATCAAGTGAATTACATCAACTCATTTTACGCAATGGTTGGTCCTTGATACGATGTTCGGGTAGTCATTACATTTATCAAAAAGATGTGAAGCGATATCCGGTACCTTATTATAGATCTAAGGAGGTTGGTAAAGGCATTGAAAAGAAAATAAGAAAGGAAATGAAACTTGAATCATGAAAAAATCATCTTACAAAGCAATCATTGAAAGAAGCAAAGATGCCTATTGGGCATACATTCCGGAACTTGAAGGAGTGAGTGGAGTTGGAGAAACCGTTCAAGAGGCAAAACAATCCATGTTAGATGGTCTTGGTCTACAACAGGAGCTTGGCAACTTAAGTGTTCAGGAATATTTAATCGATTATCATTTTGATGTGGTTAGTTTACTGAACTATTTTAAGGGTATTCTTACCAATGCAGCGTTTGAAAGACTGACAGGGATCAATCAGCTACAGATGAGCCATTATGCAAATGGCTTGAAAAAACCACGAAAGGCCCAAAGACAAAAAATAGAAAAAGCCCTTCATCAGCTCGGCGAAGATTTGCGAAGCATTTATTTATAACTCATTTAATTATAACTACCCCCTCCCACGCAAATCAAGAATCGCGGTCTGAACTTCTCCCACAATGTCTTCTACTGTAACACCTTTCGCTAAAGTGGCAGCGCCGATCTTGACCTCAGCTTCAAACGGAACCGGTAAAAACGAGCCTTTTGGAAGAATTTTGCCAGTGCCTTCTATCCAGACAGGAATGAAGGGAATATGAGGGAATGCTTTTAGCAATACGCCAATGCCGGATCTGAAGGCTTGCATTTCGCCTGGTTTGCCGCGTGTTCCTTCCGGAAAAAAAATTAGAGAATGTCCTTTTTTCAGTTTTTGTTCGAGTAACTGCAGGGCATTGTCTTTTTGCTTGATGAGTACGGTATTGACAAAAAAATTAGAGATAAAAGCAAGCCATTTTTTCTTGCCAAAATAGCTGGAGGTGGCAACGGGGTGGGTTTTGATCAACAAACGAATGGGCAAACTCGCTAACAAAGCCATGGTGTCTACATGGCTATTGTGATTGGCCACAACAATAAATTGTTGCTGTCCATGGTATGCCGTTTTATGACTGATCCTGACGCCAACTAGTTTGAGTAGAATTGGCATCACTATCTTGTAAATGACAAGCAAGAACAACAGCTTCATTTACAAATAGCAAATTAAATAGACGTAATAAAAGAAGAATGGAGCGCTAATGGCCAAGGAATCGATGCGGTCTAGGATGCCGCCGTGTCCT
The DNA here is from genome assembly GCA_945897565.1 of Chryseobacterium gleum. Classification (GTDB taxonomy): domain Bacteria; phylum Bacteroidota; class Bacteroidia; order Flavobacteriales_D; family Crocinitomicaceae; genus UBA952. The sequence continues at coordinate 17,780 of CAMDFN010000030.1, forward strand.
TTGATGGCGTTGCCTGTATCTTTGAGTCCGAAGTCGCGCTTGATGCCCGAAACAATGATATCCCCAACAAAACCCATGCAGGCGATAAGCAAGCCTGAGCCGAGGGCTTGAATGGCTGAAAATGGCGTTAAAAAACGCAGGAAATAAGCTGCGACAATGGTGCTCAACAAGCCTCCAATAAAACCTTCCCATGTTTTGTTTGGGCTGATTTTCTCAATGATTTTATGACGGCCCAATAACTTACCCCAAGTAAATTGAAACACATCGTTCATTTCGGTCAAGAATACCACAAATAGCAGCAAGCCCCTTCCGCCCGCATTGAAGTGAGGGAGTTCTGGAAGGGAGAGCAAATAGGCCAAATGACTGATCGAAAAAACGGTGAGCATGAGGTGGGTTGGAATGACACTCATGGACCGCGCAATGTCTTGGGTATGTCCTTTCAAAACCAACAAGAAGGGAATCAGCATAAACATACCGACAGGAATCAAAATCATAAAAGGAACAAACCAGCCCATGTAGGCAAAGCCATATTGAAGCGGAACAGCTAGATAAGCCCAAAAAATAATACTTCGGTCTTCAAAGCGTGCATTTTTACTGATGCTTGAAATTTCTCTGAGTGCAGCAAAAGACAGGAGGCCGAAAGCGATAAATGAAATGGCCGGGTGCACAACTGCTGCAGTGGTAAAAATGCCAGCCATCACCCACCACGATTTCGTGCGCGTCATGAGTTCGTCTACCTGCGGCCCGGGCTTGATTTTCTTCCAAATCCAAAAAAGCGTAGTGGCAAAAACAAGCACGCCTAAGATCACAAAGATCATTTGTTGGATTTCCGTCAGGTCTTTAAAGTACTGCATTTCTCATTCTTTTCAAGGTACTCCAAATCAACAAACAAAATACAACCAACCAAATCCAGGTGAGGTACCCATAGATTGGCGCTTCGAATAAAAACAGCAAGCAAAGTATGCCCACCACTAAGGCGCGGTCGGATTTACCCATGGGCCCCTCATAGCGGCGCGCTCCGCCCATGGCTTGCCCCAGTAAGCCCGCAAATTCATTGAGCACACTCAAGAGCAAGAAACACATGATCCAGATCTGATCCATGGCAAACAGCACGTAAAGCGGGTAGTACAACACGATATCTGAAACGACATCGCCAACTTCATTGAGCAGCGCGCCCATTTTGCTTTGCAAATTGTATTGGCGCGCCATCATGCCGTCGAGTGCATTGAGTGCCATCCGCAGCAATAAAACAATTGGCATGAGGACCAAAGCAATTGTGCGGTCGCCATAAAGTGCATAGATGCCCATTGCCAATGACAAAAGAATGCCCAATAAAGTCAAGAGGTTTGGCGACACACCCCAAGAGCGCAAGCGTTGCAAGAGCGGTTGCAAGAGCGCTTGAAATTTGGGTTTGAGTTGGTAAACGGAAATCATGGCTTCATTTTTATAAATGGGTTTGCTACTGGGGAGTAGGCATTCAAAGTGGTACCAAAATTACCGTATTTGAAAAAATGGATCAGGGCTGCGCCGTAAACTTCCGGATGCGTATACATTTGGTCGTGGTTCAGTGGTACATATTTGGCATCCAAATACGCTTGCTGAAAACAAGCGGGTTCAAAGCAATAAGGTCCTAACTGCGCAGCGCTTGCTTGATTTTTGCGTACAATGCCCGTCGCATAGCATTCCAATAACAAGCCTTTTTGGATACTGCTGTCGTTTAAAGGGAGATACGGCGTTTGATGCAAGTCGTGCATGATTGGCCCGAACACGAAATAGTTAGGAATTTTGTAGTTGCTGATCAGAATATAAGGCGCGCGTTCTTGCAGCGCACTGCGGTCATAAACGATGCTTTTGATATTCGGATGCGCTGCGGTTTGAAGCCAGGCATTGATGCTCCAAGACCCAATGATATAAGCAAAAACATGCACTTTTTCATAGTTTGCCAGCCCCTTCTTTTTCCAGTAGCTATCGAGGTTGAATACGGTTTGCTCTAAAGATTTTCTAGAAATATACTTCGGTACATACAAATCGTAAGCCGTGGTGTCAAAGTACTTCTTCAAATTTTGAAGACTATGGTATTTCGATCCAAAGCCAGTGAGGACAAGAATAGCTTCTTTGTTTTTGGAACAGTAGCCATCCACGCGGCCAAAAGCAAATAAGCAAAGTAAAATACTGATCCTAAATATCATCTTACAAATATCGTCAAGTTGTTGCAAAAAGCGAAACTGAATCTAGAAAGTAGGAGTAGGGTACTTGCGATAAATGCAAGTGAAGCTAAAAGCAGCATTTAAAGGCATCAAAAAAGCCCAGTTGAAACTGGGCTTTGAGTAGCGAGACCGAGAGTTGAACTCGGGACCTTAGGGTTATGAATCCTACGCTCTAACCAACTGAGCTATCTCGCCATACGCGGGTGCAAATATAAAGAGAATTTTAAATTTCTTTACAATTTGGCCACAACTAATTCATTTTTTTCAATTCATTTTGAATAAAGCTGGCCAAAGTTTGCAGGCGTTCAGATGAAAAATCAAAGGGTACGCCGGCAGTCTCGTATATGGTAGTCATGGGCTCGGTGTAGCCAAGTGCAAGTGCCTTTTTGTAGTGGTCAATAGCACTCGGATAATCTTCGAGGCTGTTTTTCCAGACCCCAAGTGCGCCGAGTTGTGCAATGCCGTATTCGATGTAGTAGAAAGGAACTTCGAAAAGGTGTAATTGCCTTTGCCAGGCGCTTTGCACTAAATCTTCATAGCCTATCCAGTCGGTGAGGCCTGTGCCAAAATCGCTTGCCAATTGTGTCCAGTGAGCAGATCGTTCTGCAAGACTATGCGTTGGGTTTTCGTAAATCCAGTGCTGAAACGCATCAATTTGTGCAATCCAGGGCAGCACTTTGAGCGTTCCTTCTAGTTGTTCGCGCATGGCGCGCTTGTGGGCAGGCTCATCGTAAAATTCTGACCACTGCGGCATACTCAAAAGTTCCATAGACATAGAGGCCAATTCGGCAACTTCTGAAGGTAGATTTTTAAAAGCAGTGAGGCTGAGGTCTCGGCTCAAAAAGGAGTGTATGGCGTGTCCGCCCTCGTGCACCATGGTTTCGAGGTCGCGTTGGGTGCCTACAGCATTCATAAAAATGAACGGCACACCAATTTCATAAAGCGGATAGTTGTAGCCACCCGGTGCTTTGCCTGTTTTGGAGTCGAGATCGAGGTGGCCGAGCGCATCCATTACGCGCAGGCAGTTGCCAAAATACGGGTCGATGCGCTCAAACATGGCAATGGTGCCGTGTAGCATTTCGCTACCGTCTTTAAATGGTTTGAGTGCTGGTTTGCCCTCTGGGTCTACATCGAGGTCCCAGGGTTTAAAGAGCTTTTTACCAAGTTTACTTAATTTTTCAGCTTGAAATCCCTTCACTAAGGGTACGATATGTGTTTTGATGGCCTCGTGAAAAGCCAAGCAATCTGCTTTGGTGTAATCAAAACGGCCCATGGCTACAAATTTGTAGTCGCGGTAGTTGTCAAAACCGGCGTTGTGTGCCAACTGGTGTCTTTTATGAATCAAAGAGGTGTAAAGCGCATCGAGTTGGTCGCGGTCTTTTCTGCGCACCTCGGCCATTTTTTCAAAAATAGTTTGACGCAAGCTTTCGTCTTGTTCTTTGAGCAAGAGTGCTGCTTGTTGAAGGGTGAGCGTTTTGCCATCGTGCGTGACGGTTTGTGCAGCACTAATGGCTCCGTATTGTTGGGCTTCTTCATTGAGCGCCGCCTCGAGGGCAATATTCTCTTCACAATACAAATCGAGTGCGGTGCGCACACTTCTAAAGTAAATTTGATGGGCGCTATCTGCTCTTTGGTCTAGAAAGGGGAGGGCTACTAATTTCTGATTGAGTTGGTCTTCGAGCGGCGCTAATTCTGGCTGAATTTGTGTTACAAAAAAATTGTAGGCCTCTCGAAGCAATTCATCTTGTGTATGGATGCTCATGCGAATGTAACGCCAAGCCAAATCTTCCTCAAGCACGGCATCGAGTTCTGAACGGTCTTTTAACCATTTGTCGAAGTCATGGAGCGTGGCGATTGGGCGTTGAAGTAAATCCTGAAAATAGGGCTCAATGACCTTGAATTCGGTAATGGCCAGGTCTTCGGGTAGAAACTGGCGCGTTGCTTTTTGAATTTCCATGTTATTTACCTCTTGAAGATCCAGTTTTGACCGGTGTAGGTTTTCTAGATGCTGCAGGCTTCGCTGCTTTGGCAGATGGCCCAGCGCTTGGCGCTTTCTTCTTTGCGGCCTCTGCTTTTGGTGCTTTTACTTCTTTGGCAGCTGTTGTTTCTTCGGTAGCAGCTACAGCAAAAGCACCTGCATTCATCAATAAATTGAACCACTGAAAGAGTTTGCGTACGTCTGAAGGATACACGCGGTCTTTGTCCCAGTTGGGTAAAAACTGCGCTAAAGCTGCTTCTAATTCTTTGATGTCTGCTTTGTGCGACGGCGCCTCAGTAGGATACAACTCGAGCATTTTAGCAAAGATTTCGGTCAGCTTCACGTCTTCATCATAGGTAAATACACTGATGTCATCTAAGGTAGAGATGCGCTCAGTGGCATAGGCCGGAAAACGTTTTTTGTCAATCATTGATTCGACAATAACGCTGTTTTTACTTTGAGCAATGACTTTGAAAAGACCTGGTCTTCCTGAAATGGCAATGATACCGCTGAGTTGCATAGTTTGGTTTTCGTATTAAAAGTCCTCAAAAATAGAAAAATAACGATTACATGGTGCCGGCATGTGAATTTAAGGTAGCCAATTTACCAAAAGTATAGAAATATATATTTTAAGCAAACCAAAGCAAGCCCTCTTCATTAAACGTATCTTTGAATGTTTAAAATCTTTCATGAAACAAATTATTTCAATAGATTTCTACTATCAAAATTTATTACATATTCCACTTATTGATGTGCGCTCACCAGGAGAATTTGCCAAAGGACACATCTTAAATGCGACCAATCTTGAATTATTTACAGACCACGAACGGGAAGTTGTGGGCACTGCCTACAAAAAAGAATCAAAAGAAAAAGCTTATGAACTTGGATATGCATTCGTTAAGCCCAAACTAAATGATTTTTTAACTAAATCTGCTGCAATAGCCCCTCTCAAGGAAGTTGCCATCCATTGTTGGCGTGGGGGAATGAGAAGCAATTCATTTGCGGATCATCTGGTCGCTAATGGTTTTCAAAAAGTATATGTCATTGAAGGTGGCTACAAAGCATTTCGCAAATATGTAATTCAATTTTTTGAGCAACCGCTTGCGCTCCATATTCTTGGTGGTTACACGGGGAGCGGCAAAACAGAAATATTACATTTTTTAGAAAAAAAAGGACAGCAAGTAATTGATTTAGAAGGATTGGCCAGTCATAGAGGTTCGGCTTTTGGGGGAATAGATCTTCCGGCACAACCCACAACGGAGCAATTTGAAAACACGCTATTTTTTAAAATTCTTGGCTTAGATTGTAAACTACCCATTTGGGTTGAAGATGAAAGCAGAATGGTCGGTACTGTGTCAATTCCGGAAGCATTTTACAATCAAATGAGAGAAATGACGGTCTATTTCTTGAATGTTCCTGTAGCGCAAAGAACAAAACACCTGGTGGCCACTTATGCCAATCTGACCCATGAGAAATTAGCAGATGCCATCACTCGGATTACTAAAAGATTGGGTTATGATCATGCTAAATTTGCACAAGAAGAATTAGCAAAAAGAAATTACGCTGCAGTTGTAAAGATTGTGCTAGTGTACTATGATAAATACTATTTAAAAGGATTACAAAATCGCGAAAATTCTAGAATTCTGGAATATAATACACCAATCGTTAATCCTGAGCAAACTGCTGATTTTTTAATAAACTTAACAAACGAAATAAAATGAACGAAGTTATAAAACTAACAAGTTTCAGCCACGGTGCAGGTTGCGGATGTAAATTATCACCTAAAGTCTTGACAACCATATTAGAAACCAACACGCCAAAAGTAGCAGATAGCCGCCTTTTAGTGGGCAACGATACCAGAGACGATGCTGCTGTATACGACATGGGCAATGGAACAGGAATTATAAGTACTACCGATTTCTTTTTACCTATTGTCGACGACCCTTTCACCTTTGGAAGGATTGCAGCCACAAATGCTTTGAGCGATGTATATGCGATGGGCGGAAAACCCTTAATGGCGATTGCAATTCTGGGGTGGCCGATTGATAAACTAGCCCCTGAAGTAGCTGCTCAGGTTATGGAAGGTGGCAGAAAGGCCTGCGCTGATGCAGGGATAACAATTGCCGGTGGCCATAGCATTGACAATCCAGAACCTGTTTTTGGTTTAGCCGTTACAGGATCTGTTTTGCTATCCAACCTAAAACAAAACAACAAGGCCCAACCAGGAACGCTTCTTTACTTGACAAAACCTTTGGGCATTGGGATTTTGGCTACAGCACAGAAGAAAGGGCTCCTAGAAGAAGAACATGCGTCTATTGCTGTTGATTCGATGGTGATTTTAAATGATGTAGGATTGGAGCTCTCAGAAATGCAAGAGGTGACCGCCTTAACCGACGTGACCGGATTTGGACTAATGGGCCATTTACTTGAAGTTTGTGAAGCAAGCAATGTATCTGCTGTTATACATTATGACAAAGTACCCGTTTTCAAAGATATCCATGCCTATTTAGATAAAAAGTGCATTCCGGGAGGAACACTGCGAAACTGGGATAGTTATGGGCACAAGCTTGCGATTGAGGATGAAAGGCAAAGGCATATTTTGTGTGATCCCCAAACGAGTGGCGGACTATTAATTGCTGTGAAAAGAGAGGCCGCCCAAAGCGTAGAATCAATTTTAAAGAGCAAAGGACTTTATGCTGCACCCATAGGCGAATTGATAGAACAATCTGCGTCGCTGATACAAATCAATTAAAGACGATCTTTTGCCTGGCTATTACCTCGCCATCAGCAATAAGTCGAACAAAATATCCTCCTTGTGAAAAGGTAGAAATATCACTCTGATAGAATTCCGTTGTAAAATCATCAGATTTATAAATCACTTTTCCATCCAAGCTCAACAACTCAAAATGACGTTTTTGCTGATTGGGATTCGGAAAATACAAATTGAAACCATTAGCACACGGGTTCGGGTATATAAAGTTACTTTCAGAAAATGCTGATGGCGGCGTTTGGGCTTTTGGAAAGTTGATTTTCCAGAGACCGCCGTTGTTTTCGATGACATATATCGAAGGGCCCACTTGTACGGCATCTACGGGAAGATAAAAACCAGATGCAACATTGGTGGTGTGCACACCATAAGTGAGGTTGGTGGAGTCAAAAGAGAAGCGCAGCATCACGAGTTCTCTAGACGGATCCACGAACGGACACGCAGAGCCCCAGGGTGAAATCGGTGAAAAGCCCGTGCTGTCGCCGCCCGGCATAAAACTCAATACAAAACCATTGCCGCCGTATGCGCCGCCTATAGCTTGGTCTTTGTCAATGACCAATCCTAAGGGTGAGCGGTGCGCCGTAAACGTACGAACCGGTACGCCACTTTCGCTCGCTTTCTTGATTTGCCCAGTGCCTTCTTCTTTGTAATAGTCGGCAGCCGCCCCGTAATTGGCAATTGGTTCTGTAAAAACAACGCCAGATGGCGGCGCTGGAAATTGAAGGTCTGCGTCGAATTGCCCTGCCAAAAATGCGCCATTTGTAGGGTTGATCAGCGGGTCTTGGCTCGCATCGTAAGCGGAGTTGCTCAGCGGGTTGGCATTGCCTCCAATGCGCCAAGGAAAGCCATAGTGCCGGCCTTGTTGAATCCAATTGAGTTCCTCCGGGTCGTCGCGCTCGCCGGCGTTGTCTATTGCAAAAAGGTGGTTTTCTCCGTTAAATGCCATAGAGTAGGCATTGCGCGTGCCTTCTGCAAAAACATAGCCGGTGTTTAGGATCCATATGCTGTCGTTGTTGAGGTAAATATTGGCGGCGTCGATAGGAATTCTAAAAATCTTGCTGGTGATTGCTTGCTCGCGCATACCCGGATACGTACCGTTGCTGGTTTGCACCTCGCCAAATGACGTTCTAGACCCACCCGAAAAATATAAATATTCTTTTTGCGGATCGGCGGTAATGCCCGTAAAACCGTGGTCACCAGACGCACTGCTAGTAGGGTAGGTAGTTGTGGTCAATATTGTGGTCCATTCTCTACTGCCATTGCTTTGCAAAACGCCTTTCACAATGAGCCCAATGCCAAAATTTGGATACCAAATATTGCCCGATAAAAACACCGTGCTATCCACAAAGCAAAGCCCCTGAACTTTGGGTATCCCGTGATCTGTTACTGAAAATCTAAGTGAATCCGACTGCGTAGCTTCAAACACCTCATAGATGTCTCCCGCTGCCGTAGTGTAAAACAGATGCTGCGTAATCGGGTCAAATGCCATCTTTGACGCCCACATTTTGGGCTGAAGCACAGAATCTACGGAGATATCGTTGAAGAGTGGAAAAACGCGTTGGGCGTGAAAAGGGCCTGCTATCAAAAGTTGAATGAATACGCTGAATATGAATTGTAATTTCATGGCTTTAAATTAGGTAATATTTTTTTTTTAACACTATCAATCAACTTATTAACATTAAATACTTATAATAGTGTACCTTTGCACCTAATTTTAAAAAGAATACATGACATTTGAAGAACTGGGATTAAGGCGAGAGGTGCTGAAGTCGTTGACAGAATTGGGTTTTGAAGCACCGACCCCCATCCAGGAACAAGCAATTCCCTATCTATTAGGAGAAAATTGCGATTTTGTCGGTCTGGCGCAGACCGGTACAGGTAAAACGGCCGCATTCGGTTTGCCG
>CAMDFN010000031.1 GCA_945897565.1 Chryseobacterium gleum
CCCGAAGCAGACCCAAACATGCCCTGCGACTTCATGTTTCCGGGCAATACCGACCCACTCGGTTGGGGTACCAGCGGCAATCCACAACCCAACTGGACCGAACAAACCGCTAACAACACCCCAAACGATCGCCGTTTTGTGCAGTCGGCCGGGCCATTTATATTAAAACCCGGGGCTGTCAACAACATTACCGTTGGCGTTGTTTGGGCGCGCTCCAGCAACGGCGACCCCTTTGCATCGGTAGAAACGCTACGCAGGGCCGACGACAAAGCACAAGCGCTTTTTGAAAATTGCTTTAAAGTGCTCGACGGGCCGCATGCGCCTGAGGTGCAAACCCAAGAATTGGCCAATGAAGTGATCATCATGTTGTCCAATCCTGTGAACTCCAACAACTACAAAGAAGAATATGTTGAATTTGACCCATTTATCGTTGCCGCAGACCCCAATGCAGACAAAACCTACAAATTCCAAGGTTACCAAATTTATCAGTTGGCCAATTCGAAGGTCTCTAGCTCAGAGCTCCAAGACCCCGACCAAGCGCGTTTGGTTGCGCAAAGCGACATCAAAGACGGCATTGGCAAAATCATCAACTTTGAGTTCAGCGATGAGCTCGGCGCATCCATACCTGTGCAGCGCGTCAATGGCGAAGACAAGGGTATCCAGCACAGCTATCGCATCCAAACCGACCAATTTGCGCAAGGCGACAAAAAACTAGTCAACTTCAAGCGCTATTACTATATGGCCATTGCCTACGCGCACAACAACTTCAAAGATTACTCGCCCAACGACCCGCTTTCACTCGACGGTCAAAAGAAACGCTATATCGCTAGCCGTAAAGCAGCTGTTGGAGAAGTCAAACCCATTGAAGTGATCCCACACAACCCAATGCCAGAGGCAGGCGGCACAGCACAACTCGTTGCCTACGGTTCTTCACCGCGCATCACGCGCCTCGATGGCTACGGAAATGGCAACAGAAGCATAGAACTTACTGCAGCAAGCATGAAAACCATCCTTACTGATGGCTACATGGCCAACCCAACGTATGACTACGGTGCGGGCCCTGTGAACATCAAAGTAGTGGATCCACTCAACTTGGCAAATGGTTACTTCACTTGCAAGTTCCGTGACTACATTGCCCCTGCAATTGGCAACAGCGCCGACACCGCAAGTTGGGTCATTTACCGCTATGCCAACAAAGGCGACGCCTCACCAATAGATTCTATAAGTTCTGAGCGCACAATTGCGTCCAACAACGAGCAGATCATTCCGCAGTGGGGTATTTCGGTGCAGATCCACCAAAATAAATACACTGGTACCGGAAATATAGTTTCAAAATCTACCGACATGATTGACGCGAGTATGACTTTTGCCGATTCATCAAAGCGTTGGCTTACAGGTGTCCGAGACAACGACGCATTTTTCCCAACCAACTGGATCCGTTCCGGAGATTACACCCCTGTAACAGATCCAAATGATCCTGGATATGAATGCAATCCTTTCGGACCAAACTACTCAAACGCATGCTATTACCAAGATGAAATAGGCGCCGATCCAACTCAGGCTTATGAACGTGTTCTGAATGGCATAATTGCACCACACCGTTTGGTGGGCTACCAAGGTGAGTACATGCCGATGGCTTACTTCGGCACCTTCTCTGGTTCTAGCAAGCTCAATGCTTCCATTTCCTTCTTGCCAAGCGTCAATATCGTCCTGACCAAAGACACCACACTTTGGACGCGTTGCCCAATTGTAGAGCTTGGCCGCAACTCAGCACTCAACGTGGGCGCTGCCCAACCAGGTGCTTTGCGCAAGAGCCCTAGTGTATTTAGAAATGGCAACCCAGATGGCACTGGCACCGGCATGGGTTGGTTCCCAGGCTACGCCGTAGACCTCGAATCAGGTGCGCGCCTTTATATGGCCTTCGGAGAAAACTCTTTCTTGGGTGGTGAAAACGGCGCCGACATGATCTGGAACCCAACTGACCGCTTAGTGAGCAACGTAGGCACACCACTCATGGGCGGTATGCACCCAGTTTACGTATTCAGCTACAACCAAAAAACAACCAATGGCTTCAGCTCTGGTTTTGACTTTCCCGCTTATGTTCCTGCAGACGCAGAAAACAACAGTATGAACTTTGCTTACAACAAGTATTTGGAGGTGGAAGGCAACAACTCTTCAGCGAAGCGCGAGCTTTACGGTTCCCTCACTTGGGTGGCTTATCCAATGTTGGCTCAAGACCAAGAACTTTTGGCTACAGACGTTACCATCCGCTTGCGCGTCAACAAAGAATACAAAAACTTTGTGGGCTCCAACGAAAATGCTGGCAAGCCAATGTATGGTTGGAGTATGGATCAGATTGCCACACAAATTGGCTCGCAGGACATGCTCAAAGAAGCGCTAGACCTCATCAATGTGGTGCCTAATCCTTACTACGCATTCTCTGAGTATGAGCGAAACAAACTAGACAACCGCATCAAAATCACGAACCTCCCCGAACAGTGCCAGATCCGTATTTATACATCCAACGGTAAACTCATTCGGAACATCAAAAAAGACAGTCCACTCACCTTCCAAGATTGGGATCTCACCAACCACGCCGGCATTCCGGTGGCTTCAGGCATTTACCTCATCCATGTGGAGGTGCCAAATGTGGGTGAGCGTGTCCTCAAGGCGTTTATAGCCATGCGCATGGTCGATTTACAGAATATTTAACGAGCCTTTAACAAGGGGGTCGAGAAAGTTGGTGTAATTTTACAGTTCAAACAAATGCACATGAAAAAACTATTCAAACTCATCTCCGTTATTGCCTTATTTTCTTTCAGCGCTAAAGCTCAGGTCTACAACCTACCCAATTTACCGTTCGCTCTAGAAGCCTACGAACCATTTATCGATGCACAAACCATGGAAATTCACCACGGTAAGCACCATGCCGCTTACGTCAATAACCTCAACAAGGCTATTTCGGGTACCGCAATGGAAAAAATCAGCATGAACGACCTACTCATGTATGCCAGTTTTCGTTCGGCAACCGTGCGCAACAATGCTGGTGGTCATTACAACCACAGTCTGTTTTGGGATATTTTAGCACCTAAAGCTGCTCAAAAACCGATTTCAAAGGAGTTAGAATCTGCTATTGTCAATCAATTTAAAAGTATAGATTCAGTCAAAGCGGCCATTAATGCCGCAGCAACTACTCGTTTTGGCAGCGGTTGGGCTTGGTTGGTCCTTACACCAGAAGGCAAACTTGCCGTATACAGCACTGCAAATCAAGACAACCCAATTATGGATATCAGCAAAGAGCGCGGCATTCCAATTTTAGGTATTGACGTCTGGGAACACGCTTATTATCTAAAGTACCAAAACAAGCGTGCCGACTACCTCAATGGTATTTGGAACCTCATCAACTGGGGGGCTGTTTCTGATAAATATGCTGCAGCACTAACAGACCCACTTTTAAAAGAACTTGAAAAAGACAACTGGTTGGCTATCAAAGATTTTCATAAAGTAATGGCGCAAACTTTTCATCCTGCAGAAGAAAAGAACTTTGCTCCATTGCGCACGCGAAGCGGTGAACTTTATGCCAAAGCAATCTTATTGAAAAACTCTACACCACCTGCATCTGCCAACAACGAACGCGTACAAGAAGCCCTGACCCGTCTAGAAAAACAATGTTTGGAAATCCATACTTTAGTGCAAAAGCCAAGCAAAAATATAGAGGCCCAAAATACACTTTTGTTGGAGAAAATCAGCAAAGCACACGACATCTTCCATGAGGTAGAAGGCCTCTGTCATGATTAAATACCGCAGAACTTAATCTTGCGGTAAAACCTTTGCAACGCAATTGCGTATCTTTGTCAAAAAATAGCTGGTGCGTTTTGAGTTAACCAAAGAATTTATTGCCGAACTGCGTCAAAAAATTGTCGCGGCAGATACACTATGGATCCAAGAGCAAGTCTTAGAACTCCACTACGCCGAAATCGCCGAAATTCTCGATAGACTTACAAATGACGAGGCCAAGTTCATCTACTTCATGGTAGATGAAGACACCCAGGCCGACATCTTAATGGAGCTTGAAGAGGAAGTCCGCGACCGCATCTTGGCCTCACTTTCGAGTAAAGAAATGGCCGACCAGCTCGAGAACCTCGACTCCGACGACGCCGCGGACATTCTTGGAGACCTCTCAGACGAAAAAATTCAGGAGGTCATCTCTCAGATGGAAGACGACGAAGCTGCTGAAGATATCGTCGACCTCCTCAACTACGACGACGATACCGCAGGGGGGCTCATGCAAAAAGAGTTCTTCCAAGCAAACGTAGAGTGGCCAGTCAACCGCGCCATTATTGAACTGCGCAAGCAAGCGGCAGACGTAGAAAAAGTTTACAATATTTTTGTTGTCGACGACGACGACCACCTCTTAGGTGTGCTTTCGCTCAAAAGATTACTTTTTGCCAATGCACGCACTAAAATCGAGAACATCTACCAAAGCAAAAAAATCATTTCGGTCAAGGCCAGTGATTCTGCAGAATTGGTTGCCAAAGTCATGGAAAAATACGACCTCGTTTCGGTACCTGTTGTGGACTACCAAAACAAATTAGTAGGCCGCATTACCCTAGACGACGTCGTTGATTACATCAAAGAAGAAGCCGACAAAGACTTCCAGATGGCAACAGGTATCTCAGACAAAGTAGATTCTGACGCCGCTATCTGGAAGGTGAGTTTTTCGCGCTTGCCCTGGCTAATAATCGCAATGTTTGGCGGCACCATTGGTGCAAAAGTCATCTCTAATTTTGAATCTAGCATTACGGCCATCCCCGCCATGGCCTTCTTTATTCCGCTCATTACAGCAATGGGTGGAAACGTTGGTGTTCAATCCTCGGCAATTGTTGTGCAATCGCTCGCAAGAGGCGACAAAGACCTCGGTAGAATTTTACCCAAACTCATCAGAGAAGGCAGCGTGGGCCTGATGAACGGCCTCATTTTATCAAGTATCATCTTTTTGGTGGCCACTGTTTTTGTCGACCTCCAATTGGGCATTGTAGTAAGTTTGTCGCTATTTACAGTTATTTTATTTGCCGCTATTTTTGGCACCCTTTTCCCATTGATCCTCAACAGGTATAAAATTGACCCTGCACTCGCCATTGGGCCTTTTGTCACAACCCTCAACGACGTCATCGGCATCTTCATTTATTTCTCGATAGGTTTGTTGTTGATGTAATGACACAAGCGCAGCTCGGCCTCAAAGAAAATTGGCAACAATTTAGAGCCTTACTGAGAATACGCCGCGTTTCATAGAATGAAAAAAGCTTCGTATCTTTGCACTCCACAAAAAACCTGGAGAGGTGTCCGAGTGGTTTAAGGAGCACGCCTGGAAAGTGTGTATAGGTCTAAAGCTTATCGCGGGTTCGAATCCCGCCCTCTCCGCCAAAGTATTCAAAAGCTAGCCGAGTGGCTGGCTTTTTTTGTTTTACATGCGTCAAAAGCTTGCTTTTGAATCTCACAACGGCTTCCCCTTCAACGCTTGCAAAAGCGTGAGCAAGGCCAACAATCCATAGACAATTGCTACAACAATCGTCAGCTTGGTATTTTTCAAGATATAAAACGATAGCACGGGCAAAACCTGCAGCGCGTGCATGCCGATGAAATGCGAAACACGCAAATCGCCGACGGTTTTGCTCCAGCCGAGGATAAATAAATTCGAGTTGTCGTTTGGGGCGCCAACGGTGTGGCTGAGGCGCGACCCCATAGCAAAGCCTTCAAAAGAGAAGACGACAAACAAAACGATGGACAAGCGGATGGCCCAAACGTAATAAGTTGGGAGTTCAGGGAAACTATTGCTAAAAAATAAATATCCTACATACGCCGTATAGATCGTTACCGCAGAGGCTGCAAGTGCCATCATTGAAAAAAGCGCGGCATAAACCGGCGTACTCAAGTTATAATGCGACAACTGTCCTTTGCCTGCTTGCAAAGCAATATAGGCGATCTCAAAGCCCAATAGAATGATAACAGTCCAATTAAAGAACGACACATTGAAATTCGGTAAATACGCACAATACCAGGCCATTGCCCAGGCAAATGTCAGTGTGGAGAAAGCAAATTTAAAGGGTTTATACCAAGCGTTTACCCCATAAACTTGTGTGGTTGTCGTTTTGGCTAAAATCAAGAAAAGCACGGAAAGTACCAGACATGCCAAACCGAAATAAAACATGGTTTCATTGCGGAATTTGAGTTGTTGTAGAAATGAAATCATTTGAAATATCTTTTATTCAATTCATGACACAACCACGCCGATCCGCTGCCGATGAGCGCGCCAACGAGTACGTCACTTGGGTAATGTACACCTAGGTGCATGCGCGAATAACCCGCTGCGCTCGCCCAAATGAAACTGGGCGCAATCACATACCATTTGGGAAAGGCGATGCTTAAGGAAGTGGCCGTGGCAAATGCCTCAGAAGTATGCCCAGATGGAAAGGATGGGCTGCCAGCACTTGTGAGTTTTTGAATGTCGGGGTAAGTAACAAAGGGGCGGTCTTTGTCGATGGCAAACTTCAAAGTCGTTGTTACAATAGCAGAAGTAAGTAAAGTTCCGCCGATAAATATCCCTTTGTTTTTAATGGATTTATCATTTTGGATAAACCCAATGGAAGTTACGATCAACGGCGCGCCAAGACCAATTGGCGACACAGAATTGGTGATGAATTTATATGTAGGGTCCAAGGCTGGGTTTCGCTCCAAGTTGATTTTTCGAAGTAAATCGATGTCGAGGTTTTGGGAAAAGTTAGTGTTTCCAAAAACAAAGATCACCACGATTAAAATTCCAAAATTTTTCATGTTCATTTTCTATTTTACTGATACTCAGGATTTGGAAAAAAACTATACATATTGTCGGTATCCACCTCATCTCCAAATTGGTAACGGTGTTTGAGAGTGGCTTCTTTTTGGAAACCAAACTTTTCCATTAAGCGATTAGAGGGGATGTTGTCAATGGCGACAAAGGCTTCTATGCGATACAAGTCCATTTCGTTTTTTCCGTAGTCAAGAATAGGCTTGAGCGCCTCAGACATGTAACCTTTTCTTTTGAAATCATCGGACTTCAAGCTGTAGAAAAGCTCGGCGCGGTGGTGTTGTTTGGCCCAAGAATGATAACCCGCCCAACCTAAAACTTCTTGCGTTTCTTTCGATACTAATTGAAAAAATTGAATGGTCAAATTGTAAGTGGAAAATCCGCCCTGAAAACGAGAAACTTCTAATTCGTATTCAGCATCATTTTGATGGCCAAAAATGCGCATGATTTCTGCTTTTTCATATGCTGAAAAAATAGAATTATAGGCCTGTTGATCGAACAAAATAAGGTTCAGTCTGGGTGTTTCTAAAATTGGATGAAAAGTCTTCACCAAACGAAGGTACTCATTCACATTCAACTGAAAAAAAATCGGGCAGAATTACTACCTTTGTCTTTATGCGCAATCTCATCGCTTTTTTGCAACGTTTTCGGATCTTCTTGGTCTTTGCCGTGCTGCAAATATTAGCACTCAGTTGGTATGTCACCTACCTGAGTTTTCCGCGCAATCAATACCTCACCACCAACAACAATATCGCCATTCAAATACTCGAGTGGGAACACGACCTCACCAAGCACTTCAACCTCAGTAAAAACAATACCAAACTGCAATGGGAAAACATTTACTGGCGAAAACGGCAGCCCAAATTTATGTATCAGTTGTCTCGAGGAAAAGTCAAAATTAACGACACCATTTTTGAGCAGCAATACACCTATATTCCGGCCGAAGTCATCAACTCGAGTATAGACCGCCGCAACAACTATTTTACGCTCAATGTAGGCAGCGCTCAGGGCATTAAACGCGGAATGGGCGTTTTTTGTCAGGAAGGTGTGGTTGGTGTCATTCACTATGCAAGTACGCACTACAGCTTGGTTAAAACTGTCCTGACCAAAAACATCAATATTGATGTCAGTATCCACATGAAAAAAACCGATTTGCCAGGATTTATCAAATGGGATGGCCAAAATGCACGCTACGGCAACGTCACTGGTATCAACAACGACTTGCGCATCAAAAAATGGTCTAAGGTAGTAACGCGCGGAGGGTCGGGCATCTTTCCTAAAGGCATTCCCGTCGGAAAGGTGAGCCATACCGAACCCATAGAAGGTCAAGCACTATGGAAGGTCGATATCCTTTTTGCTGCGGATTACCGCCGCTTGCAACGCGTTTACGTCATCAAAAATCTTCATATGGCAGAGCAAACTGCCCTTGAGGCGCGAATTCCAGAAGAAGACTAACATGAATATCGTTTACAAACATATCATCCGCTTTGTGGTCTTCGCTTTGTTGCAAGCATTGGTTTTCAATCAACTCAACATTGGCTTTGGCATCCACCTCATGATCCAGCCGTTGTTCATCATGTTGCTGCCCTTTGAACTTACCGTTATTCCACTAATGGGTATCGCCTTTTCAATGGGTCTGGTGATTGATATTTTCTCCAACACCTATGGCCTCAATACTTCTGCGTTGGTCTTGATGGCCTACCTGCGGCCAATTGTCTTTAAATTTTATGGGCCGCGCGAAGGCTATGACCCACTCAAAGAACCTACTTCTCAAGACATGGGCAGCAGCTGGTTCGCACTAGTATACGGTTTGCTTTTAGGTCTCCATACGCTTTGGTTCTTTTTACTCGAAATTTTTGAACTCGGCCGTTTCGGATTTATTTTACAAAAAACAGTACTCAGCGGAGGGCTTTCCTTCCTCCTTGCCCTGCTCATCCAGAGTTTCATTTTGAACAGTAAACAGAAAAAATGAACCTAGACGCGCGCCGAAATGTCATCATCAGTTTTTTTATCTTGGTAATTGGCATTTACCTGTTCAAGCTGTTCTATATGCAAGTCATAGACGACACCTGGACACTCCGCGCGCAAGAAATCGCCGAAAAACGCAAAGAAATCTTTCCGCCAAGGGGCGTTATTTTTGACCGCAACGGCAAAAAAATTGTGACCAATCAAACCTACTACAACCTCATGATGGTCGAGGACAGTATCGTGAATCTAGACACCTCCGCTTTTGCCAAACTCATCGGCTGGACCCGAAAAGATGTGCGCAATCGCTTTAAAGAAATTGTCGAGGGCGAGGGCTCTTACTATAATAAGATATCGCGCAAACGCACACCCAACTATCAAACAATCAGGGCCTATCCATTCTTGAAAGAGCTTACACTCGAAGAAATGTCCAAGATTGCACCACACTTGGCCAATTTCAAAGGATTTTACGAAGAAGCCACAAGCGCACGCAATTACCCTTACAAAAGTGCTGCAAATATTCTAGGCTATTTGTCAGAAGTATACCGTGAAGAAATCGACATAGACCGTTTTTACAAACCCGGAAACAATATCGGCCGAGCAGGTATAGAACGCTTTTATGAAAAAGAATTGCGCGGCGTTAAAGGCATCAAATATATCGTTACCTCTGCGCTCAACAACGCTATTGAGTCTTATGCCGATGGCAAATACGATACCACGGCTCGCCAAGCCGAGCCTTTAAAAATGGGTATGGACGTCGTGTTGCAAACCTACGGAGAAGAGCTGATGCAAAAGAAAAAAGGTTGCATTGTAGCAATAGAACCTTCAACTGGCGAAATTATCAGCATGATATCCGCACCTTCTTATGACCCCAACTTATTGGTTGGCAAGCGCAATATTAGCGCATACTACCCTCAACTCGCCCGCGATCCAAACCTGCCCCTTTTTCCACGCCCTTTACAAGCAGAGTACCCGCCGGGTTCTATCTTCAAATTGGTTCAAAGTCTAATTGGCATGCAAGAAGGCGTTATCAATGCCAATACGGGCTTCCCCTGCGACAAAAGCTTGGTTGGTTGCCACAACCACCCTTCTGCGCGCAATATTGCCGAAGCTATTCAATATTCTTGCAACCCCTATTACTATATGGCCGTGCGCCGCATAATTCAACAAGGGGTCAAGAAAAACATTTATGCCGATGCCGAATACGGTCTCAACAAATGGTATAAATATATCCGCAGTTTTGGCTTAGGTGAAATTTTTGATACTGATGTGAGTGGCCAAAGGCCTGGCCTCATTCCGAATCCGGCTTTTTACGACAAATGGTACGGACACCACACCTGGGCCTTCTCTACTATTCGCTCTATTTCAATTGGGCAAGGCGAAGTCAAACTCACTCCGCTACAAATGGCCAATATCGTGGCTATAATTGCAAACAAAGGTTGGTACTATACACCTCATTTTGTGCGCGCCATCGGCAGCCATGGTTCCTTGCCGCAATTCAGGAAAAAACGCTGGACCATGATCAACTATCGCCACTTTGATTCCGTCATTGAAGGGATGCGCAGGGTAGTCAATGAGCCAGGCGGAACCGGAAAAATGGCGCGCCTAGATAACATCACAGTGTGCGGAAAAACCGGCACAGTTCAAAATCCACACGGCGAAGACCACTCGGTGTTTTTTGCTTTTGCCCCTTTGAAAAATCCTAAAATTGCCATAGCAGTATTTGTCGAAAACGCAGGTTGGGGAGGCACATGGGCAGCGCCAATTGCCTCTTTGATGATTGAAAAATACCTCAAAGGCAAAGTGGCAGACCCCGAGAAAGAAAAGCGCATCTTAGAGGCGCAAATCGCTTATCAAATCTCTAATTAATGCGCAAACAAGAAAGCCTCACCGAACACCTCGACTGGCCGCTTTTTGGCGCCTTAATCGCCATGCTTGTGATGGGCTTGGCTACCGTCTATTCGGTCGCCTATAACGAAGAAGCGCCCTCCATATTTAACTTTTCTGAGAAATACGGTCGTCAATTATTTTGGATCCTCTTTTCACTTTTTTTAGGCTTACTCGTCTTTCTTATTGACTCAGACATCTACCGAAAACTCGCAATCCCCATCTATTTGTCAACGCTTGTCTTGCTCGTGGTGGTGCTTTTTATGCCTGCAGTTCACGGTGCACACGCTTGGCTTGGCGTAGGCTCTTTTGGGGTGCAGCCTGCAGAGTTTGCAAAAATATCCACTTCGCTATTGCTTGGTAAATACATTAGTGGGCTCACCGTTAAACAACAAACCACAGGCACGGTCCTGACCGCTAGCAGCATCCTGCTCATACCAATGGTCTTGATTTTATTACAACCCGATGCCGGAACATTTGTCGTCTTTACCTCTTTTCTCTTTGTGATGTATAGAGAAGGCCTGACATTTGATCCTATTTTGCTGAAGTTTGTCAATGCCATTCCTGGTATTAGGTATAAAGAAACTTGGGTGGGTTCTCACTTTATTCCAATTTTGTTTGCATTGGTTTTCTTAAGTGTCATCACACTATTGCTTGATAGTGTTGTTTTTCATCCTGCACTATTTGGCTTTGCTATCGAATTAAGTGGGTCTTCTGGCGTTATTGTGGGCTTATTATTTATTTACCTGTTGTCATGGTTAGTCATGCAGCGCTTCAGTACACGCAGAGAACGCACCCGCATGATGGTCGTCTTGACGCTAGGTTTGCTCATTAGCAGTGCCCTAAGTTTTAGCGTAGATAAAGGTTTTGACAAACTAAGACCGCACCAAAAAGACCGCATCGAACTCTTTTTAGGCATGCGCGAAGACCCCAATGGCGATGACTACAACCGCAACCGCGCTATGGCAGCAGTTGGCTCAGGTGGTTTTTTAGGTAAGGGGTATCGCGAAGCTTCAGTTTCAAGTGTGCGCTCTAATCACGTTCCGGAAAGTGAAACCGATTTTATTTTTTGTCCTTTTGCCGAAGAATGGGGTTTTGTGGGCGTTGTGATCTTATTTTTTCTTTACTTTTTTATGCTGTTTCGCATCATAGTGATTGCCGAAAGACAACGCGCCGCCTTCAATAGAATCTACGCCTATTGCGTGGCCATGATCCTCTTTTATCACTTTGCGATCAATATTGGTATGAATATCGGCTTTGCGCCTGTGATCGGTATTCCGCTTCCGTTTTTCAGTTACGGAGGCTCGTCTATGATGTCTTTTAGCGTGATGCTATTTATCTTATTGAAACTCGATGCCCAACGCAAAGACGTCTTACGTTAATTAGTTGTAAATTAAACATATGAAAAGAAACGCGCCTGTTTTGAATGAGCAAGAACAAAAGAAAATGACCAAGTTGTTTTGGATTGTTGCGCTGCTGCCTTTCTTTTTGGTGGCCAGCATTATCTTGTTGCAATCCGAAGACGACCTCCCGCCTGTCTCCATGCTAGACAACCCGCCTGAGCTTCAAGCTTCTTTGATTCTCGCTAAAAAGAGCGTCAAAGAAGATACGGTAATTGGCCGTTTTTGGCAAGTCAATCGCACCAGCGTCAAGTACCGCGAGATTTCAGCGTACGTAACCGATGCGCTTATTTCTACTGAAGATGAGCGCTTTATCCAGCACTCAGGTGTTGATTTTCGTGCTTTAGCGCGTTCTTTTACCTCGCTAGGTCGTTCTGGTGGTGCCTCCACTATTCCGCAACAATTGGCCAAATTACTCTTTACCCTACAACAGCGTCAGCGCGAAGAAATAGCAAGAGCAAGTGGCACACGCCTGGAATTACCCTATGTTGGTGGTCTTCTCGGTAAATTCAGAAGGGTGAGCGAAAAAGCCAGAGAAAACATCATCGCCAAACGCTTGGAAGAACGCTTTACCAAGGAAGAAATCATCACCATGTATCTCAATCAGTTTGATTTCTTGTACAACGCCGTTGGTATCGAAAACGCCGCGCGCGTATATTTCAATAAAAGACCAAAAGATCTCTCTAAATCAGAGGCTGCCACATTAGTTGGGCTTTGCAAAAACCCCACAATATTTAATCCGTACAGCTATCAAATCAGAAATTACCGAGCTAAAATTGCTGAAAACAAAGGTATTGCGCTCAGTTCCGTAACCAAAGACGAAATCTTAGCGGCACGTGCAAAAGATTCTACTATTGCCCATGCAAGACGCAATCAAGTTTTATTTCAATGGCTCAAAAATAGTAAAAAAGGCAACGAGGCTTTGCGCTCTAAAATTACGCAAGAAGAATACAACAAGCTGATCAAAACACCAATTGTCATTAGCTACCGCTCGCTAGATCACAAAGAAGGAATGGCACCATATTTCAGAAAAGAACTGCGCACAGAAGTACAATCTATTCTTTTAGCTAAAAAAGCCGATGGCACTTTTAAGTACTTGCGCGAAGACGGCAATCCGTATGACATCGATGCCGATGGCCTCAAAATCTACACCACCCTCAACCCGACTATGCAGCGCTATGCAGAGCAGGCCGTCGAAAGACACATCAATGAAGAACTTCAACCTCAATTTGACCTCAACAACAAAGGCTTGAAGAACTATCCGTTTTCTAATAGCATCAAGCCAGAAATCGTAGAACAAATCATGACCTCCGCCCGCCATAACTCAGACCGCTACAAAAAACTAGTAGCCCTTGGCTTAGCGGAGTCAGAGATCAACGTTAACTTCAACGAACCTGTTGAAATGACTGTCTTTAGCTTGAAAGGCGAAAAAGACACCATCATGAGCCCCAATGATTCTATCCGCTATTACAAAGCTTTCTTACATGCCGGAATGGTTTCTGTGGACCCACGCACCGGTTTTGTAAAAGCATGGGTAGGAGGCATCAACTTCAAGCACTTTGGCTACGACCACGTTCGCCAAGGGAGACGCCAGGTTGGTTCTACCATTAAACCATTTGTTTATGCAGCGGCGCTTTCCATGAAGGTCGTGAATCCGTGCACGGGCTTTTCTGCCGACGAATACTGCCTGGACCTCGTAGACCACAACACCAATAAAGTTGTAGGGCAATACTGTCCGGCGGGGCCTTCGGCACCCACCGTTCGAGATGGACTCGCCCAATCTTCAAACAAAGTAACGGTAGCCGTGATGGGCCGCATGGGGAATTTCAACCCCGTTCAAAAAACAGGAGGGCCATATCAAATTGAAAAACTCCTCAAAAAGATGGAAATTGAATTGAACCCGAATGATGTGGTTCCGTCCATGTGTTTAGGTAGTATGGACCTCTCTTTATTGCAAATGGTAGCTGCCCAATGTGTATTCCCCAACAATGGTATTTACATTCGCCCTACATTTATTGAACGCATCACTGACCGCAATGGTAGAGTCATCTACAGTGCCACCGAACACCGCGAACAAGCCCTCAACTCTACGGTGGCCTACGAAATGTTGCAAATGATGAAAGGTGTTGTGAATTTTGGTACGGCAGGTAGCCTTCGCGGAGGCCGCAGCTGGGGTGGCATTACTGCTCCAACCGCTGGCAAAACCGGTACCACACAAAATAACTCCGATGGTTGGTTTGTAGGCATTACCCCAGAATTAGTCACAGGTGTTTGGGTTGGTGCCGAAGACCGCGCCGTGCGCTTCAAAAGCATGACCTGGGGCCAAGGTGGCCGTATGGCCTTGCCAATTTATGGCTACTTCATGCAGCGCGTCTACAAAGACCCCGGCATAGCGCTTTCTACCCGAGATTTCGACCAACCAACCGACTACGACCCATCGGTTTACGACTGCACAGCCGCTCCACAACCCGAAACCGTAGATGAATCTGAGGTGCCATTTGAATTTTAAAATATGAATAAAGTAGTAAGAAATCCAGCCCAAGCACTAGAAGGTATTCAAGATGGCATGACACTCATGGTGGGCGGCTTTGGTTTGTGTGGCATTCCAGAAAATTCCATTGCACAACTCGTCAAGATGGGTACCAAAAACCTGACGTGCATTTCTAACAACGCCGGCGTAGACGACTTTGGCCTAGGGCTTTTGTTGCAAGCAAAACAAGTCAAAAAAATGATCAGCTCTTACGTCGGTGAAAACGACGAATTTGAACGTCAAATGCTCAGCGGCGAACTCGAAGTAGACCTCATTCCGCAAGGTTCTTTGGCAGAACGCTGCCGTGCTGGAGGTGCAGGCATTCCAGCCTTTTTTACACCTGCAGGCTACGGAACAGAAGTAGCCGAAGGCAAAGAAGTACGCATTTTTAACGGAAAACCACACATTTTAGAGAGTGCCCTTACTGCAGATTACGCCATTGTCAAGGCCTGGAAAGGCGACACCGAAGGCAACCTCATCTACAATGCCACAGCCCGCAATTTCAATCCAATGATGGCAATGGCAGGTAAAATCACCATTGCTGAGGTAGAAGAACTCGTCCCGGCTGGCACGCTAGACCCCAACCAAATCCATACACCTGGCATCTTCGTACAGCGCATTTTCCAAGGTGAAAAATTTGAAAAACGCATCGAACAACGCACTGTTCGTTCTAAACAATAGGCACATGGCACTCGACAAAACCGGCATTGCCAAGCGCATTGCACAAGAATTACAAGACGGTTGGTATGTCAATCTAGGTATTGGCATTCCTACGCTCGTTGCCAACTATATTCCCGAAGGCATTGAAGTAGAGTTTCAGTCAGAAAACGGCATCTTAGGCATGGGTCCTTTTCCGTTTGAAGGCGAAGAAGACCCAGACCTCATCAATGCTGGTAAACAAACAATTACAGCTCGTGAAGGTGCTTCTTTCTTTGATTCCGCAATGTCTTTTGCGATGATACGCGGCCAACATGTGCAACTCACCGTACTTGGCGCCATGGAAGTTTCTCAAAACGGCGATATCGCCAACTGGAAAATACCAGGCAAAATGGTCAAAGGAATGGGCGGCGCCATGGACCTCGTTGCTTCGGCAGAAAATATCATCGTCGCCATGATGCACAGCAACAAAGCTGGTGAATCCAAAATATTGAAAACATGTACCTTGCCCCTAACAGGTGTGGGTTGTGTGCGCAAAGTAGTAACCGAACTTGCGGTGCTCGAGATCAAAGAAGGTAAATTCCATTTGCTAGAGCGCGCACCAGGTGTAAGTGTCGATGAAATTATCGCCAAAACAGAAGGTGATTTAGTAGTGCCCGACTTTGTTCCCGAAATGCAACTCTAATTGCAGCAGCTACCCAAAGCATATCAACTCGCCATACAAGCCGCCATTGCCGCGGCACAAACCATCATGGAGATCTACCAACAAGACTTCTCCTTTCTCGACAAAACAGACGGCTCACCCGTTACCAAAGCAGACCTCGCTGCAAGTGCTTGTATTGAAGAAATATTAGCGCCACTTGGCATTCCTATCACCGGAGAAGAAAGCGACAAAGCTCCGTATGAACAGAGACAACATTGGCAACAAAGTTGGTGCATCGACCCACTAGACGGCACCAAAGAATTCATCAAGCGCAACGACGAATTTGTGGTCAACATAGCGCTCATCGAGAACGGCAAGCCTATTTTTGGGCTCATTGCTTCTCCTGTTCAAGAAGAAATTTTACTTGGTTCAAAAGAAATTGGGGTATTTGTTCTTCATTTCAAAGACCTTGATCAAATGGAAAGCTGGAAGCGCTTAAGTATTCCCAAAAAGCTCAACAAACCGCTTGTAATGACCTGCTCTAGAAGCCACCACAGCGGGCCAGTACTTCAAATTATTAATGAACTGAAAGCTCAAGGCCATGAGTTAGACTACATCAAAAAAGGATCTGCACTTAAGTTTTTTGATTTAGCAACAGGAAGAGCAGATATCTATCCGCGCTTTGCCCCCACCATGGAATGGGACATTGCCGCAGGGCAAGCGATTTTGGAGGCCTTAGGAGGTGAAATTGTGAACGCAGAAACAGGTGAGCCACTGCTCTACAATAAAGCTAATTTGGTCAATCCATATTTTATCGCACGCAGCAAAGCCATGAGAGAAAGCAAGCGTTAACGCTTCGCCAAACAATCGATTTCTACTGTTGGGCCTACCATACAAATACTCATCATTCCTACTTCATGGTACTTCACCCAAACCTTCATGCCATCGGTTGGCGTGATGTTGAAATCATTGAGATTCACGGGCTCTAGCACCTCCCCATTTTGAAGCTTGATCACCAAACCGCAACCATCTAAACCCGTGTAGTCTTCGATTGTTGCAGCTTGTGCATTTTCACAAGACCTGCGCTCGCAGGAGACAAAGAATAAAGCAATTGTGAGAAAAATGAGTAATGTTTTCATTTTTAATCGCGTTAATTTAATAAAAGAAAAAGAAGAAAAATAACGCTGAATCTTCTGCCCTCACCCCTTCGTAATAACCAATAGTAGAACGCGAACCGTTCATCACACGGCCATCTTCAATATAACCAATTGTAGAACGCGATCCGTTCATGATGCGGCCATTTTCAATGTAACCAATGGTAGAACGCGAACTATTCATAACGCGGCCATTTTCGATATAGCCTACCGTAGAACGAGAACCGTTCATCACGCGGCCATTTTCAATATAGCCGATAGTAGAACGAGAACTATTCATGACACGTCCATTTTCAAGATAACCCACCGTAGAACGAGACCCATTCATGAGGCGTTGCGCATTAGAATAGAGCGATAAAATCACAAATACTGAGAGGAGGAAAAACTTTTTCATGAGCTTAATTTTTCTTTTTCCAAAAATACACTTCTTCTACTTATCCAAAGCATAAAAACTGCTATTAGCGCGCCTAAAACAATTAATATAATGCGCTCCCATCCTTCTAGTGAAAAGGAAATGCGGGCTAAAAAAGTGGCCAGTACATAACCTGAATTTCGAATGATGAGGATCGTGTTTTGTAAATTTTTAGCACTGCTCAAAAGCAGGAGCACATCAACAAATGTGAGTAAAGTAAAAAACTCAGTGTAAAAAATATGAGACGGATCCATAAGGGCGGCATGGTTGTCGGCATATTTGACTAAATCGACCAGCCAAGTGGAAAACGAATAAAAAGAGAGCGCAAAGAAAACAACTAAAAGAAATACAGACATACGCTCTTTGAGTTTGATAAAGGCTGCCGTGAGTTCGTATTTGATTTCCGTTCGCTTGGCGTCCAAATGATAAAAAATCCAAACCAGTAAAAGGAGCGCTACAAAACCAGTGAGGTCCTTGAGTAATTCGCTATTTAATAGCGAAACTTTGCCTTCAGTAAGTTGGCCAATATCTTTAAAGCAGTTGCGCAAGAGGATGAGCGCCATAATTTCTAGTTGCTTGGCCACACTTTTGGTGTAACTTTGGCGCAGGTAGAATATCAACAAATACACTTCGTAAACAAGCAAAGAACTAAAAGGAGAAAACAAGGCTGCAAAAGGATTTCCAAAGAGGTTATCCGGAAAATATTGTTGGTCCAGCAGCCCAATACGCAATGCAAAAATGATGGCCGAATGCACTAAAAATGCGGTAATACCGAAGTAAAGCGTCAGCTTCTCAAAGCGAGATTTAAAAGCATTAGTGAACATATTCAACGATTAATTCATTGAATATAAGACAATTATTTTACTTCCACAAGACTTCAATGCTTTACCCTATTTCTTCCGAAGTGAATCATTACATTTTTGAAAATATCCGCTTTAGTGTGACACCATTTATGTGAATATCCAAAAAATATAATCCCGGTTTTAAGTTACTTGTATTGATTTGATAGAGTTGTTCTGTGCAATTTAACAATGCTGAGCTGATTGCTTTACCGTCTTGCTCAAAAAGTTGAATTGTTATTTTATCTTTTGGAATTTCACTACCTAGTTCTATATTTAATATCTCGGAACAAGGATTTGGGAAAATACTTAAATCGCTGAAAGCTGGCTGCTCTATGGCAGCATTATTGCAGTCTGGGGCTGTTCCGGCAATTTCTGAGAATATGCCTGCCTGCGCTGACCAATTTAACCATGTGCCACCTTGCCCACCAGACCAGTTGTTTATATCAAAAGTATTGCTCCCTGCTGCATTTCCATTGATGCGATAAATCTTCAATGCACTTGAATTGTGATTCCAAGTTAATTGACTTTGAGCCTGACAATTTTCAGGTGCTGGGTCAGCTAACTCGCAATTGACTTGAACAAAATAAGCATAATCCTGATAGGCCGGCGCTCCACCAAAAACACGCGCTGTACCTGAAGGCTCAATACAAACTGCTGTGTATTCATCACAAGCAATACCATAAGTGGCTACACCTTCATCGGTATATATTTTAGCCATAAAACTCAATAAACGCCCCCTTCGATCAGGATTATCAAAATGGGTATCGGTTATTGTATGACGCAGCATTTCATTGTTTAAAAATGCGGCTCCAGATACTGTTGCCTTCGGATGATACGGATTTGCTAAAGCCTCATCGGAGGTTATTGTGCCGTTTTGGGCTGAAAAATAATATTCACCTTGAATAGCCATGCCCGCACTGGTTCCACCAATAACAATATTTCTATTGAGTATGGCAGCATTTATGGCAGCATTCAAAGGCGTGCCGCGCCAATAATCGATGTAGGTCCATTGATTGCCGCCAGCAAACCAAATAGCCTCGGCTTGATTGATTCGCGACAGAATGTACTGCTCATTACTAGCTGCAGCAGAATGGCAAACAATTGTTTCTACGGAATTTACACTTACTCCTAAGCCAGAAAAAAAATAATTATTGTAACCATTACTCCCTGTTGCTCTCAACACCAAAACGTCACCGCCGTTGGCTCGTTGTAAAAACCACTGCATGGCATTATCATCTTCGGTTGCACCTCCCATAAGGCAAATGCCTCCCGCAGAAGAAACTTGAGCGTCTTGACTTGAGCCGGTAAAGTAAGAAGTATAGGACTGCGAAAAAACCAAATATTGATTTAAACAGACCAACAAGATGAGGACTTTAATATGCATTGGCATCATTAAGCTTTCTTCACAAACTCAGACTTAAGCGCCATTGCGCCAAAGCCATCAATTTTGCAATCTATGTTGTGGTCGCCGTCGCTCAGGCGAATATTCTTCACTTTTGTGCCTGCTTTGATGACTGGTTTGGGAGCGCCTTTGACGGGTAAATCTTTGACAACAACTACTGAATCGCCAGTTTGAAGGCGAGCGCCATTGGCATCTAAAACAACGCGTTCATCGGCAGCCGCCACATCGGCTAAATTCCATTCAAACGAACATTCTGGGCAAGTATACTGACCTTCTCCGCTCTCGTATCCGTAGGGTGATTCGCACGAGGGGCATTTTTGTAAATTATCTGACATCATTTGAAGTTTAAAGTAAAGGTACAACTTTACTTTTTGTACAATCTTTCATACGTCGCCATCCACTCATTAGCAGTTATTTTTTGCATGAGTTGACCCATGAGCTCAAAGGGGATTTCATCCCACTTTTTGAAGCGCATACAGCTTTTACCCATGTCGAGCTTTTGATTGCTATGTTTCGGGAATTCTGCAACAAACCACTCCATTAAGTTTTGATCGGCGTAAACACCCATATGATAGAAATTGATGGTATTTTTCTGAGAGGCCAAGCCCGCAAAAGGCAGCGGTTCGGATGGTTTGCCATGATAACCTGCCGGATAAACACTGTGAGGAATGATATAACCCAAACCACCGTAGCTGATGCCTGCTTCAAAGCCTTTCGGTAAGTGATCGATGATGGTTTGATGCAGTTTTAAAAATGCTTCCTTTCTATCCTCAGGAATGTTTTCGAGAATTTCTTCTACAGTAACTCCGGTTGCTTTCATCGGATAAAATTAGTCAATTTATAGCCAAAAAAAGGCGTACTAACTGAGGTATTTTGCTTTAATACGCATATCTCGGTCTTCAAAAGGACCAGTGCCGAATTGATAATAGGTAATTGCTAATTGTGCTGGATTCACGATCATTCTTTTCGCTTCTCTGAAATCTTGGTTAATGACTGCCAATTGTTCAAAAAATGCATTTGAAAATTCTTCTTTTGATAATGGTAAATCATGAAGTCCGGCAACGAGTTCTAATTCCAATTCTAAGAACTTATCCCCTTCGCTATTTTCGTTGAGTTGAATACAAAAAGAATGGATCAATTCGGTAAACTCTTTTTTACTAAATATGGTTTCTTGAATATCATTTGGACTAATATTTGATCCAAAAAATGACACAGTTAAGTCTGACCTACCGTAGTGAAACAAGAGGGGTAAGTCCGTTTGGGGTTTTAAAATAGAAGTGCGAGGAATGTTTAATTCATCCATCAGTTCATAAACGTGCTCGATGTCGACAATATGCCCTTTGTCATGGATGTTATACTTTAATTTGGGCGCAATATAATGAGGTCTGGCAATAGAAATAACCAGCTCACCATGTTCATTTGGCTCAATTAAAAAATCACTGGGATTGTATTGAAACAACATAGGAACTGCACCCGGAAACTTACAAATTCGGGCTCTAAATTGGGGATTGTCTCTAATTAAACGGCGTATGCTAATTGTAAAATCATTTTCTGCAGAAATATTGAGTTCAAGGTCTGAGGCCCCAAACGAACTATAAATATTTCGAATGCCCTTATTCAAGAGGTAATCTCTCATGCCTTCAGACATAGATTCTCCGCCAAAAATTAATGTAACATTAAAGTCTTTCCAGTCTATTGGCGCTCGTTCCACCAATAATTTCAAAAATGGTGGATAGCCCATGATGACATAATGATGCTTATTGCCAAATTGAATCAGGGTGTTAATGATTTTTTGTTCATCGGGTCCTAAGGATTTCAGAATGGCAAATTTGACACAAGTCATGGAAATATTCATACCCGTTGCCCATGGGCCCAGCGCAAAACCATTAATGACAAACAATGGCCCGTTGCCTAACAAATTGCGCATGCCAAATTGAATGAACCTGGAATTTCTTTTGCGTTCCTTTTTACCTCTCAGCCAATTTGTAGGAATGCCCGTGCTTCCGGAAGACTCATCAATGACCACATCTTTGGTCGGAATTTTTCCATAATTGCAACGCTCTTCTAGAGAATATAATTTGACATAACTTTCTTTATCCATGACTGGGATGGTTTCCAGTCTTGGCATCAATCCATTGAATGTCATTTTTTCAAAACCATGCTTTCGCAGAAAATCACGGTAAGCAGGTACTCTGCGTCTTGCTTTGAGAAACTCAGCATAGGTGCGGGCAGTAGAGTTGAACCTTCTGAACCGATTAAATTTTGGGGCAAAAATTAGGGGCATAGTCTTAGTCGAACTCATTAGACTCAGTCTGTATAATTCGATAAGATACGCATAGGTCATAAAGAATAAATCGCGCATGATATATCATTTAAGGATGATTTCGTTGGTAGCAAGCCTGAAACTTCTGACTGGGACTTTTGAGTACCCCGCTCTAAAAATCATCCAAAGTTTCTTTTCGGCAGGGCCTGAATCCATGATTTGATTCATTTTTGCATAGGCTTCCTGATTTGTGATCAAAGTGCCAAATGGATGCAGATAAGCGTCGTGTTTGGTTAGAATCAACCAAGTTCGTGCAAACATGTATCCGGCTTTAATCCAATCATTTGGGTTGTCAAATTTTCCGGAAAACCAACAAATCGTGCTGGTGCCCGCAAAAGAATATTGGTAATAAGAACCAAGAACCTGACTTCTGAGGCCATGATTCCATTTCTCGTGATTTTGAAAAACAGAGCGCATGAGCTTACCTGGAAAACACATGGCTTTGTACCACAAACCGTCCTTATATTTCTCTGCATCTGCATCAGTATATCTAAATAAACGGTCAAGCTCTGCTCGATTTTCGTTGTTATTTAAATCATCAAATAAGGTCTTTTGATTGGCTTCAATTACAGGCTGAATGAATTGCTCTGAAGAATTAGAAAAGAACGCATGATCATATTTTGCTGCTTCCTCTTTCATTTCATCGAGCGCTTCTTTCTTCAATGGCTTACGGTCGTAATGCAGTCTTGAAGTACGCCGTTGAAAAATCAGTTGTGGATCAAGCGCCTCTTTCTCCGCAATCTTCACGAGTTGTAATTCGGCAAATAATTGGTTGTTTGCAGCTTTGGTATCCACAGGATTAACAAACTTTGACAGCACCACTTTATAACCAAACGGACCGGCGGCAATACTTAAATGTTCAATAAAAATACCTAGAGCAATGGTCACAAAAATTCCTTCGGGGTCTCCATGTGGTAAGGTGCGCGTTGGGTCATAGTACAAATGTGCTGCCTCTGAATTGATGATTTTAAGCCGATGGGGTTGTAAATTGTGAATGGTAGGACACCACTTAGCGACTTCGACGAGTTGTTCCCAAGTAGGAATAGCGTGCTCATCAATTTTCTTAAATAGCTCCAAATAAGGCTTTAAGAATAATAAGCCTGCAGAAAAAACGCCATTCTTAAGGAAATTTCTTCGCTCCAGTGAATCCATCATTTCAATACTAAAATACGACTTGTTACAGAATTTACCCAGCTTTCATCTAAACATTAACCCCAAACAACGACCCTACTCCTGCAGAAAGCGCCATGGCGATAGTTCCCCAGATGGTGATGCGCAAAATTGCTTTTCCAATACGAGAACCTCCGGTGCGGGCTGCAGTAGCACCCAATAACACCAAAGCAAGAATGGTAAAACCATAGAGCCAAAATTCCATGCCTTTGAGTGGCGCAAATAAGATGACCAATAACGGAAAAACACCACCAACAGAAAACGCCGCGCCAGAAGCAAGTGCTGCTTGAATCGGATTGGCTTGGGTAATTTCGTTGATGCCGAGTTCGTCGCGCACGTGGGCAGCCAAGGCGTCGTGGGCAGTGAGTTCGTTGGCAACGAGCAGCGCAGTTTCTTTCTTGAGCCCTCGCTGCTCATAGATTTGAGCTAAAATTTGAAGCTCTTCTTCTGGCATTTCGGCCAATTCTTGCTTTTCTCTTTCGATATCGGCTTGTTCGGTATCCATCTGTGAACTCACAGAAACGTATTCGCCAGCAGCCATAGAAAGTGCGCCGGCAACCAAACCTGCCACTGTTGCCAAAATAATGGGCTCGCGCGTTGAACTCGCAGCCGCCACACCAATTGCTAAACTGGAAACGGAGATAATGCCGTCATTAGCACCCAAAACTGCTGCACGCAACCAATTGCTGCGGTGGATGTAGTGGCTATCTAGGTAATTGTCAATGTTGATTTCGCTCATGGTGTAGTCTATTTTTGATCTTTGCAGATGCTGTTGTAATCTGCAACTGCTTCTTCAAAGGTACAAGTTTGATACTTAGGATTCGAAAAATATTCCGTCTAAACGTCATGATTGCCTTCTTCATTTCTTCGATGCTTTGATCAGTTTGGTCATTTGTGGTTCCGAAAAGCATGTAATAAAGTTTGTTGTTGAATAAATTGACTTGATAAATGTTTTCTGTTTCGTTTGTTTCATTATTGCTCCCTTTGGCGTAAATCTCGAAGCCCGACATGCCGTCAATTGTGATTTCTTTTGTGTACACGATGCTAGATATATCAATGGGTGTCTGTTTGAGTCTGTTGAGACAAAAGCGTTTTTTGTCGTCAGCATTGATTTGATAAAATGACTTAGCAACAATCAGATTGGTTTTGTCGCTTGAAGCGGTTGGGACTTGTCCGTCCACGAAGGTTTGTCGGTCAAGGTTTCTAGTCAGTTTATTCTTAGCTCTATCCTGGCAAGTCAATAGTTACTGCTCCCTTGGTAACATGAGCAAAGTATTTTGGTTGTCCGTGTTGGTCGTTGATAAACACTTGCGACATTGGAATGAGCATCAATATAAGTGGAATTGCAAATTTGTTGTCGCGAATAATCAAAAATGCAAGTGCAATTCCGCCCCCAACTAACCACCATTTGTTATTCCCTTCCTTTGCCCACTCGGAAACATTTTTGAAAATGCTGTCCATCGCCTTTTGAGTTTGTTCGTGTCTGCGAACTTCAAATTCAATTGGTGCAATTAGTCCGTTATAGAAACCAATAAACATTTTGTCAGAAAGTTTGCCGTTACAAAGCACTAAGCTACGAGGCATTAAAACACTCAAGTCGCCAACTGAAACAGGAGTATCAGAAACAAGTTGGTCT
>CAMDFN010000032.1 GCA_945897565.1 Chryseobacterium gleum
CCGGGTATTTTGGCCACCGGGCCACCAAAATGACCAGTTATAACTTGTTGACCTTTTTGAAGTGGTTCGACAAAACGCGCAGGTGCACAAGACCACAAAATGGCCAAGCTTGATGTAAAAAATAGTAGAATTCGCATGCTCAAATTTAAAAAGATTAACCATGCAAATTTCTTACCTTTGTAATATGTCAGGTTCGAGCTATGGTCAAATATACAAACTCACCACTTTTGGGGAGTCTCATGGCGTGGCAATAGGTGGCATTATTGAAGGCTTTCCGTCCAATTTCAACATAGACTCATCTGCTATTCAACTTGCTCTCAACGAGCGAAGACCGGGTCAAAGCAACTTAGTATCGCCGCGGCAAGAAACCGACCAAGTCGAATTTATTTCGGGTATTTTTGAAGGCAAGAGCACCGGTAGCCCCATCGCTTTTCTGATCCCTAACAAAGATCAAAATTCTAAAGATTACCAAGCGCTCAAAGAAGTTTTCAGGCCTTCACATGCCGATTTCACTTACCAGCAAAAATACGGTAACCGAGACCACCGAGGCGGCGGTCGCAGCAGCGCGCGCGAAACAGCATGCCGTGTTGTGGCTGGTGCTCTCGCCGCTCAAGTACTTCATCAGCTCGGTGTGAAAAGTTGTTGCTACGTCGATCAAATTGGTCCGTACCAGGTTTCAGAAATGCAGTGGTACGAGAAGGATCAAATTGAAAATTCTCCACTTCGTTGCCCTGATAAAGAGTTGTCTGAGCAAATGCATGCTTACATCTCAGTACTTCAAAAAGAAGGAGACACCACAGGCGGGGCCATTCGCTGTATTTTAAAAGGAGTTCCTGCAGGTTGGGGCGAGCCCGTCTTTGACAAACTGCATGCAGAACTTGGTAAGGCGATGCTTTCAATCAATGCCGTTAAAGGCTTTGAAATTGGCAGCGGATTTTCAGCGGCTCGCATGAAAGGCAGTGCCCACAACGACCGTTTCAATGCCGATGGCAGCACCCAAACTAATTTTTCGGGCGGTATTCAAGGCGGTATTTCTAACGGCATGCCAATTAACTTTCGAGTAGCTTTTAAACCAGTAGCCAGTATTCAAATAGCACAAGATACCTTGCAACAAAATGGCGAATTTAAAGAACTCGCTATCAAAGGACGTCACGACGCGTGTGTAGTCCCGAGAGCCGTTCCTATAGTCACTGCTATGGCGCAAATCGTTCTCTTAGATTTCTACCTCAGACAACAACGCAATACCCTTTTTCTATGATTCAACGCATTCAAACCCTATACTATATCATTGTGATGCTCCTTTTGTCTTCATTGCTATCAGGAGTTGAAATTTTTGGTTTCCCTACAGCGAAAAGTTATCTTTCTTATACCGTTTACGGGATTCAACAATTCAAATCTGCCGCTAGTGTTCCATTAGGAAAAGCTGAAAATATCCAAGGATCGCTGCTTTTTTACTTCGTTATTGCATTTGTCCTTTTTACTTACTTTGCCATGATGAATTACAAGAATCTCAAGAAGCAATTCAGATTGGCACGCTTGGTTTTATGGATTTACCTCATTGGCTTGCTCACTATTTTGGTGCTCGGAAGCATTGGTTTTTTCGCGCCAAGTGCGGTTGGCATTCAGCTTGGCTTGGGCTATTATATATGTGTGGTTGGCCTCCCATTCACCTACTTTGCTTTTAAAGGCGTCAAAAAAGATAAAGAAATCCTCGAATCTCTAGACCGCCTGCGTTAAATTATGAACTTTCTTTCTGTCGAACAACTCACCAAATCTTATGGTGAACGTCTCTTATTTTCTGATCTTACATTTGGCATTGAGCATGGCCAAAAAGTAGCTATAGTAGCCAAAAATGGGGCTGGTAAATCTACGCTTTTGCGTTGCTTGCTTGGGCTTGAACCGCCAGATAGCGGTACGGCTACCTTTCGCAAAGATTTGCGCATTGCCTTTATGGAGCAAACCGACGACCTCAATCCAGAGCTAAGTGTGCTCGATGCTGTCCTTGATCACGACCTCCCCGAAATCAAGCTCATCAAGGCTTATACAGATGCACTTTTGGCTAATGACGAAGCCAAACTTGGCGATCTTTACCAAGAGCTCACTGAACACCAAGCCTGGGATCTAGAAGTTAAAGTGCAGCAAGTATTATCTGTTCTTAAACTCAGCGGCATCACCCAAAAAGTGGGGCAGCTCTCAGGTGGTCAAAAGAAACGCGTGGCTTTGGCTAAAGTGCTTCTTTCGGAAGCAGAATTTTTAATCTTAGATGAGCCCACCAATCACCTCGACCTCGACATGATCGAATGGCTCGAGCAGTACCTTTCAGCTTCTCAACTCACCTTATTAATGGTGACCCACGACCGCTATTTTTTAGAGGTAGTTTGCGACACGATTTTAGAGCTTGCCGACCAAACAGTTTATCGTTACAAAGGGAATTTCTCTTATTATTTGGAAAAAAAGGCAGAGCGCGAAGACCAACTGCAGTCTACCATTGAAAAGGCCAAAAATACTTTTCGCAAAGAACTTGACTGGATACGCCGGCAGCCTAAAGCGCGTGGCACTAAACAGAAGGCGCGCGTAGATGCCTTCTCAGATTTGAAAAAAGTGGCCAATCAGCGCCTAGATGAAGATGAGCTTGAACTGCCCATCAAAATGGAGCGTCTCGGAACCAAAATTGTAGAATTTCATAAAGTTTCTAAGGCTTTTGGAGAGCGCATCATGCTCAATGATTTCAGTTATCATTTCCAGCGTCAAGAACGCCTCGGCATTGTGGGCAATAACGGAGCGGGAAAAACAACCTTTCTGAAAATGCTGACCGCTGAAGCTGCACCGGATAGCGGTAAAATTGTCATTGGCGACACCATTGTTTTTGGCTATTATTCTCAGGATTTGATTGAGGTGGATCCGAATATGAAAGTCATTGATGTGGTGAGGGAAGTAGCGGAATTCATCCCACTAGAAAAAGGTCGTCAGCTATCTGCCGCTCAGCTCCTTGAGCGTTTTTTGTTTCCTCGAGACATGCATTATCATTTTGTGCACAAGCTCAGCGGTGGTGAAAGACGCCGTTTAAAGTTGCTGCGTGTACTGATGCTCAACCCTAACTTTTTAATCCTCGATGAGCCCACCAACGACCTCGACATCTTTGCCATGTCGGTTTTGGAGGAACACTTGCGCTTGTTTCAGGGTAGCCTTATTGTGGTATCCCACGACCGTTATTTCATGGACAAGATGGTTGATCATCTTTTTATTTTTCAAGGAGAGGGACGCATCAAAGACATCACTGGAAATTACCACAGCTACAGAACTGCGCTAGCGCAGGAGCAGCGTGACACAAAAGCCGCGAGCAAACAAACGGCTTTTGAAACACCGGAAGTAATAACTGAGCCCGAAAAAAAGCGCAAGATGAGCTTCAAAGAAAAGCACGAATTTGAGCAAATTGAAAAAGACCTGCCCTTGCTTGAAAAAGAGAAAGAAGTGTTGAGCGCTGCGTTATCGACAGGCAATTTAACGAATGAAGAGCTCATTCAAAGAGGCGAGCGTTTGGGTAAGGTAGTTGCCGATATAGACGACAAAACTTTGCGCTGGTTGGAGTTGTCAGAAATGGCTTAGCTGAGGATATTCGCTTCCTTGTCGAATTGCTTATAAGAAAGACCAATTGCAAGTGTGGCGAGTAAGCACATCACACTAAAAACCCCGGCGAAGTAAGCCCAAGATAGCGTTCCGGCAACGAGTTCTTTTGTTGCTAAGACTACATTTACCACTGGAATAAAAGCTGTGTTGAGGTTGAGTTCTATACCTGGGAAAAATCCGGCCATTGCAGGCAGCACCATGACAATATTGAGTGGTGTAATGATACTTTGCGCTTCCTTGAAACTCTTGGCGTAGATAGCTATCGGAATCATGACACCTGCAAAGAAAATAACGAGCGGCAAAAGTAGGGCAAACATAGATAAAATAAAGTTGAACGTGAGCACGCTATGAATCACCTCTAATAGCTCTTTGTTGGCTGCTAAATCTAGAAATTCGATAGAAATAAACAAACCTATAAGCGCACAGGTAGCGGCAAGCATTCCTGAACTCACCACTACAAGCATTTTGCCAATAAGAATTTTCCAACGCTCAACAGGTACGGTGAGAAGAGTTTCTAAGGTGCCGCGTTCTTTTTCACCGGTGAAGAGGTCAATTGCTGGATACATACAACCGATAAATCCGAATGCGATAAAAATATAGGGAAGAAATCCGCCGGCGAGTTGCCCAACCATTTTTTTGTTACTAGCACAATTGATGGTGTTGTTGGCTAAAGGCTTGATTTGTTCTGGGCGCAATCCTAACTTTTGAAGGCGCTCTCCCTCTGCATTGGCCTGTAGACTTGAGCCATAAAGAGCTGCACGTTCTGAGCGCCCCACCTCTGAGGCATCGAGCAGCCAATTTAAGGTAATTGTTTGTTGGTTTTCAAGCAGGTCCTTTTCATTGGCAGGAATGATCAGGCCCAACTGAATTTGGTCTGTTTCAATCGCTTTTCTGAGTGCGAGGCTGTCCTTATAGATTTCAATTTTTTTAGGCCCAACTGCAGCAGGAATTTGTTCGAGTTGGCGGGTGTAGGTTTTGTTTTGGTCTCCAACTATACCGATTTTCATGGTTTGGGTGCTCGCGCTTTCTTCAAAAGACTTAGAAATTTCTACAAAGACATTGAGCGTGATTGGAAAAACCAAAATTGGAATCACGAGCATGGTCATGAGTGTGCGGCGGTCGCGGAGGGTGTCGAGGAGTTCTTTGCGAAAAATACGGAAGATCATAACTGAGAATTTGGTGCTTGGACAATGCGAATGAATTCTTCGGTGAGGTTGGCAGTTTGCATGTTGGCTCGAAAATCGGGCATGGTGCCGTTGTACTTGAGCGTGCCTTGGTGCATGATAGCGAGGTCGTCGCAAAGTAAATCTACTTCACTCATGATATGACTGGAGAAAAGGACAGTTTTGCCTTGGTCTTTGCAAGAACGGATCAGTTTGATGATGTTTTCGGCGGTAATGACATCTAGCCCGCTTGTGGGTTCATCAAAAATAACAACACTAGGGTCGTGGATCATGGTTCGGCAAATGGACACTTTTTGTTTCATGCCCGTGCTCAGTTTGCCAATGCGTTTGTGCAGAAAGTCGTTCATGTTCAATAGATCAAACAAATACTTCTTGCGTTCTTCTTTTTCTTTGGAAGAAACTTTATATAAATCTGCAAAGTAGTCGATGATTTCTAGGGGCGTGAGGCGGGCGTAAAGTCCGGTAGAACCTGTTAAAAAACCGATTTGTTTACGTGCCTCTTGCGGATGGCTCAGGGCGTCGATTCCGTTGATTTGGATTTGGCCAGATGTGGGTGCAATGAGCGTTGCGATCATGCGCAGCGTGGTGGTTTTGCCTGCGCCGTTAGGCCCAAGTAAAGAAAAAACCCGACCCGGTTGGCAAGAAAAGCTGAGGTCTTGAACGGCAGTTGCTGTTTTTTGATCGGTGTTGAGTTCTTTGCGCTGCTGTTTGGTCAGCGTGAAGGTCTTGTGGAGGTGTTGAACGGATATCATATAAAAAACGTTAACGAATGAACGCGTAATTTGTTACAACCAAAAAGCTTAGAACTTAAGTGCGCGATCTGCTGAGGCAATGGCCTTATTTTTATTGGCGAGTTGGCCACAAGCTGCATCGATGTCTTTGCCGCGGCTGCGGCGCACATTGACGATGAGGTTCAGGGATTCTAGATACTGAGCAAAGGCCTCTACTTTACGAGGGTCGGCTTGTTGGTACTTGCCGTCGTCTATGGGGTTGTATTCGATGATGTTGATTTTGCAAGGAACACATTTGGCAAAGTTGGCGAGCTCGCGCGCGTCGGTGAGGTCGTCGTTGAAATCTTTGAAAATAATGTATTCAAAGGTGACTCTAGAGCCTGTTTTTTCGTGGAAATATTGCAGTGCCTCTGAGAGTGACTCGAGGTTGTTGCTTTCGTTGATTTCCATGATTTGGTTGCGCTTGAGATCATTGGCGGCATGTAACGAGAGCGCTAGATTGAACTTGACGTTGTCGTCGCCGAGTTTGGTGATCATTTTGGAGATACCCGCTGTGGAAACTGTGATGCGGCGCGGTGAAATACCTAGGCCATCAGGGCTACAGAGACGGTCTATAGAAAGCAAGACGTTTTTGTAGTTGAGCAAAGGCTCGCCCATGCCCATGTAAACGATATTGCTGAGGTTTTGCTCATAGTGTTGTTGGGCTTGTTGTTGTAAATAAACAACTTGATCAACGATTTCACCTGCACTGAGGTTGCGTAAAAGTTTGAGCCTTCCGGTGGCACAAAATTGACAAGACAAACTGCAACCAATTTGAGAAGAGATGCAGGCGGTCATGCGCGAGCTCGTAGGGATCAGGACGCCTTCTATGACTTTGCCGTCGTCTATGGTAAAGGCGCTTTTGATGGTGCGGTCTTTACTGATTTGTTGGTCTTGAAGGGTGATGTAGTCGATGTAGTAGTGCGCATCTAGCCAAGCACGAAAACCTAAACTGAGGTTGCTCATGAGGTCAAAGGAGTGGACATTTTTTTGCCACAACCATTCCCAAACTTGTTTGGCACGGAAGGATTTTTCGCCAAATTCGGTAAAACTCGTTTTGA
The DNA here is from genome assembly GCA_945897565.1 of Chryseobacterium gleum. Classification (GTDB taxonomy): domain Bacteria; phylum Bacteroidota; class Bacteroidia; order Flavobacteriales_D; family Crocinitomicaceae; genus UBA952. The sequence goes on from CAMDFN010000032.1 coordinate 6,643, forward strand.
GTTCCTCTAGTGAGAGGTTGCGAATGTTGGTCAGTGATGGGGACATGGATATTAACGGTTCAGCATAACGGGCATCACGAGCATGAGGATGTCTTCGTGTGGGTTATCTTGGACAGCAGGAGTAAGCAAACCAGCACGGCTAGGCTCACTCATGGAAAGTTTGATTTCGTCTGCATCTAGATTGGCGAGCATTTCGAGCAAAAAACGTGAGTTGAAGCCAATTTCTAAATCGTCGCCGGCGTAGTTGCAAGTGAGTCTTTCGGTGGCTTCATTGGCGAAGTCGATGTCTTCAGCAAATAATGATAGCTCAGAACCCACTAATTTGAGGCGGATTTGATGGGTTGTTTTGTTGGAGAAAATAGATACGCGTTTGATAGAAGACAAGAATTGTGCACGGTCTATAGTGAGCACGTTCGGGTTCTCTTTCGGAATAACGGCTTCATAATTGGGGTATTTGCCATCGATCAAGCGACACACCAATACCAAATCAGAGAAAGTAAAGACCGCGTTGGATTCGTTGTATTCCATGAGGATGTCTTCGTCTCCGCGCAAGTTGGACTTGAGGAGGTTGAGTGGTTTTTTGGGCAAGATAAAAGCAGAACTACCGCTGGCTTCAGCGTCGGTTCTTTTGTAGCGAACAAGTTTGTGCGCGTCTGTAGCCACAAAAGTGATTTCTGAGCCAGCAAACTGACAAAAAACACCGCTCATGACAGGGCGGAGGTCGTCATTTCCGGTGGCAAAAAGTGTTTTATTTATGGCTTTAGATAAGACTGCTCCGGAAAGCTTGATGGCGCTTTTGTTTGCGAGTTCAGGTACTTTCGGAAATTCGTCGCCGTTGAAGCCCACCATGCGCGACTTGCCGTTGTCATAGGCGATTTCTATCTGGAAATTAGTCGGGTTGACTTTAAAGGTGCAAGGTTGGTCTGGCAAGTTTTTAAGAACGTCGAGCAAAAGTTTAGCAGGAATGGCAATTTTGCCATTTTGTTCTGATTGCACCTCGAGTTTGGTCATCATGGTGGTTTCTAAATCAGAAATAGAAACCGTGAGCATGCCATCGGTGATCTCGAAAAGGAAGTTATCGAGAATAGGCAGCGTATTACTGGTGTTTAATACACCTGAAATACTTTGGAGGTGACGCAATAGGGTGGTGCTCGAAGCAATGAAATTCATGACTAAAATTTTGAATTACAAAGTTAACATTTCGGACGTAAAGACACCTTGTTTTCAGTCGGAGATATGAACAATTTCAAAAGAGTTTCAACACCTTTTACGGATTCGAAAACTTAGCCCGCCAGAAAACTTTGAGCGCTTCTCGGTGAATGATCTGCTCAGCAAGGTGATCAAAGTAGTTGGGAAGGGCAATGATGCTGCTGTTATTTTCTGGAAGGTCAATGAGATAAAGTAATTGTGCTCTTTTCTCTGGGCTCAGATTTTCCAGAAGTTTTGCTAGGTCGGTGAGAAAGTTATCCGGGTTGAGGGTGAATTCACACTGCGCGCGGTCCAAATCTTTTTGCAATTGCGCAAAGGTTTGGTTGCGAAAGTCTACGGTTTGCAGTGCTTCTTTTATGGTGGATTTTTCTAGCAACTTAAGTTTTGTTTAGCTTTGCACGAAGATACGATGAAAAGAACTTTCGACATTTGCATTTCCTCACTGATCCTTGCGGTTTTTTTGCCTGTTGGCTTACTGCTCATGCTGCTGATTGCGCTTGAGTCTAGAGGAGGTATCTTTTTCTTACAAGATCGGGTCGGAAAAGATGGGAAGGTTTTTAAGCTGCTCAAATTTAGATCGATGCATCCTGACGCAGACAAAGGAAGCCAAATCACCATTGGCAATAGAGATCCGCGCATCACCCGAACAGGCTACTTTATCAGGCGTTTCAAACTAGATGAGTTTCCGCAGTTTATCAATGTCATTAAGGGAGACATGAGCATTGTTGGCCCTCGGCCAGAAGTGCCTTTTTACGTCAATTTGTATACCGCCGAACAACGCCAAATTTTGGCAGTGAAGCCAGGTATTACCGATTATGCCAGCCTTGCTTATTACGATGAAAACGAAATATTAGCAAAATCTGAAGACCCGCAAAAAGCGTATATCGAAGAAATTATGCCTGCAAAAATTGCGATCAATCAGCGTTATCTTGCCCAACCAGGTTGCTTACAAGACCTGAAAATAATTGGGCTTACGGCAAAAAAAATACTAGGATTTTAATCTTGATTGAACGCAGCCCAAATGCCGAGCGGAGGAAGTGGGGCTACCACTGCAATGCGCTCTTTGGAGGTCGGGTGCTCGAAACTGAGCGTTCTGGCGTGCAAGCAAATAGAACCGTCCGGGTTAGAGCGTTTGTCTCCGTACTTGAGGTCGCCTTTAATGATGCAGCCCATACTGGCAAGCTGACACCTAATTTGATGATGGCGCCCAGTTTCTAGCTCAATTTCTAATAGAAAATAGCGCTCTGAGGCCGCAATTTGTCGGTAGTGAAGAACTGCTTTTTTGGCACCTGGTGTGCTTTCTGGCACCACATAACTTTTGTTTTGCGTCTCGTTCTTTTTCAAGAAATGCACCAGTGAGCCACTGTTTTTGGCGGGTTTTTGCACCACTATAGCCCAGTAGATTTTGTTGGTTTCTTTGTCTCGAAATTGAGCGTTGAGCCGCTCGAGTGCTTTGCTGGTTCGGGCAAAAACCAATGCGCCACTTGTGGGGCGGTCTAGCCTGTGTACCACACCTAAAAAAACATTCCCGGGTTTTTGGTACTTTTCTTTGAGGTAGGCTTTGATGAAATCAGGCAAGATGGCGTCGCCGGTTTTGTCGCCTTGCGTGAGTTCGGAAGGTAATTTATTGACGACAATCACGTGGTTGTCTTCGTGTAAAATGCGGTCGGAAATCATGAATTGAGCAGTGCTTCTTTTTGCTTTTTTTCGATGCTTTTATTGCGTAAAAGAGAAACAGTAGTCAGCAGAATGAAGGCAATGATCAAGTAAATAAGCCAAGTTGGGAATTGGCCTAAACCTTCTCCCTGTGCGTAGCTGTGTAAGCCCACAAGCATGAAATTGACCCCAAAGAATGTGAAGAGAATTGCGGAGTAGCCCCAGAAGGCGAGCGCATTGAATAAAAAGCGACCTTGCAGGCCAGGGATCATTCTGAAGTGTAAAATCACTGAATAAACCAAAACCGAAACAAGCGCCCAGGTTTCTTTTGGATCCCAACCCCAGTAGCGGCCCCAAGATTCATTGGCCCAAACACCGCCTAGGAACGTGCCAATGGTGAGCATAAAGAGCCCAACGGTCATGGTCATTTCGGTGATGTAAGTAATTTCTTGAATATTGAGGCGCACAAGTGCTGCATTTTTTTGCGTTTGAAAGAGGTATAGTTTGATGTTGATCAGGCCGAGGATACAAGCCAAACCTAAGAAGCCGTAACTACCCGTAATGATAGCCACGTGGATCATGAGCCAATAGGATTTCAGAACTGGCACAAGTGGCGTGATTTCAGGATCCATAAGGTTCATTTCGCTTACCCACAGCATGAGGGCTGCCAATACGGTGGCGCCAGCCAGCACAACTTGATTTTTCCGCGCAAAAAGAAAACCTGCAATCATGGTGATCCAGCCAATGAATACCATTGCTTCATAACCATTGCTCCAAGGGGCGTGGCCAGATATAGCCCAACGCAAGCCGAGCCCAATGCCGTGATAAACAAATGTTATGAGGGTGCTTGCAATCAAAATACGTTTTGGCCATTTGAGCCTATTGAGTGCTTTTTCTGAGCGAAAGAAAATCCCGATGAAGAAAACAATAAGTAATAAAAAGCCGCTTGATAAATAAAGTTGATATGCGCGCTTGAAGATCTGCATTTTGTTGTAGCTGATTTCATATCCAATGGCTTGCGCTGATGGCGCGACAGCTTTACCCGCTTTGCGTTGGTACTTTTTAAATTTGGAAAGCACGTCGTTGGCAGCTCCGAAGGAATGGTTCTGACCGCCTTCGTGCACTGCTGCCAAGTAATTGACAAATAACTTCGAGGAAAGTGTGTCTTTCTGTCCGAGTTCCATACTGAGCGGTACAAACCAAGTATTGTTGGGGTCGTTTTTGGCTGGAATAACGCGCATGAATTGCCACATAAAAATGTTGTTGGCTACTTCGTATTTCTCATTGAGTTTGATGAGTTTTTTATCAAATTCGTTGCGCTTGGATTCTAATTTTTGGTGCGCAGTTTTGTACTGGGCCATCCATTTGAATTCGGAATCTTTGGAGGTGAGCGACATAATGCTTTCGAATTCTTTGAGTTTGAGCGCTTCTCTTAAATTTCTAGGCACTTGGATAATAGGTTGGCTTACCCAATAAGAAGGGTACATATGCAAACTCAAGACAAACTGTACGGCATTCAATTCTTTGTATTTGTTGTCGTGGGTGAGTTTGCGCGTCAGCTGATCTGCAAGGGTATGGAAAGGCACGATTCTACCTTCGTAGTCTTGAACGAGCAGTGAAGCGAGCTCATCGGCATGTTCGGTGGTGACTTCGTGGTGAACCGGTTTGTTGGCGTGGTTGTGCTGTGCGAAAAATTGGGTAGTTAGCAAAGCGAGAACGATGCCTAAACTTGCTTTTTTGACCTTGATTTTTTTGAGTTGTTCACTTAAATATTGAAAGCGTCCAGCTGGCGCAAACAGCGATAAAATCATGGCGAGCGCCATTAGTAAATAACCGATGTAGGTGATGTTGGTACCCAAGGAGTCGTGATTAACGCTCAGTATGGTGCCTTCTTCATTTTCAGGTGTGTTGGGGTCGTCTAGCTCATAGGCAGACTGAAAAAAGCGGTAGCCGTTGTAATCAATCACATTATTCATGAAGACTTGTCTATCTAGTTTGACCTTGTTGCGTGGATCTTCGATGGTGAGTTCGCTTTCAAAAGAAGAGGGAGAATTAGAACCAGGATATTTGTCGAGTGTGAATTCGCGGCAACGCACGGAGAAAGGGATGTTTTTTTGAATGGCCCCGTATTCTAATTGATAGACAACGCCGTTCATGGCAAAACGCTCTGGTTTGGGAAATTTGCCTATGCCACCTTCTAAGCGGATTTTTTTTGTGGCTTTGCCATCGCTGAGTTCAACAATTAAGTAATCCTTACCTGTTTTTTTAACCGGCGCCTTGACGAGCATTTTTTTGGCGTGGGGAATATGTCGTTTAAAAACAACTTGTTGGTTACCAACCAAATAAAGTGAAAATGGCGTAAACTCAGACCAAGTGTTTAAGGCGTAATTTTGGTAAAGGCTATCTGCCGGTGGCTGTCCGCTGGCGCGTACTTTTTCCATTTCTCGCATCGGCAAGGATTTCAGCGCAACACTTGGATAAACCCAAGTTTTTCCATCTTTGTGATGGAGGTAAATTCCGGGTGCCTGATTCGGAGCGTTGGGCCGAGCACTAGAATAATAAAATGGTGTTTGACCCACCATTAATGCATCATTTTCTACCAAAAAGTTGGAACGCTTGCCTTCTGTAACGAGCTCGAGTGCACTTTCTTTGAATTTTTGATTGACTTGCAAGGAGTCTACGCGGTCAGACATGAAATCGATGTAGCGGATACTGATTTCTTTTTTGCCAATATTGGTTTGGTACTCGAAATCATTATTGGTGAACTCGCTGAGGTAGGTTTTCCAGGCTTCAAGAGCGGTAGCGCCATTTTTTTGCGTGATATCCTGCGCGTTGATCAGTACATACGGATCTGCAGTGTAAATAAAGTTGTTGCTCGAACCTTCTCGGATGACCATTTGGCCTTCAAAACTGATGTAGCGCGTAACAGCAGCGCCGGCAAGAATGACAATAAAAGACAGGTGGAAGCTCAGCGTAGCGATTTTTTCACGGCTGAACATTTTGTAGCGAAAAATATTAGAAACTAATGCAAGCGTGAGGTAAAGCAACAAACCTTCAAACCAAAAAGCATTGTAGATACTGATTTTTGCGGCCTGAATACCGTGTATAGACTCAATAAAGGTGGCGGCGCCGATAGCAACTAAGAAAATGATCATTCCGACGCTGGCCCAGCGCATTGAAAAAAGAGAAGAGAGGAGTTTGTCCATCCGAGGAATTTTTCCACAAAAATAGCCAATGTATGCGCAACATTCATCTAAAGCCCTTAATCTTGTCAAAAAAAGATGTCGCGTAATTTTTCAATTTTTTTCATTTGTAGTTTTTGGCTGCTTTTGCTCAAAATTCCTGCTCAAGTTCAAAAAGATACCATTCCGTTTTTAAGAGCGCAGCAGCTTCATGTTGTGGGCGGTCAGCTCTATCGTTTTGCGTTACCTTTTAAACAAAGTGAGCGCACTGTAGATATCTATGTGCCAACTGGTGTTCAGGGAGTTAAGCACGCCAAAACACTCTATCTCCACGATGGTCAGATGCTATTTGACAGCACCCAAACTTGGAATAAAAAGGAATGGAAAATTGATGAGGAAATCTCTACAACTTTAGCAAGATACACCCATGAACCGTTCATTGTGGTGGGCATTCACAACGACCCCCCCAACCGCTACGCCGAATTTTTTCCGCAAGCAGTAGCTAACTATATGCCGGAGTCTTACCGCAGCTTGCTCATGGAGAAACTCTGGAACGGAGAACTGAAGGCCGATGCTTATCTGTGTTGGATAGAAGAAATATTGGTTCCTTTTGTGGAGGCTCAATTTAAAGTTGGAAAGAAAACAAAGGATCGAATGGTGATGGGTTCTAGTATGGGTGGGCTCATTTCGCTTTATGCATTGTGCGAAAAGCCAAAATTATTTGGCGGAGTTGCTTGCTTGTCTATTCACACGCCGATGATCAATTATGGCATGTTCGAAGAAGGAATGGTGGAGGCAATGGTGGTTCCGTTTAATATTTATTTAGAAAAGAAACTGAAGGCCGATCGCCGTCATTTTTTATATATAGACCGCGGTACAGAAACTTTAGATGCTTCATATGAACCTTATCACAACCTCTTAATCAATACTTTAGCAAGTGTAGGTTACGATAAAAGAAACCCGTGCTTCTTGGAAGCAATTGCGCAGGGAACGGGTCATGATGAAGGTGCATGGGCAGCCAGGTGGCATGTGCCATTATTATTTATGTTATCGCGCAACAATTCCCAATAGTTTTCTACATTTGCTTTACTCAATCAAGCATGAAAAAAATCTTATTATTCGGTGCAGGTTTGTCGGCCTCTACCCTGATCAAATACTTACTAGACCACAGTAGCGCTGAATCCTGGCATTTAGATGTCGTCGATCAAAATCTTGAGCTCACTTTGGCCAAATTAGCCGGGCATCCAAACGCTACAGCACATTCCTTCAATGCCCTAGACCCCGAGCAAAGGCGTCCTTATATCGCACAAGCCGATTTAGTCATATCAATGCTCCCCCCAAGCTATCATGTAGAGGTAGCCAAAGATTGCATCGCCTTTCAAAAACACCTCGTTACACCCTCGTACATATCAGCTGAAATGCGCGCTTTGGATGCGCAAGCCAAGGAGGCGGGTATTGTCATTATGAATGAAATTGGCGTAGACCCCGGCATAGACCACATGAGCGCCATGCGCATTTTGGACCACATCAAAGCAATTGGAGGCGAACTCGAATCTTTTAAATCTTATTGTGGCGGTCTTATTGCACCCGAATCCGATACCAACCCTTGGCATTACAAATTCACCTGGAATCCAAAAAATGTTGTGCTTGCCGGTCAAGGATCTGCTGCTTGTTACCGCGAAATGAACGAGCTCAAGTACTTGCCGTATCACCGCTTGTTTCAACGTCTCGATCATATTGAAATTGAGGGCTATGGTCAATTTGAAGGTTATGTCAACAGAGATTCACTCAATTATTTGGAAACCTACCATATTCAAAATATCCCGACTATTTTCCGAGGCACCTTGCGCAGGCCACCTTATTGCGAAGCTTGGGATGTCTTCGTTCAGCTTGGCATGACAGACGACGCTTATGTAATGAAGGGCTCAGCGCACCTTACACCGCGCCAGTTTCTAAATGCTTTTTTACCATTTGAAACAGGTGTGAGCGTCGAGGAGAAATTTTTGAAAGTGGTAAACCAGCGACAAGAACTTTTTGATTTATTTGACTTTTTGGGTCTGTTCAGCGATCGAGAAGCTTTTGGAATTCAAAATGCCAGCCCAGCAGTTTTATTGCAAAAAATATTAGTCGAAAAATGGCAACTTTCACCTGCCGACAAAGACATGATTGTGATGTATCACGAGATCATTTACGCAAAAAATAAGCAGCGATTTATGATCACTAGCGCTATGGTCGAAGAGGGTCAAAATGAGCGCTACACGGCAATGTCTAATACCGTTGGCCTGCCGGTAGCTATTGCGGCCAAGTTAATTTTGAACAATACAATTCTTGAACGCGGGGTTACTTTACCTGTGAGTCAAGAAATTTATGCGCCAATTCTCACTGAACTCGAGCAATTTGGCATTACCTTTAATGAAACAGAAAAACAAATCTAAATGGACAACCAAGAGAACCCAATGAATATCGAATTATCCGAAGACATCGCTTTAGGAGTTTATTCCAATTTAGCCATTATCACACATTCGCCCGCTGAGGTGGTTTGCGATTTTGTACAACTAATGCCAGGCATGCCCAAAGGTAAAGTGCGCTCAAGAGTGCTCATGACGCCTCAAAATGCCAAGCGATTTTTGCAAGCTTTGGCAGAAAACATCGAGAAATACGAGCAGAATTTTGGCGCCATAGACGAGCCGCAAGCTGGCTTTCCGCCGATGAATTTCGGTACGCCAAGCACCATGGCCTAAATAAGCTATGTGGACGCTTAGCGTTTGCATTCCGATTTATAATTCCGACGTTCGCACGCTGGTCAATAGCTTGTGCACTCAAATAGAGGCAGTATCTGAGGCTCAAATAGACATCATTCTGATAGACGACGCCTCAGATCCTGCTTACAAAGTGCTACATCAATTTACAGCTTCATTCGTTCGGCTCATTCATTTACCCCTTAATATTGGGCGCGCTCAAATCAGAAATTTATTTTTGCAGCATACCAATGCCCAGTATTTGTTGTTTATTGATGGCGACAGCACCATTCAAGACCCTCATTTTATAGAAAAATACTGCGCTTACTTAGCAGCACAGCAAATCGAAGTACTCGTTGGTGCCAGTGTTTATCAACGCGACAAACCAGCGCTGCAAAATCGCCTGCGATGGAAATATTCTACCCAAAGAGAAAGTTTGAATTTCAAACAACGCTCTGGCGCTGAGTATGCAGGGTTCAAGACAAATAATTTTGTGATCCGTCGCGATGTCTTAGAACGGTTCCCTTTTGATGAGCGCTTGACAGGCTATGGCCACGAAGACACACTTTTGGGTCTTCAGCTTACTGCAAATGGTGTGAGGGTAGCACATATCGATAATCCGGTTTGGAATTTAAAGCTCGATACCAATACTGAATTTTTGAGCAAAACAGACAGCGCCTTAAAAAACCTCCTGTGGCTTGAAAAAATGTATCCTGCTCTCCCGCTTCACGATACGATTCACTTGCTTCGACTTCATTTGATTTTAAAGAAGAATTTGTTTTTAAAGTATTTGATGGATTTACTTCTTTTGGCAATGCCTGTTCTTACGCCAATATTAAAGTCGGGATTCGGTCCACTTTTTGTTTTTGATGCGTATCGTTTGTTAAGGATATATCAGCTAGACAAACACGCGCCGCACGACTTCCATTAGCACTTGTTTGTCGGTTTCCCAGTTTTCGACTTGGGCCGCTTTCAGACAATTGTTTTTGTATGCCGCTATGCGTTCGGGGTGATCTATTAAATCATTTATTTTTTGAGCAATGACTTGAGGTGTGACCTCAGGCAAAATGACGCCGCAGTTGTGTCTGTTTATCAAAGTTTCAATTTCAATGAGCGCACTAGCAACGATAGGCGTGCCAGCTTGTATGTAATCAAACACCTTATTGGGAAGTGCAAGCGCATAATTTAGGCTGAGTGGTTTGTCTAGGGCGAGTCCGAGATCGGCCGCAGCAGTATATTTGAGCAATTCGTTATAAGGCACCCTTCCGATAAAGCGAATCTGTTCTTGCAGTTGCAGTTGTACAACTAACTTTTTCACATGAGCAATCACATCACCATCACCAACCAAAAACAAAACAGCACGTGGAATGAGCGCCATTGCCATTACCGCTTCCTCAATACCGCGTTGTACATTGAGTCCGCTTCCTTGAATAATCAGCATGGTTTGTGCGTCTGTTAGGCCAAGGAATGCTTTAGGGTGTGCTTCTATTTTTTCATGGCGCATTGGGACATTCCTCACCACATTTGACTTGATGTGATATTTTTGTTCAAAAATGGCAGCGATAGATTGATTGACAGTGATGATTTCACCGATTCGAGGAACCATTATTTTTTCTAAAACCACCCATACCTTTTGAACTTTTGGCCTAGTTACCAGTTCGGGAACTTCTGTAAAAAGCTCATGGCTATCGTACAAAAGCGGTTTGCGTTTGAGCCGGCTCGCTAAAAAGGCCGCAGGGAGGGTGTCGAGGTCATTGGCAAATAAGAAGTCGTATTTCTCAAAAAGCAAAATGAAAAATAACCTAAGGTTGAGTGCTGCGTAAAAAAGCAGGCCTTTTTCAAATCGCAGCTCAAGGCGCCTTACACGATAGGTGCGCTGCGGCATCACCGGACTGTTCTTTTTCTTTCGCCCCACTAAGTGGATTTGATACCCAAGGTCTTGCAAAACGGAACAAGTTCTGTAAACGCGGTTGTCGGTAGCGAGATCGCTAGAGGCAGTCATGTAAACTCTTTTTTGGTGCATTGAAACAAATGTAAGGATTTCCCGTAAGCGAAGCCCGCTATTGAAAAGTGTGATTGGACGAGTTTGTGTAAATTTTTTCAAAAACGCTTTGAGATAATAAAAAGTTTTGTACATTTGCAATCCCAAATCAAAAGTTTAGGGTAACGTTCTTTCAACATTTTACGAATATTCAACATACAAATAATACAAGCCGATGTAGCTCAGTTGGCCAGAGCAGCTGATTTGTAATCAGCTGGTCGGGGGTTCGAATCCCTCCATCGGCTCTAATGTTGGGGAGATACTCAAGCGGCCAACGAGGGCAGACTGTAAATCTGCTGGTGTACACCTTCGCAGGTTCGAATCCTGCTCTCCCCACAGGCACTAACAAAAGAATTAAGCGGGAGTAGCTCAGTTGGTAGAGCTTCAGCCTTCCAAGCTGAACGTCGCGAGTTCGAGTCTCGTCTCCCGCTCACTTTTTTTTGAGCGCCGGTGTAGCTCAGGGGTAGAGCGCTTCCTTGGTAAGGAAGAGGTCACGAGTTCAAATCTCGTCATTGGCTCAATGTAAAATTGCATTTAAGTTCGTTGCACTTTGTGCTTCGGACCTTTATGATAAATAAGTATATTATTAACTAAGTAACAAATACAAAAATGGCTAAGGAAAATTTTGACCGTTCCAAACCACACGTCAACATCGGTACCATCGGACACGTTGACCACGGTAAGACCACGTTGACTGCTGCAATTTCTAGCGTTCTTTCAAGCAAAGGATTGGCTAAGGCTCGTGACTTCTCCTCAATTGATAACGCTCCCGAAGAAAAAGAGCGCGGTATCACAATCAACACGTCACACATCGAGTACGAAACGATCAACCGTCACTACGCGCACGTTGACTGTCCAGGTCACGCCGACTACGTAAAAAACATGGTTACGGGTGCTGCTCAAATGGACGGCGCTATCCTTGTTGTAGCTGCAACAGATGGTCCAATGCCACAAACTCGTGAGCACATCCTTCTCGGACGCCAAGTTGGTGTTCCTCGCATGGTTGTCTTCATGAACAAAGTGGACATGGTTGACGACGTTGAATTACTAGAATTAGTTGAAATGGAAGTACGTGAATTACTTTCTTTCTACAAATACGACGGTGACAACGCTCCTGTTATTCAAGGTTCTGCACTTGGTGCTTTGAACGGTGAACCACAGTGGGTTGCTAAAATCGAAGAATTGATGGACGCAGTTGATACTTATATCGAACTTCCTCCACGTGATGTTGACAAGCCATTCTTGATGCCAGTTGAAGACGTATTTACGATCACAGGTCGTGGTACGGTTGCAACAGGTCGTATCGAAACAGGTGTTATTAACTCTGGTGAAGGTGTTGACATCCTTGGTATGGGTGAAGTTAAATTGACTTCAACTGTAACAGGTGTTGAGATGTTCCGCAAAATCCTTGACCGTGGTGAAGCTGGTGACAACGTTGGTTTGTTGCTACGTGGTATTGAAAAAGCACAAATCAAGCGCGGTATGGTTATCTGTAAACCAGGTTCAACTACACCACACATCGAATTTAAAGCTGAGATTTACGTATTGAAGAAAGAAGAAGGTGGTCGCCACACTCCTTTCCACAACAAATACCGTCCTCAGTTCTATTTCCGTACAACTGACGTAACCGGTGAGATCTTCCTTAGCGATGGTCGCGAGATGGTTATGCCAGGTGACAACGTATCTATTAATGTAAAGTTGATCGTACCAGTTGCGATGGACAAAGGTCTCCGTTTCGCAATCCGCGAAGGTGGTCGTACAGTAGGTGCGGGTCAGGTTACAGAAATCGTAGCTTAAGATTCTACCTATAGAAAAAAACAAGGGGAGTTAACAGCTCCCCTTTTTAAACGGGTGTAGCTCAGCTGGTAGAGTGGTGGTTTCCAAAACCATTGGTCGTGGGTTCGAATCCTACCGCCCGTGCACAATTAAAACAACTGTTCGTGTTAAAATTAAGATCATACATCATCGACATCTACAACGAGATGGTTCATCAAGTAACCTGGCCTACATGGAAAGAGTTACAAAATAACACTATCCTTGTAGTCGTAGCTTCTTTGCTTATATCCCTAGTTATCTTTGCCATGGACTACGTTTTCGGTATCACCGGAGAAGAAGGTTCACTGTGGAAAGGCGTACTTGGCTTTATCTACGGATCTTTCTAAACCAAAACAAGAATGGCAGAAATAGCAAAGAAGTGGTATGTCGTCCGCGCCGTAAGTGGTAAGGAGAAGAAAGTCAAGGAGTACCTTGAACTTGAAATTGCACGCATGAAGCTCACTGATTACGTTAATCAGGTGCTTATTCCGACAGAAAAAGTATTTAAAATTCAAAATGGTAAAAAAGTCAGCAAAGAAAAGGCTTTCTTACCAGGATACGTTCTTATAGAAGCTGCATTAGTTGGTGAGGTAACGCACGTTATCAAAAGCATTCCAAATGTAATCGGCTTTCTAGGAACTGAAAAAGGCGGCCAAGCTGTTCCTATGCGAATGGCTGAAGTAAATCGAATCTTAGGTAAAGTCGATGAGCTCTCAATGACAGAAGAAGAACTCAAAATCCCATTTGTGGTTGGTGAGTCTGTAAAAGTTGTAGATGGTCCGTTCAATAACTTTAGTGGTGTTGTTGATGAAATCAACGAAGAGAAAAAGAAACTAAAGGTAATGGTCAAAATTTTTGGCCGCAAAAACCTACTCGAGCTCAACTACATGCAGGTTGAGAAAGAGTCATAAAGTTGTATTAACCGTAGGAGTGGGCTAGATGACTAAAGCTTCCCGTCGATAGGCCCACGTTTAACTACATAATTTGTATATATATGGCTAAAGAAGTAGCAGCATTGATCAAGTTACAGATCAAAGGAGGCGCAGCCAATCCATCACCACCAATTGGTCCGGCTCTCGGTGCCAAAGGTGTGAATATCATGGAGTTTTGCAAGCAGTTCAATGCGCGTACGCAAGACAAAATGGGTAAGGTGGTGCCGGTTGTGATTACCGTTTACGGTGATAAATCATTTGATTTCGTTCTCAAAACCCCGCCAGCAGCGGTACAAATCATTGAACATTCAAAAATTAAGAAGGGTTCGTCTGAGCCAAACCGCGTAAAAGTTGGTTCCGTTTCTTGGGACCAAGTTCGTGCGATTGCTGAAGACAAACTTCCAGATTTGAATTGTTTTACGGTTGACTCCGCGATGCGCATGGTTGCAGGAACTGCAAGAAGTATGGGGGTTACCGTTAAAGGTGGCGAAGCTCCAAAATCCAAATAATCATAGACTATGAAAAGAGTTTCTAAAAAAAGAAAAGAGATTTTGGCAAAATACGATTTGTCAAAAACTTTCACTCTAACAGAAGCATGTGATTTGGTGAAGGGAATTTCTACCACTAAATTCGATGCCTCTGTAGATATTTGTGTTCGTTTGGGTGTAGACCCGCGCAAAGCGAACCAAATGGTACGTGGAACCGTTGCCTTACCTCACGGTACTGGTAAAGATGTCAAAGTACTTGTACTTTGTACGCCAGACAAGGAAAAAGAAGCGCAAGATGCAGGTGCAGACTACGTTGGTCTTGACGATTATATCGCCAAAATCAAAGCTGGCTGGACAGACGTCGACGTGATCATCACGATGCCTTCAGTAATGGGTAAAGTAGGTGCGCTCGGTCGTATCCTAGGTCCTCGTGGCTTGATGCCAAACCCGAAGACAGGTACTGTTACCATGGAAATTGGTAAAGCAGTAGAAGAGGTGAAAGCCGGTAAAATCGACTTTAAAGTTGACAAATACGGTATTATCCACGCTGGAATCGGACGTGTAAGTTTTGACGGAGATAAAATTCGCGAGAATGCTTTCGAATTGGTTTCTACCCTAGTCAAACTCAAGCCCTCTGCAGCAAAAGGTACATACATCAAAAGTATCTACTTGAGCTCTACAATGAGTCCCGGAATACAAATTGACGCGAAGTCTGTTACTGCTTAATACTTAGAACACATGACAAGAGAAGAAAAAGCACAGTACATCAGCGAATTAGCAGCACAATTATCTGCTAGCCAAGTTGTGTACTTGACAGACACTGCAGATTTGACCGTTGAGGCTGTAAACACCCTGCGCAGAAGATGTTTTCAATCAAACATCTCCATGCGTGTTGTAAAGAATGCTTTGCTCGAAAAAGCAATGGATCAAGTGGAAGGTAAAGATTTTGGTGCGTTGAGAGACGTATTGAAAGGCGCTACCTCCGTCATGATCTCCGATGTTGCTAATGCTCCTGCAAAATTGATTGCCGACTTCCGCAAGAAGTCGCCAAAACCACTTTTGAAAGGCGCATACATCGACGAAGCCATTTTTATTGGTGATGAACAACTAAGTACATTGGAATCACTCAAGAGCAAAGAAGAGCTCATTGGTGACCTCATTGCCTTATTGCAAAGCCCAGCGAAAAATGTATTGTCTGGTCTTCAAGGTGCTGGTGGCAAAATTGCCGGTATCCTTAAAACGCTCGAAGAAAGAGCATAATCAAATTATTTTTAAACCTTTTTAAATTTAAATAAAATGGCTGATTTAAAGCAAATTGCAGAAACGTTAGTTAACCTTACAGTAAAAGAAGTAAGTGAGTTAGCAACAATTATGAAAGATGAGTATGGTATCGAGCCTGCTGCTGCTGCTGCAGTAATGGTAGCTGGTGGTGGTGCAAGCGCTGGTGAAGCTGCTCCTGAGCAGACTGAATTTGACGTGATCCTCAAAGCTGGTGGTCCTAACAAACTCGCAGTAGTTAAACTTGTAAAAGAATTGACTGGCAACGGTTTGAAAGAATCTAAAGACTTAGTTGATGCAGCACCTTCTACATTGAAAGAAGGCGTTTCTAAAGACGAGGCTGAAGGTCTCAAAAAGTCTCTTGAAGAGGCTGGTGCTGAAGTAGAAGTGAAGTAATTCGATTCAGGATATACAGGAAAGGCACCGCTGAAAGGCGGGTGCCTTGTCCTGTTTTTTGCATGTTGATTTCAACAGAGTACAAAACATTATAAAAAAACAAGCCTTGGCAACAACAACTAATTCAACCAGAATTAATTTTGCTTCAAGCAAAAACCAATTTGAATATCCAGATTTTCTGGAGATTCAATTAAAGTCTTTTCGTGAATTTTTCCAGTTGGAAACAACGCCGGAGAATCGCGATAGTGAAGGGCTTTTCAAAGTGTTTGCTGAAAACTTTCCTATTACGGATACCCGCAACCAATTTGTTCTTGAATTCCTGGATTATTTCATTGATCCACCTCGTTACACCATCGAAGAGTGTATCGAAAGAGGACTTACGTACAGCGTTCCTCTCAAAGCAAAACTGAAACTGTATTGTACTGACCCTGAGCACGAGGATTTTGAAACCATCGTTCAGGATGTTTATTTAGGTACAATCCCTTATATGACACCGAAAGGTTCATTTGTGGTCAACGGCGCCGAGCGTGTCATTGTATCCCAATTGCATCGTTCGCCTGGTGTTTTCTTTGGACAGTCTCGCCATGCGAATGGCACGAAGTTATATTCGGCCAGAATCATCCCTTTCAAAGGATCATGGATTGAATTCGCTACTGATATCAATAATATCATGTACGCTTACATCGACCGTAAAAAGAAATTACCTGTAACCACTCTTTTCCGAGCCATTGGCTACGAAACAGACCGCGATATCTTAGATATTTTTGGTCTAGCCGACGAAGTAAAGGTGAGCAAAACAAACCTTAAGAAACTTATTGGTCGCCGCTTGGCAGCTAGGGTGCTTAAAACTTGGATTGAAGATTTCGTAGACGAAGACACCGGAGAGGTTGTTTCAATCGAACGCAACGAAGTTATTTTAGACCGCGAATTAGTGGTTGGTGAAGAGCACCTCGACGCCATCATGGATTCAGGCGCAAAATCATTGATCTTGCACAAAGAAGATGGCAACTCTACGGATTACACCATCATCTACAACACCTTACAAAAAGACACATC
>CAMDFN010000033.1 GCA_945897565.1 Chryseobacterium gleum
TAGCAACAGTACCTGAACCTGGCGTAACTGTAACTGATACAATGTGTGCAGTTGCAGTTGTACAGTTTTGTGGCGTACTACTTACAAGCGTTACCGCCGGAGCAAAAATTGGTGTTGCATCGAATTCGTCGGCACCGATATCAGGGTTAGAAGCACCACCGTTTACTGATCCTACTGGACCTGGGCGCACTTGACCGTCGATGTCGTTAGTTACTAAAGTTACTCCAACTGGCGCACCTGCAGACTCTAAAGGAGTTGCTGCGGTAGTAATGTGAAGGTCGTTGGCACTTACAAAGTTTGGCGCTACATTAAATGAGTTGGGGTCTTTGCCTGTAGCTACTTGCCAGTTTGCTAAAGTGTTTTGGTTTGAACCACCATAATAACCCATAATACCCGTTGGCACAGAGTAGTTGTTGTTGTTAACTGTAGCTGTCGCAAAATTTGAATTTGCACCAGAATACATGGCGTATGAACCGGCACCCACACCGTTATTCACAACGATGTTATTCAAGAATTGCGCAAAAGTCATTGTGGTGACGCAATAAACACCATGCTGAACGTAGTTAGCTAATGTTCCATTCACTGGAGCATTCACCACTACTGTATTGTTGATTACGCGCGCATTGGTAGCACCAGCTGAAAAACGAATACCATTGGCAACAAAAGAGGTTGTTAATAGCGTAGAGTATTTAGAAGCAACTACGTTATTGATAAAATTGTTCGCAATAAGAAAATTCTCACACTGTGCTGCACCAGAGATGTTGATCCCGTTTGCACCGTAACCCAAAGTTGTTGGTTGGATGATATCGTGGATGTTGTTTCTTAATACACGGATTCCGGAATTTACCGTTCCTAAATCTATACCAGAAATTGTAGATGAAAAGCCAGCACCAGAAGCACTAACGTCACCACATCGGATATCATTGCCTTCAATTAATGAAGTAGTAGTACCGCCAGTAATGTTGGAATATGAAACGAAGATACCCACTTGACCTACGTTGTCTGCTAATGTAGCGGATCCAATGATGTTATTTGTTACATACACTCCTGTGTTAGGGATGGTAGTCGATGCGCCATTTAGGTGAATAGCTCGCAAACAACGGCGAATTTCGTTGTTGTCGATGATTGTATTTAAGTTACCGTAGGCACCTGTAGATAAACTTGTAGTAGAATAGTTAGAGGCGTTGATACCATAACTCGTAGTAGTCTGAATACCACTCGATCTTGAACCAATAATTACACAATTCTTAACTGTATTGTTATTGGCCCCGCCAGTTCCTAATGTATTTGACGATGAAATTCTAATAACCGAAGTAAATATAGAGGTTGATGCTGATGTTGCCACTTGAAAAGTAAGGTTGCGTACACCAGCAGTTGCAGGGTCGTCACCATCTATAGTAACGTTGTCTGCACCATTTAATTCGATCAAACCACGGTTGGTGGTTGGAATAGCAGCCGAGTTAACGGTTACGTTACCAGAGGGCTTGATGTTTACAGCAGTGTAGTTTGATGGCGCACCGCTGCCTAATAATGCAACAACTGCTGCGGGCTCTGTGGTGTTGGCCGTAATGGTGAGGTTAATGACACCTTGGTGAGTTCCTGCGTTAATGGCAGCGAACGCAGCACTTACAGTGGCGTATGAACCAGTTGCAGTTCCTCCAGTTGCAGTGACTGCTACCTGCGCTTGCAAATTAGAAACCGTCAAAGCAAAAATGGCAATGACTGTAGCAATAAATTGAAATGGTTTTAGTATAGTAGTGTTACCCATGATATAGATTTTAGACTGACAAATATATTATTAAAATTTTAAAAAACAAAAAAGACAGGTTTTCTACTTTAAAAAGCTTCTTGAAATCATTAATTTTACAGCGATGAAAAACAATAATATGCAACTCCGCGCCCTCGTCTGTGGATCTACTCAAGGCATTGGCCTGGCCATTGCGCAGCAACTCGCCAAAGATGGTTTATCTGTTGTACTGACTGCAAGAAGTGAAGAGCGCTTGCAGCGAGCGCTTGCAACACTTGATATTTCTAAAGATCAAATCCATCAGTATTTCGTTTCTGATTTTACAGATCCTGCAGGACTAAAAATAGCTATTGAAAACTTCATTCATTTAAATGGCGCTATCCATGTGTTGATCAATAACACCGGCGGGCCAAAAAGCGGGCCTATAGTAGATGCCCACACCAGCGAATTTTTAGGCGCATTTAATCAGCACCTCATTTGCAATCATATCTTAATGCAAGCTGTTGTTCCTGGTATGAAAGCAGCTGGGTTTGGCCGCATCATCAATATCATTTCTACTTCAGTGAAGCAACCTCTTCCCAATTTAGGGGTATCCAATACAATTCGTGGGGCGGTGGCTAGCTGGTCCAAAACTTTGGCCAATGAACTCGGCGCATTTGGCATTACCGTCAATAACGTGCTGCCGGGTGCCACCAACACCCAACGCCTCACCGAAATTGCAAAAGTTAAGGCCGACAAAACGGGAGAGAGTATTGCAGAAATATTAGCTGAAATGGGGCAAGAAAGCCCAATGAAGCGCATTGCCGAGCCGCATGAAGTAGCAGCGGCTGTTGCGTTTTTAGCGTCGCCTGCAGCATCTTACATCAATGGCATTAATGTGCCAGTGGATGGCGGACGCACAAAAAGCTTGTAATTATTTATTTTTTTTAGCGAGAAAAGAACGGTAGGCCAATAAAAGCGGAAAACCAAAAAGTAAACTAAAGGCAAGCATATACCCTCTGCGGGTAAGGTAGAAATCTACAACACCTTTCATTTCTGCTTCTTGGTAGCCCAAACCTACAAAATAAGCCAAACTCAAAGGAGCTTCTAGCACATACCTTTTGCCATTTTGGCTATAGACAATTTCACCTTCAAATAAATTGGGGCTCACCAATATAAGTGTGCCACCTATCAGTATAAAACTGAAAGAGAAAACGAACCAAGGTTTAAGTAATAATGATTTGAAGGCGTCCATGGGCCCAAAGTTAGCCCAAATCTGTCTAATTTCGTGCTTCACTTATGAAACGCATTGCTTATTTATGTTTGTCTGGAGGCTGGGGTGGTTTAGAAATGAACCAACTGCGCAATGCCCAACAAATGCAAAAACGCGGGCATTCCATTCTGCTGATTGCCAATCCAGAAACGCCGATTGCTAAGGCCGCTGCACAAAACAACATCCCTTTATATATAGTGGCACAACAGCCCAAACATTACCAATGGGTATTTGCCTTGCATTTGGCAAGACATTTAATTGCGGGCGGCTTTGAACATCTTATTTTTAGAAACAACCGCGAGCTAAGTATTGCCGCATCGGTGCGGTTTTTTTCATTCTCAAAAGTGAAGGTGCATTACTTTATGGAAATGGCACTTGGCGGTAAGAAAACCCAATTTTTTAGAACACTGCGTTATTGGTTTGTCGACTCTTGGGTTTGCCCATTGCCCTATCTTCAATTTCAAGTATTGAATCAAACAAGAATTGCCAAGCAAAAGGTGAAAGAAATTCCATCTGGGCTTTTATTCAATTCACAAACCCTTCTATCCAAACAAGAAGCGCGAAGCAGACTGCAGTGGCCTATAGAAAAGAAACTTATCCTTTCGGTTGGGCGCATAGATCTCAAAAAACGGCAAGCATTTGTTTGGAAAAGCTTCAGCATGCGCCCTTCTGCAGCCGAAATATTGATTTTCGTTGGCGATCCTACCCCTGATCAAAACAACGACTACCATAAAAACCTTATACAAAGCATCCACGAACATCCAAAAAAAAACCAAGTGATTTGGGCGGGCTTTCAGCAAAATATGCCGCTGATTTACCAAGCTGCAGATATGGTGATCATGGCCGCCGACTATGAAACCGTAGGAATGGTTACACTTGAAGCACTGCAAAACCATTGCCCAATAGTTGGTGCCAATAATGGCGGCACAAAAGAAATCATCACGTCTTTCGGCGGGGGTATTTGCTTTCGTTCCTTGGATCAGAATGACCTCAATTTGAAACTCGACGAGGTCTTAAACGGACAAACACCAACAATAGAACATCCACTTTTTGAACAACATTTTGACTTCAACAGCGTTTGTGCACAAGTAGAAACAGAAGTGTTGGGGCTTGAAGCGCCGATTTTTCAGTAAATTCGTTCAATGGATTTATATACCTCCAAACAACGCTGGAAGCTCTTATTGGTCGTGTTGGCTTTGGCCATCGTCGGTGGCTCTCTGTTTTATTCTAACCAAAGCATCCGTAAAATTGGCGAACGCGAACGCAGTAAAGCCCAACAATGGGCCACCGCACTGCGCAAAAAAGCCGAATTGGTAGAGTTGAGCAGCCAAATATTTGAAGCCCTCAAAACAAAAGAACGCGAAAAAATGGCTTTAGTAGTAAGGGCCAATCGAACGCTGCTAGATGCTTCTGATCTGAACATGAGCCAAGACGTAGACTTCGCCTTAGATATCATTGAAGCCAACAAAGACATCCCATTCATATTATTGAATGACGATGGTAGTATTTCACAATCCAGAAATTTAGATCCTTTAAAAGATAGTTCGATTTTGGGCACTCCATTTTACTCCGATTCTATACAACAACTTGCACAATCTTGGATTAACGAAGGCCGAAGTTATCAGATCCAAGTTTTTGAGGACATGTACATGACCCTTTGCCATGGATTTTCAAAAGAACTAGAGCGCTTACAAGCGCATTCTGACTCTTTGATCCGTTCCTTTAATGCCGACCTCACCGATCAAAAAAGCTTGGTTCCTGTTTTGCTTTACGACCCGCAAACCAAACAAGTTGAAGCCAGTAATTTAGCGCAAAAGGAATTGGCACCTTCTCAAATCAAACGCACGATTCAAGAAATGACGGCAAGGTATCAGCCCATTGAACTGACTATTAAAGGAAATAAAAAACTGCTCTACTTAAAAGACAGCGAAGAAGTGAAGCAGCTCTTTTGGTTGCCTTATCTTCAATTTGGCGTATTGGGCTTGTTGGTATTTGTGGGTTACTTGCTTTTCTCGATGTACCGCAAAGCCGAACAAAACCAAGTTTGGGCTGGTATGGCAAAGGAAACCGCACATCAGTTAGGCACGCCACTATCTTCAATGATGGCTTGGGTGGCTTATCTCGAACAGCAAGACATAGACCCGATGATTGCCCAAGAAATGCACAAAGACCTCGAGCGCTTAGAAAAAATCACCGATCGCTTTTCCAAAATTGGTTCGGGCGCCAAACTTATTGAAGGCGATTTGGCAGAAACCATCGAAAACAACCTCAACTACCTCAAAGCGCGTTTGTCTCAAAAAGTAATCATACAGTTTGAGCTAGACGGAGAAAGGCCCTTAATTGTGCTGCACAACGCCTCGCTCATCGAATGGGTTGTAGAGAATATCTGTAAAAATGCAGTAGACGCAATGGAAGGAATTGGCACACTGCGCATTCATATTCAAGAAGTAGCAGAATGGGTACATATCGATATTTCAGATACCGGAAAAGGCCTTACTCCCAAACAATTCAAAACCATTTTTGAACCCGGTTACTCTACCAAAAAACGCGGCTGGGGGCTGGGCTTAACATTGGTCAAGCGGATTGTTGAAGAATACCACAAAGGAAAGGTATTTGTACTGCAATCTGAGCCCGACAAAGGCACCACTTTTCGGATCTCTATTCCGCACTAAACCTGCCGTCTACATTATTCTAACTATCTTTATCGCAGAAAAATTAATTTATGGAAGCGCTTATCCTGACTGAAATCCGCAATCAAATTGCCTTTTTAACCATCAACCGACCACAACAACTCAACGCCCTCAATAAAGACACCATTGCCGCACTCCACGCCGCACTAGCAGCAGCTGATACCGACCCAAATGTGGGCGTTATTGTCCTGACCGGCAGTGGCGAAAAAGCATTTGTAGCTGGCGCCGACATCAAAGAATTTGCAGATTTTAGCATTGCAGAAGGTGGCGCACTCGCACAAACAGGGCAGCAAACCCTTTTTGACTTCATAGAGCAACTCGGCACGCCAGTTATTGCCGCAGTCAACGGTTTTGCGCTTGGCGGCGGCCTTGAACTCGCTATGGCAGCACACATTCGCATAGCCAGTAGCAACGCCAAAATGGGCTTGCCCGAAACCTCACTTGGCGTTATTCCTGGTTACGGCGGCACCCAGCGCTTGGCCCAACTCGTAGGGCGCGGAAAAGCCAACGAACTCATTTTTACGGCGGGCATGCTCAAAGCAGAAGAGGCCCTGCAATGGGGCTTGGTCAATGCGGTGGTAGAGCAAGCCGAATTGCTCACCACATGTGAAACCATGGCTCAAAAAATACTGAACAACTCGCCAATGGCTATTGCTGCGGCCATTCGCTGCGTCAATGCAGGTTTTGCAAGTGGCGTCAATGGTTATGAAGTCGAGATCGAAGAATTCGGCAAAAGCTTTGGCACCAAAGATTTCAAAGAAGGCACCACTGCATTTTTAGAAAAACGCAAGCCGAATTTCAGGGGCTAAGCCATGAGCAACCCGATCCGCAAATTAGTTGGCCAAACCGCCATTTACGGCCTGCCCTCCATTTTGGGAAGGCTGCTCAACTATTTGTTGGTTCCGCTCCACACCTACTATTTTGCCCAAACCTCAGACTACGGCGTTGTTTCTGAACTTTACGCTTGGGTTGCATTTTTAATTGTACTGCTCACCTTCGGGATGGAAACCGCGTTTTTTCGCTTTTTGCAAAATGAGGGCGATAAAGACAAAGCCTACAGCGCCGCATTTTGGTCGGTAGTTGGTATCAACGGTCTTTTCTATTTGGTACTGTTGTATTTTAACAACGACATCGCCAATGCCCTGCTTTTTGAAGGCCACAACGAATACGTCGTGCTCTTGGGCACCATCGTCATGATAGACGCCATCACCGCACTGCCGCTCGCTCGGCTAAGAGCCGAAGAAAAAGCCCTGCGTTTTGCGACCATTCAAATGACGAGCATCGGGCTCAACATTGCACTCAACGTCATCGCTATGGTCTTCTTTTTTAGTGCCGAGCGCCCAGAAGAAGGCATCTTATTTATCCTTTTAGCCAACCTCATCTCCTCTTTAGCCAAGCCACTTTTGCTTTACGACAGCATCTTTAAGGTGCTTTTTATCAGAGACTGGAGCCTCTATAAGCGCATGTGGCGCTACGCAATACCGCTCGTTATTGCTGGTTTTGCGGGCATCGTCAACGAAACCTTCGACCGCATTTTACTCAAACACATACTCTACGACCCCGCTGTGCCAGACTCCTTGAACTATGCCGAATCACAAGTGGGCATTTACAGCGCCTGCTACAAACTGGCCATGCTCGTTACCATTATTTTGCAAGCCTACCGCTACGCTGCAGAGCCCTTCTTTTTCAAGCAATTGCAAAACCAAGACCGCAATATTGTCTATGTGCGCATCATGAATGTCTTTGTGGCAATGGTTTGTGCAGTGTTTTTGTTGGTCAGCCTTAACCTTGACATTTTCAAGCATTTCATCCAAAAAGAAGCCTATTGGGAAGGCTTGAAAGTAGTGCCAATCTTATTGTTGGCCAATGTGTTCTTAGGCATTTACTACAACCAAAGTATCTGGTATAAGCTCAGCGGCAAGACCCAATACGGCGCTTATATCACCATCATTGGTGCGCTGCTCACCATTGCGATCAACGTCTATTACATCCCAAAATACCAATACATGGCGAGCGCTTGGGCCACCTTAATTGTCTACGCCACACAAATGCTGCTCTCCTACTGGCTCGGGCAGCGCCACTTTCCTATTCCTTATAACCTCAAAAAGTTCTTTTTGTATTTAGGCTTGAGCCTAGTTCTGTATTGGTTAGGAAGCAACATCCATTTCAGTAAAAATATACTCAATCACTTTATTCACAATCTATTCGTTGTTGGATTTGTGCTTTTTGCCTTTGCTTTGGAAAAAAACAATCTCAAAAAGCAGTAGCCCATACGAATTGAACATTTTCTACGTTTGGGTGTTTTAATTGCTACCGAAACGCTTAACTTTGTTTATATGTCAAATCATCCGTACAAGCCCGGCCCTTTTCTTTCCCAAATTACTGTCCCGAGCGACCTACGCACGAATTTCACAGAAGAACAACTCCCACAAGTTGCCCAAGAACTCCGTCAATATATCGTCGATGTCATTTCTGAAATCGGCAACTCACACTTTGGTGCATCTTTAGGCGTTGTAGAGCTTACGGTTGCTTTACATTATGCTTTCAATACGCCAGACGACCAACTCGTCTGGGATGTCGGGCACCAAGCCTACGGTCACAAAATTTTGACAGGCCGCCGAGAAAAATTCCATACCAACCGCCTCAAAGGTGGCATCTCTGGCTTTCCAAAACGTTCCGAAAGCGCATACGACACCTTCGGTGTAGGCCACTCCTCTACTTCCATTTCTGCTGCTTTAGGCATGGCTGTTGCCAACCATTACAAAGGCGAAACACAGCGCCAACACATCGCAGTTATTGGCGACGGCGCCATGACCGCTGGCTTGGCTTTTGAAGGTCTCAACCACGCCGGCTTTGAAAAAGACGCCAACCTACTCGTTATTCTCAATGACAACTGCATGTCTATTGACCCCAACGTTGGCGCCCTTAAAGAATACCTCACAGACATCACCACTTCTCATACCTACAATAAGGTCAAAGACGAAGTCTGGAAACTGCTCGGTAAAATCTCCAAATTTGGCCCAGACGCCCAAACCATCGCCTCAAAGGTATCTCAGGCACTCAAAGGCACGCTCTTAAAGCAATCTAACCTTTTTGAAGCCTTTAACTTTCGCTATTTTGGCCCTGTAGACGGCCACGACGTCATTGGGCTTGCCAAAGTAATGGCCGACCTCAAAGACATCCCGGGTCCGAAAATCTTGCATTGCGTCACCAGAAAAGGTGCTGGCTATAAATTTTCGGAAGAAGGCAACCCTACCAAATGGCATGCGCCAGGTGTGTTCAATAAAGAAACCGGCGAAATCGTCAAAATTGTTCCTAAATCACCAGCCCCACCCAAATACCAAGATGTATTCGGATACAGCATTGTTGAGCTCGCAGAAAAGAACGACAAAATAATGGGTGTTACGCCAGCAATGCCCTCGGGCTGCTCGCTCAATATCATGATGCAAGCCATGCCGCAGCGCGCATTTGATGTCGGCATCGCCGAACAGCACGCCGTTACCTTCAGTGCTGGCCTCGCCACACAAGGTCTCGTGCCGTTTTGCAACATCTACTCTTCGTTCATGCAACGCGCTTTTGACCAAGTCTTGCACGACGTCGCTATCCAAAACCTTAATGTTGTTTTCTGCCTAGACCGCGGTGGCTTAGTTGGTGCCGACGGCGCAACCCACCACGGCGCTTATGACCTCGCCTACATGCGCATGATCCCCAACATGGTGGTGTCTGCACCCATGAACGAAGAAGAACTGCGCAACCTCATGTACACCGCACAGTTGCCCAATCAAGGTCCGTTCTCTATCCGCTACCCACGCGGCAATGGTGTCATGACCGAATGGAAAACACCATTTAAAGAAATCAAAATTGGCGAAGGCCGTAAAGTGACTGCCGGCGAAGATATCGCCGTTCTCACCATTGGCCACCCAGGTAATTTTGCCCAAAAAGCAATTGAAGCGCTCAAGGGCTCAGGGGTTTCTATTGCCCACTACGACATGCGTTTTGTCAAACCGCTAGACACCCTTCTCTTGCACGAAGTATTCAGCAAGTTTAGCAAAGTCATTACCGTAGAAGATGGCTGCCTCATGGGCGGTTTTGGCTCTGCAGTACTCGAATTTATGGTCGATCAAAAATACCAAGCTGAAGTCATTCGTTTGGGTATTCCAGACGAGTATATTCACCACGGCACCCAAGAAGAACTCTGGGCCGACTGCCGCTTTGACGCTCAGTCTATTATCCAAACAATCTCTACAATTTTTAAACTCAATCCAGAAAAAATTAAGCAGCAACACGTCGGTTAAAACCAAATTATTGTAATTTGGACCAAAACTTAAACGACTGCCATGCAAAAAACAAATTACAGCGCCTTCGGGACACTCATTGTCATCTTTTTCTTTTGGGGCTTTGTAGCCGCTTCAAATTCAATCCTCATTCCAGTCTTTAAGAAAGCCCTCACCCTCTCTCAATTACAATCTCAACTCATCGAGTTCGCATTCTATGTAGCTTACACAGTTGGTTCTTTGCTTTATTTTGGCATTTCTGGCGCACTTAAGCAAGACATCCTAAATAAAATTGGTTACCGAAATGGTCTTGCCCTTGGCTTACTCATTTCTGCTGCCGGCACACTCCTTTTTATTCCTGCATCTGCAAATGGTGGTTCATTTCCCCTATTGCTTGGGGGTTTATTTATTGTTGGGCTAGGCTTTTCTTTACAACAAACTGCCGCCAACCCCTTAGCCATTCAAATGGGCGATCCTGCAAAAGGAAATGCGCGCTTGAGCATGGCTGGCGGTATCAATAACCTCGGCACCACAATTGGCCCGGTCATTCTTTCTTACGCCATTTTTGGTGGCCTCTCAAAAGGAGACACCGCTCTAGACTTAACAGCTGTGCAAATGCCCTACATTATCCTGGGTGCAACTTTTGTATTGGCTGCATTGTTTTTTAAATTTTCATCGGTCCCAGACTCCATAGGCGAAGAGAATCAAAATGAACCCGGACAGCTATTGAGCACACTTCGCGAACCGCAAGTGATCTTAGCCATGATTGCTATTTTCTTGTATGTAGGGGTAGAGGTGGCCACCCAAAGTAATTTGCCTGAATTCATGAAACAGCAATTGGGCAAGAGCGAAAGCGAAGTGGCGCCATTTGTGTCTTTGTTTTGGGCCAGCATGATGATAGGCCGTTGGGCTTCGGCGGCAGGCGTATTTGAAAAATCAAAAGTTTTCAATCGCTTGATGGGCATTTTCTTGCCTTTGGTGGCTTTCGGTATTTTTGCACTTGCCAATACCATCGGCGGGTCTGACGTCTCTTCTTTTATGCCCTATATTGGTTTGGTGTTCGTGCTCATTGCAGCCGACTTTATTTCTAATGGCAATCCTGTTCGTCAGATTGTTCTCTATTCTTCACTCGGCTCATTGGCGCTTATTATTGGCATTTTCAGTTCTGGATACGTGAGTGTCTTTGCCTTTATTTCTGTCGGTTTATTTTGCAGTACACTTTGGCCTTGTATTTTTACACTCGGTATTGCTGGCATGGGAACAAAAACCAATATAGCATCTAGCTTGATGATCTTAATGATAATGGGCGGAGGCGTTGTTTCTGTGACGCAAGGCTGGCTCTCAGACAACAGCCTTTTGGGTATCCAACAATCTTATTGGGTTGGGGTGGTGTGCTTTGCTTACCTGATTTATTTTGCGATTCGCAGCTCAAGTATCCTCAAAAGCAAAGGTATTGATACCTTTGAAACCGCAAAAAGTGGTCACTAATGGGAATGTATAAAATAGAATTTCACGACTTTTTTACTGCAGCCTTTTCTGTAGACTGCATTATTTTTGGCTACGAAGCTGGGCAAATCAAGGCCCTGCTTATCAAGCGCGCCATGGAACCCTACGAAAACTTTTGGGCTATCCCTGGCGACCTCGTATACCCAGACGAAGATTTGCCGGTAGCGGCAGAACGCATCCTTAAAGAACTCACGGGCTTGGATCATATCCAAATGCACCAATCCCAGTCTTTTGGCCATCCCAAAAGACACCCGCAAGGACGCGTCATTACCATTGCCCATTTTGCACTTGTGCGCATAGAAGATTTTCAGGTAAAAGCTTCTTCTTGGGCAGACGACATCAGCTGGGTTGCGCTCAATGAAGTGCCAACTCTAGCTTTTGACCACAACCATATCCTAGAAAGCACCTACGACATGCTCAAGCAAAAACTTCAAACAGAACCCGTTTGCTTTGATTTATTGCCGGAGCGCTTCACGCTCAATGAGTTTCAACAGCTCTATGAATTTGCTTTCGAACAAGAAATGGACAAAGCCAATTTTAGAAAAAAAATCAAATACATTCCGCTCATTGCGCTCAACGAAAAGCAAAAGAATGTCAAACACAGACCTGCAAAGCTTTTCACTTTTGACCACGACACCTACCGACAAGGTTTGCTAGCGAACGAATATAGCTTCAAAATGTAAAATTATTTTACTTATTGTATTTTTTACAATAATGTTTGTATCTTCGGGTTTCGCTTTCACTCATAGCAAGGCGTAAACAGGTTAATAATCAAGGAAACGGAGAGGAGTGTCTCCGTTTCTCTTTTGATATAATCCTGATTTTCTGATGCTTGACAAAACTTATTGTTATTTGTACAATAATTTAATTTTTGCTTATATTTATCCCACTCTAAAACTAAATACAACATGATCAGAAAACTCGTCATGGCACTACTATGTTGCATAGGTGTCGCACAAGTCTATGGACAAACCATCAGCGGAACCGTTTTGAACGAACGCTCGGAGGCTATTCCATATGTGAAAATCACAGTGAAAAGCAATAGCAAACCATTTTTAGGCGACGGAAAAGGGTTTTTTCAGGTAAGCGTTACTGACCCTGCCAATGAAATTCTCATTTTTAGTGCCATGGGCTACCAAAAACAAGAAGTTCCAGTTGCTGGCAAGACCAATTTAACGGTAATACTATCAGAAGTTTCTCAAGACACCAAAGATGTAGTTGTAGTCGGATACGGAACCTCCAAAACCAAAGAACTTACAGGCGCCACCTCAAAAGTGAAGGGTGAAGACATCGAAAAAATGAACATGACCCGTATGGACCAAGCCCTTCAAGGTCAAGTTTCGGGTGTTACGGTGTCGAGTAATTCTGGCTCTCCGGGGGGTTCTTCTAACATCCGTATCCGTGGTTTATCTACATTTGGCGACAACGATCCGCTCATTTTGGTAGATGGCGTCGTGTACGACTCCGAAGGCCTCAATGCCCTTAACCCTTCTGATATCAAGTCAATTAACGTGCTCAAAGATGCCACCGCTGGTATCTATGGGGTACGCGCCGCCAATGGCGTAATAATAGTCGAAACCAAAAATGGCGCCATCAACCGCAAGCCAATGATGGAATACAACGGTTACTACGGTATCCAGCAAACTGCTCGCAAACTAGATTTACTGACCGCAGAGGAATACGCCGTTATTAAAAATGAAGCTTTTGCCTTTGGCGGGCAAGCCATGCCGTTTGCCAATACCAATTTGGGCACCGGTACCAACTGGCAAGACTCCGTTTTTAGCTCGGCGCCGGTTCAAAGCCACAACCTCTCGCTGAGTGGTGGCACGCTCAATACGCGCTACTCTATTGGCCTTGGCTACTTCAATCAAGAAGGAATTGTCGGCGCCGACAAAGCCAATTTTGGGCGCTACAACGCGCGCCTCAATTTCAGCACCGATATGTCCGAAAAACTCAAGCTCAATTCGGTGCTATTGTTTTCATCAGACATGCGCAGTACCTTGCCTGAAAACGGCATAGGTTCGGTCTTGTACAATACCATCAACGCCTTCCCGAATGACCCCGTTTACAGCAGCCCAGGCACCTTCTCTTACATGGAAGAAGTGAGCGACATCATCAATCCGATTGCTCAAATGATGAACCAATATAACTGGAGCACCGCTAACAAATTCGTTGGAAAAGAAGAATTTATTTATGCAATCAACGAAAATCTTTCTTTTACCAACCGCTTCAATTACAATTACGCCAACGTAGACAGCAAAGTATTCTCTCCACTTGTTTGGTACGGAGAAGGTAAATACGCCAATACCGCAACAAATGCTGCTTTGGAATCACCTGAAGTAGAAATTGGCGATAGCATCTTCATTACAAGAGGTGCGGCTGTTTACGAAGAGCGCTCTACCTTCCTTGATTTGACTTTCGAAAGCTTCTTGAACTACGAAAAAACTTGGAAAGAAATACATAAAGTCAAAGGCACACTTGGCGCTTCGGTTTTTGAACGCAAAGGACAGTCTCTCAATGGTGTGGCATTTGGCATTCCCAATAATTCTTTGGACTACGCCGATATCTCTGCCAATACAGCACAAGGGGGCTATCTCAATAATGTCAATTCATGGGAATTCAAAGAGCGCCTTTTGTCGGCTTTTATGCGTGCCGAATATGCCTACAAAGAAAAATACCTCGTGTCGGGTATCTTGCGCCGCGATGGCTCCAGTAAGTTTGGACCGAACAGCCGTTGGGGTATTTTCCCAACAATTTCAGGCGGTTGGTTGCTCTCAGAAGAAGACTTCTTCACAAGCAAAAGCATTGACTACCTTAAAGTGCGCATGAGCTACGGTGTGTCGGGCAACGACCAAATCCCGAACTTTGCTTACCGCGCCTTACTCAATGGCGAAGGCGTTTATGTCTTTGACGACCTCATTACGCAGGGCGCCGCAATTGGCCGCCCAGCCAACCCAGACCTGAAGTGGGAAACCACGCGTCAATTTAACGTTGGTCTTGACCTCACTTGGTTAAAGGTCATCAACTTCACGACCAACTACTTCATCAAAAACACCAACGACTTATTGTTTCAGCCAGATGTATCTGCGCTTCTAGGTTCATATGGCCCAGGTGGCTACCCACCAATTATCAACGCTGGTGACGTCTCAAACAAAGGTTGGGAATTTGAAGTAGCTTATCAGTCTGACCGCAAAAACTTATTACAAACCAACCTCAACTTCAACCTTACCTCCATCAACAACAAAGTAGTAAGCGTGCCGGCAGGTGTTCAGTACATACCTGGCGCAAGCTTCAGCGTGGGTGGTGATGTGGCAACCCGCTTCCAAGAAGGTTATGAAATTGGTTATTTCTTTGGTTACCAAACCGCTGGCGTTTTCCAAACGCAAGCAGAAATTGACAACGCAGCAGTGGTACAAGAAGGCGCACAACCTGGCGACCTCATCTTTGTGGATCAAAACGGCGATGGCAAAATCAACTTCTCCGACGACACCGACAAAACCAATTTAGGTTCTGCCATCCCTGACTTTACTATGGGTTTTGCCTTTAATTTCAAGCTTCACGGCTTTGATTTATCTGGAAATGTATACGCTGCTCTTGGGCAAGAGATCATTCGCAACTACGAGCGTCAACAACCTTACGCCAACCAATTGGCTTATGTCATTGACCGCTGGACCGGGCCGGGCTCGACCAACGAGCACCCGCGCCTTACCACAGGGGCAACCAACAACAACTTGTTCTCAGACTACTTTGTAGAAGATGGTTCTTTTGTTCGCCTGCGCAACTTGCAGTTTGGTTATACCTTACCAAGTACGCTATTGCGCAAAATTCACGTAGAATCTTTACGCGTTTATGTTGCTGCAAATAACCTCATCACCCTCACCCGCTACATGGGCTTTGATCCAGATTTAAGCTCTTCTAGTGTTCTTTCTGCCGGTGTTGACTACGGAATGTATCCTCAAGCACGTTCTTTAATGAGCGGCCTTCAAATCAAATTTTAAGTATAAAGTCATGAAAAAACTCATCTACATACTTTTGGCCTGCGCCACCATTGTTAGCTTGCCATCTTGTGAAAAATTCTTGAGTGTCGATCCGCCCTACGCGCAAGATGCCGAAAACTTCTTTCAAACCCCCGAAGACTTCGACCGCGCCCTCACTGGCGCCTATGACCTCCTTCAAAGCTCATTCATTTCTCTTTGGATTGGCGAAATTGCCTCAGACAACGCAATCGCCGGCGGAGAAAGTGTCAATGACAGCAAAGGCCTCCACGACATCGACAACATGACGCACGGTGGAGTTAATGCAGAATTGCGCAGTGTTTTTCGTTGGAACTACACCGGTATCACGCGCGTAAACTACATTTTGGAGCACCAAAACAACATCGATTTTGTAGGAAAAGCCCATATTTTAGCCGAAGCCAAATTCTTGCGCGCTTACTACTATTTTGAGCTCGTGAAGTTCTTTGGCGACGTGCCATTGATCATCGACAAAAGAATTGGTATTGAAGAAGCGCGCGCCATTGCGCGTTCACCAAAAGCTGAAGTATATGCCCAAATTGAAGCTGATCTGCTTGCGGCAGCTGCAGTTCTCAACTCGGTTGCGGCGCAAAAAGGCCGTGCCACAAAAGGCGCAGCCAAGGCCCTTCTTGGTAAAGTGTACCTGTATCAAAATAAATTTACAGAGGCAGCAGCCATTTTTGAAGAAATCATCGATTCTGGTCAATACAGCCTTTACCAAGACTACAGCCAGCTTTTCAGTGTGGCCGCTGAAGGCAACCCAGAAACCATCTTTGATATCGAATATACTGGTTTAGAGGGCGGTAGTTACGGCTGCTTGATTTGTTTGGAAGGAAATGCTGCTGTAGGTTTCCAAGGTATTCGCCAATATACCGGCCCTGTTTACGGCGATGGCAACTCCTATAACTTGCCAACAGCAGAACTTTATGCTGCTTTCTCACCAATAGATCCACGCCGTGGCGCTACAGTTTTAGATATCGAAGCATTCATTGCCGCACAAGCCAACCCTGCATCTATTACTTATGCAATTGGTGCTGGTGGCCACACGGGTTACTACAACAATAAATACATCAAAAAACAAGGCGAAATCGGCTTGCCAGACAACGACCTTACCAGCCCAGTAAACTATCGCGTACTGCGCTATGCAGACGTACTGCTCATGGCCGCTGAAGCCAACTACCAAATTGGCAACGCTTCACGCGCCACTGCGCTTGTGAACCAAATTCGCCAACGTGCTGGCATCCCTGGCGCTTCTGTGAATAGCATAGAAAAAGTGTATTTAGAGCGCCGTTTGGAGCTATCAGGCGAAGGCCTGCGCTTTTTTGACCTCGTTCGCACGGGTCAGGCCGCACAATATATCCCTGGATTTGTTACAGGTAAACACGAGTTGTTCCCAATTCCACAAGTTGAAATCGACTTAGCTGGTGGCAATTGGTCACAAAACCCTGGTTATTAATTTTTAAAGATCTAAAAACCATGAAAACATTATTGCTCAGTATCTTAAGTATTGGCTTGGCTTTAGTCGCTTGCCAAAAATACGAACCAACTTTAGGGCCCGCTCCCTCCAGTGCAGATGCCCAATTCACCATGGCGCCATCAGCTGCCAATGCAAATATCATTGAGCTCAGCGCCAACAACCCTGCTTTGCAGTGCGTTTGGGACTTCGGAAACGGCACCAAGGCACAAGGAGCTAATGTGAATGCGACCTATCCATATGCCGGCACTTATACCATCAAGTTAACTGTTTTTGCCAAAGGTGGCAGCCGCAGCTCGAGCCAACAAGTCACTATAGCCAACGATGACTTTGGCTTGCTCAACAATCCATACTATACCTTACTTACCGGAGGCGTAAGTGGCCCTGGCTACAAAGTTTGGGTGGTAGATTCAGCGGCTTCTGGCCACATGGGTGTTGGCCCAGACCCAGAAAGCCCACTTGGGCCTACACCAGAGTGGTGGGCGGCTGGCGCAGGTGAAAAACCTGGCTGTGGACTTTACGACGACCAATATGTATTTCACCTCAATGCCTTTAAGTTTGACATGATCACGAATGGAGATGTATACATTCACAACACTCTTGCCGCTTCATTCCCCGGCTCTTTCCAAAATTTAGCTGACTTCACTGCACCTTTCGACAACCAAATGAATGAAAGCTGGCTACTTACAGAAGGCGCCGAAACCACAATTACTATTTCAGGAAACGCTTTTCTGGGCTTCTACACAGGCCCTCGCGTCTACAAAATTATCTCTGCAACAGACTCCACTTTGAATTTACAATACGGCCACCATGCTGGGGGCTTAAAATGGTACCTCAAACTCAAGACGATCTAAGCTTTTTATATGAAAATCATGTCATTTCTACTCCTCTGTATTTCGCTTCTCGCTTGTAAGCCAGACGCGCCCAAACCTCCTGGATTACCTAGTAATCTAAACACCCAACTCACCATTACGAATGGAGAAGTACATGTGTTGGCAACGGCCGATAGCGCAAACTTTTATACAGTCACCTTCTACGATACCGATGACACCATTACAGTAGAAACCCAAGACGGAGAAGCTACACATGTATTCAGCACCGCAGGCACCTACAAAATTCGCACGCGTGCACACTCCATTCAGACTGCTTATATCGAAAAGACCGAAGATGTCGTGATCGAAATCAGTACGGGCAGCACCGGTGCACCCACCTCCGGGTTCATCAGCCCGCTCACTTACCCAAATTACGCCCTTGTTTGGAATGACGAATTCGATGGAACGAGTCTCTCTTCAGACTGGACTTATGACATGGGCACAGGAAGCTGGGGTTGGGGCAACAACGAATTGCAATACTACAAACAAGAAAACGCTGTGGTTTCAGATGGCATCCTCACCATTACTGCCAAAAACGAAACCTTCAACACCTCCAACTATACCTCTAGCCGGATCAAAACACAAGGCATCAACTCATGGAAATTTGGGCGCGTAGATGTGCGTGCCGCACTTCCATATGGTCAAGGTATTTGGCCTGCTATCTGGATGCTCGGAGACAACATTACCTCAGCTGTATGGCCAGCGTGTGGCGAAATCGATATCATGGAGCTTATTGGCGGTGCAGGAGCCAACGACCGCACTGTTCACGGAACCATCCACTGGAGTGACAACGGCACACATGCCCAATATGGCGGCAGTAAATCGCTTACATCCGGTAAATTTGCCGATCAATTCCACGTGTTTTCTATCACCTGGGATGCCAACTCCATTCATTGGTTGCTAGACAACATCGAATACCACGTCGTCAATACAAGCCCAGCCGAAATGGCAGAATTTCGCGAGAAATTCTTCATCATTATGAACGTAGCGGTAGGTGGAAACTGGCCTGGATTGCCAAATGCCAGCACCCTATTCCCACAAAAAATGTACGTAGACTACGTTCGCGTATTTCAATAAAAACTTGACCTTCTCATGAAATTATTGTCTTCATTATTGATGTTGGCGGTGCTTTTGGGTTTTAAACAATCCGAAAATCCGTACTTCACCACCCCCAGTTCAGCTGATATCGAAACGCTCATTGCGCAAATGAGTATCGAAGAAAAAGTAGGGCAAACGTGTCAAATTACACTAGACGCTATCCATAAAACAGATCCAAAAGGACAAGCACTGGTTCCTGCACAAATTGACCAAGCTAAACTCAAGGAGGCATTAGAAACGTATCATGTTGGGTCTATTTTGAACGTAGGCGCGCATGCGCTTACACGCGAAGAATGGAAATCTATCATGACCGACGTACATGCCCCCTACCTTAAAAAAGAACAAAACATTCCCATTCTGTATGGCATCGACGCCATTCACGGTGTGAATTACACCGTTGGCGGGACACTTTTTCCACAAGAAATTGGCTTAGCTGCTACTTGGAACACAGAACTTGCCCGACAAATGGGCGAAGTAACCGCCTATGAATGCCGCGCATCTGGTATTCCGTGGAACTTCTCTCCGGTACTTGACTTAGGGCGCCAACCCCTTTGGTCTCGGCATTTTGAAACACTCGGCGAAGATCCTGTGTTGGGCACACAAATGGGTGTTGCACTCGTAGATGGATATCAAGGCAAGGGTGAGAGCGTTGACCAATTTCACGCTGCCGCTTGCCTCAAGCACTTTGTAGGTTACAGCGCAAGTTTCACTGGCCGCGACCGCACACCAGCATTTATCCCTGAGAAATATATGCAAGAATTGTATTTTCCGGCTTTCAAAGCGGCTGTCGAAAAAGGCGCACTTACCCTCATGATCAATTCTGGAGTAGTCAATGGCATTCCAGGCCACGCCAATTACAACCTGCTCACCAAAACCCTCAAACAAGATTGGGGTTTCAAAGGCTTTGTGGTTTCTGACTGGGAAGACTTCATGATGCTGCATACCGTGCACCGCACGGCTCCAACAATAGCAGAAGCTGCTGTTCAAGCTTTTAATGCGGGCGTAGACATGAGCATGGTGCCTTCCAATCCGCAATACAAAACCTATTGCCAAGACATGGTGAAGGCGGTCAAAGAAGGTAGAATCTCTATGGAAAGACTCAACGACGCCGTTCGACGCATTTTGTACGTCAAAAATCAACTCGGTTTGTTTACCAACCCCTTGCCACAATTTGATCAATATCCTTTATTTGGCAGCGCACAGTTCAAAAATATCGCCAAACAAGCCGCACTCGAGTCTATAACCTTATTGAAAAATGAAAGCCAAACCTTACCGCTCCAAAGCTCACAACGTATTTTAGTTGCTGGCCCAGGTGCAGCGAGCATCAATATGCTCAATGGTGCTTGGACGCACACTTGGCAAGGAATGGACACCACTTACAATACAAAAGGAGTTTTGAATATCTTTCAGGCCCTACAGCACCAATTACCAAATGCGAGCATTACTTATTCGAAAGGTGTTGAATTATACCTAGACAAAGACTTCGAGGCCTCTCGTTACATTGAGCTAGATACTTACAAAAAAGCACTTAAGAAAAACGATGTGATTGTCATTTGTGTAGGCGAGCTCCCTTCTACTGAAAAACCTGGCGACATCAGAAGCCTACAACTAGACGACAAACAAAAAGAATTGGTGCGCTTGGCAAAAGCAGCCAAGAAAAAAGTTGTTTTAGTACTGTTAGAGGCGCGCCCACGCATTATCAACGACATCGAACCATTGTGTGATGCTATTGTGCAAGCCTATTTACCCGGCGATCAGGGTGGCCTCGCACTGGCAGAACTTCTCACGGGCAAGGCAGATTTCAGCGGGCGTCTACCTTACACTTACCCGCGTTACGACGGCGTCATTGAATTCTACGACCACCCGCGCAGCGTAGACCGCTCTAAAGCTGGCGATTTCTCTGCCTACAACCCGCAATGGGATTTCGGTTTTGGGCTTTCTTATCATGCTGGCAGCATCAATGGCATGCAATTTACTGCCAAAGACGAAAATAACGGCACCTTCTCACTTGCGGTAAATGTGAGTAATCCGCATTCACAAACCATTCAAATGACCGTGCCGCTTTACCTCAGCGACCTCTATGCCAGTACCACACCTGAGCACAAAAGACTGATAGATTTCAATAAAGTGACCCTCCGACCAGGAGAAAACAAGACCCTCGAATTTTCCTTTGATGCGCATACCTTGAAAAGAATCAGTGC
>CAMDFN010000034.1 GCA_945897565.1 Chryseobacterium gleum
CTCATTTTTTGAGCAGCGGCAA
This sequence comes from Chryseobacterium gleum, assembly GCA_945897565.1. Lineage (GTDB taxonomy): Bacteria > Bacteroidota > Bacteroidia > Flavobacteriales_D > Crocinitomicaceae > UBA952. Next base: position 23 of record CAMDFN010000034.1, read on the forward strand.
TAGCAAGGTTTGGATGCTCAAAGGTACGCAGCAAAACGAACAGGCCCAATTGCAGCGCAATACTTGGGGAGAAATCCTATTTGTTTTTTACGTTACAGGTGAAGTTTTGGTGGGCTCCTTTGGAGACTTAGATAAAGGCGTTTATGACAAAGGGCATTTTAAATACTTAGAAAAAAGCGAGCAACTTACCATTCAAATTGGCAAAGAAAAATGGGCTTTCAAAGTGCATTCTTTTAAAGAGGATGAAATTGTCCTTAAGACAGTAAAGGGGAATTACCTAGCAGCTTATTTGCATTTGGTTCCAATGACCTTACCTCGTTAAAATTTTTCAAATGCACCTAGACCAAAAAGTGCAAAATCATATTTTGCGGGGTCTAAGGGGTCAAATTCAAGTAGCTTGGCTTGGAGTTCGAGATTGGTTTGCCAATCATTTTGTTTGCGTGAAATGAGTCCTAGTTTTCTTGCGATATTGCCTGTATGTACATCTAATGGCACATGTAAAATACAAAGCGGAATATGCTTCCACAGTCCAAAGTCGACCCCGTTTTGAGGGCTTCTGACCATCCAGCGCAAAAACATCACAATGCGTTTTGCTGCTGATCCTTTAGACGGATCTGAAACATGTTTATGGCTTCTGGGCTCAAGTGAGGCAATGAAATGCGCCCTAAAATGCATAATATAAGTATCGAGCTGAGCGCCATCTCCGGTAAAAGCCGACTGCAAACCTCCATTTTTGTAAAGCTGTTGCAAACCCAGCAGAAATCCGTTGAGGTCGGTTTGATTGAAGGTGCGGTGTACAAAATGCCCACAGTCGCTATGCTGATAGTTGAGGATGTATTCAAGAGGTGAGGGTCCTAAAATAGCGAGTAGTTTTTCTCCACTTTTGATGATGCTCTGTCTGTTGCCCCAAGAGATTGTGGCCATTAAAAACGCGACAATTTCAATGTCTTCTTTTTGTGAAAAGCGGTGCGCTAATGCAATTGGATCAGATGCAATAAAATGTGCGGCTTCGTATTGTTGGGCTTTGAAGTCAAGGAATTCCTTCAGCTCTAGGTTTGAGCCGTTAAACGAATTGTCCATCTTGCATCGTTAAACAGCGGTCGGCCATTTGGGCAAAATTGTTATTGTGTGTCACAATGACAAAACTCTGCTTCATTTCTTCACGAAGTGCGATGAATAAATTGTGCAATGCGTTGGCGTTTTCGGTGTCGAGGTTACCTGAAGGTTCGTCTGCAAAAATCAAGGCTGGCTGATTGATAAGTGCACGTGCCACGGCAATACGCTGTTGTTCGCCGCCTGAAAGAGCGTCGGGTTTATGTTGCGCACGGCTTGCCAGTCCAAAACGGTCTAGCAAAACCTGTGCTTTTTTGAAGGCATCTGTTTGATTGCTGCCACCAATCAGGGCAGGTAGGGCAATGTTTTCTAGAGCGGTAAATTCGGGCAGTAGCTGATGAAACTGAAAAACGAAACCCAATCTTTGATTGCGAAAGTGAGCAAGTGCTTTTTCATTGAGCGCAAATGGATTTTTACCCTCGATGAGCAGTTGGCCGTGGTTAGGGCTGTCTAGTGTACCCAAGATTTGTAGCAAGGTAGTCTTACCCGCGCCAGACGAGCCAACAATAGAAATGATTTCAGCTTGAGCCACCGAAAGATCAATTCCTTTGAGAATGGCTAACTCGCCATAATTTTTCTCTATGCCTTTTGCCTCTAGCATTAGTGGTCGAGTTTGATGGAGTGCCCTGCTTTATCGCGTTTGGTTTCCAAATAGCGTTCGTTGTGAATATTGCTCTCAATTTCAAGCGGAATATTGTCAGTGATTTCAAGTCCATACCCGATAAGACCCGAACGTTTTTTTGGGTTGTTGGACATCAGCTTCATTTTGCGAATGCCGATAGCACGAAGCATTTGAGCGCCGATACCGTAATCGCGTTCGTCTGGCTTAAAGCCAAGTTTTTCGTTGGCTTCATAGGTATCTAAGCCTTCTTCTTGAAGTTTGTAGGCTTTGAGTTTATTGAGTAAGCCAATCCCGCGTCCTTCTTGGTTCATGTAGACAATAGCACCCTTGCCTTCTTGATTGATGAGTTCCATGGCTTTGTGGAGCTGAGGGCCGCAATCGCAACGACAGCTGCCAAAAATATCGCCGGTGAGGCAAGAAGAATGCACGCGCACCAATACCGCTTCGTCTTCGGTCCAGGTGCCTTTGGTCAGGACCAAATGATCTTGGTCGTTGCTTTGGTCTTTAAAGGCGCGCAGTTGAAAGTCGCCGTAGGCCGTAGGCATTTCTACTTGCACTTGCTCCACAATTAAAGATTCATGTGAAATACGGTACTTAATGAGGTCGGCGATACTGACAATCTTGAGGTCGAACTTCTTGGCGATTTCCAAAAGCTGAGGTAGGCGCGCCATGGTACCGTCTTCGTTGAGGATTTCGACGATGATGCCGGCTTCTTCAAAGCCCGCTAAACGCGATAAATCTATGGCAGCTTCTGTGTGTCCGGCGCGGCGCAGCACACCACCTTTACGCGCACGCAAGGGAAAGATGTGACCAGGCTTGCCGAGCTCTTCTGGACTGATCTTTGGATCGATCATGGCTAAAATAGTTTTGGAACGGTCACTTGCTGAGATGCCGGTGGTGCAGCCATGACCAACGAGGTCTACGCTGATGGTGAAAGGTGTTTCGTAGGCGGCAGAATTGTTGCGCACCATGAGTTCTAAACCGAGTTGTTCACAGCGGTCTTCGCTGATCGGTGCGCAAATGAGGCCGCGCCCGTGTGTAGCCATAAAGTTAATCAGTTCGGGAGTTGCGTTTCGGGCGGCAGTGAGAAAGTCACCTTCGTTTTCGCGGTCTTCATCATCTACAACAATGACCACTCTGCCTTGTTGGATTTCGAAAATAGCTTCTTCTATTGTATGGAGTGTTTGAGACATAGGTTGTATTGCTTACGCATTAGGTATTTGGGAGAGACTTGCAAGGAGGTAAGACCAAAATTTTTGAACCGACGAAATTTGTACACATTCGTCAGGGGAATGGGCCGCACGGATATTGGGCCCAAATGAGATCATGTCAACACCAATTAGTTTTTCACTCAATAGGCCGCATTCTAAGCCCGCATGACACGCTTTTACTTTTGGCTCTTCGCCGTAAAGATTTGTGTAAAGTGTGCGCATTTTTGCCAGAATTGGAGACTGCGCATTGGGTTTCCAGCCTGGGTAGTCGCCGCTTTGCTCTACCGTTGCACCCATGTTTTCAAAAGCACAACGCAGTGCCATGCTCACTTCTGTTTTGGTGCTTTCTACTGAGCTGCGTTGCAAAGATTGTGTGGTAAATGAACCATTTTCAATAATGACGCGCGCCAAAGAGGAGGAAGCTTCTACCAATCCTTCAATATCTGGGCTCATGCGGTAAACACCATTGTGAACGCCACATAGTGTTGCGATGATTTGTTTAAAAACGAATTCGGGAACTGCCTTTAAATCTGTTGCAACCGCGTTGCTATGGAGTTCAAAATGTGGTTCAATAAGATGGTATTCTCCTTTGAGTATTTGTCCGAAAGCAGTGATTTCTTGCTGTATTTGCGCTACATTTTGTACCGCAATGATTGCTTTAGCTTCACGCGGGATGGCATTGCGCAGGCTACCACCATCGAAGTAGAGCAATTGAATAGCATGTGTTTGTCTGAGTTCCCAAAGCAAGCGCGCCATCCATTTGTTGGCGTTGCCGCGTCCTTTGTCGATGTCCATGCCGGAGTGCCCGCCAAGTAAGCCCGATATGTTGATTTCGAGTGCAGCAAAGCCACTCTGAATGGCTTCTTGCTCGTATAAATAGGAAGTATTGGTGTCGATGCCACCTGCACAACCCACAGAAAGTTCGTCGTCGTCTTCGGTATCGAGGTTCAAGAGAATAGTTCCGCTCAAAAGTGAGGCATCCATCTCTTTGGCGCCGGTCATGCCGGTTTCTTCGTCGATAGTAAAGAAAGCTTCTAAAGCCGGGTGCGCAATGTCTGTGCTAGCGAGTAGGGCCATAATTGCCGCTACACCAATGCCGTTATCTGCACCAAGCGTGGTGCCCTTTGCACGGATCCAGTCGCCGTCTTGGTACATGTCGATACCTTGCTGATCGAAGTCGAAAACGGTATTGGCATTTTTTTGATGCACCATATCGAGGTGACTCTGTAGAATCACGGTCTGACGGTCTTCCATTCCGGCCGTTGCGGCTTTTTTGATGATGACGTTGCCAATGCGGTCAATAATGGTTTCTAAGCCGAGCTTTTCGCCAAAGTTTTTCATGAACGCGATGACGCGCTCTTCTTTTTTAGAAGGCCTGGGTACGGCATTGAGTGCGGCAAAATTTTGCCACAGGGCCTTCGGTTCTATATTGCTGAAATCCATTGTTACGGAAATTTGGGATATTGTTGAAAATTAGGATCGCGTTTCTCTAAAAAGGCGTGTTTGCCTTCTTGTGCTTCTTCTGTAAGGTAATAGAGGAGGGTGGCATCGCCAGCAAGTTCCATGAGGCCGTGTTGGCCATCGAGCTCTGCGTTCATAGCGCGCTTGATCATGCGAATAGCCAGCGGACTTCTCATCATGATGGTTTTGGACCACTCGACAACGGTGTCTTCTAGCTGGTCAAATGGAACAACTTTGTTGACCATGCCCATTTTTTCGGCTTCTTCTGCCGTATATTGGTTGCATAAAAACCAGATCTCACGCGCTTTCTTTTGGCCTACGTGGCGCGCTAAATAAGAAGAACCAAAGCCACCATCAAAACTACCTACTTTAGGGCCTGTTTGGCCAAACCTGGCATTGTCAGAGGCGATGGTGAGATCGCAAACCACGTGCAGTACGTGGCCGCCGCCAATTGCATAGCCATTGACCATAGCAATGACGGGTTTAGGAAGCGAGCGGATGGCTTTGTGAAGGTCGAGAATATTGAGGCGAGGAACCCCATTTTCCGAAATATATCCTCCAACGCCTTTAACGTTTTGGTCACCGCCCGAGCAAAATGCTTTGTCTCCGGTACCGGTAAACACAACGACGTTGATGTCTGGGCGCTCCCGACAAATATCCATGGCGTCGAGCATTTCAAAATTTGTTTCTGGTCTGAAGGCGTTGTATACTTGTGGACGGTTGATGGAGATTTTTGCAATACCTTCAAAGAATTCAAATTTGATGTCTTGGTAGTTTTTAATGCTTTGCCAATTTCTATGCGACATGATTTCATTTTTGTTTGTGACAAAGATAGAACATCCCAAAGGACCGAAAGGTTTATTTGACCAGAAAATCGATCCAATGCAACTTTTTTTAGGTACTGTCCGTCAATCTACTGAAGCCCATTCTGGCAACTCATCTTACTTTAGCAAAATGAAACACCATTACTTGTATTAATCCTAAACCGGGTCTTTGGCCCATAAAAATGCAAGTCGTATGAGTAATTATTTGGGTGCCCGCATTCGCGTGGCTTTTGTAGAATCTGATGTAATTTTTAGAACAGGTTTGCGCGCTTTACTTGAGCCGCGCAACGATTTTGAATGGGTAGGTGAAGCGGCAAGTTTGAGTGATTTTCGAGCGCGCTATGCTGGGGTTGGTATTCAAGTCATTATGATAGACGCCGATCTCTTACAAGAGCTCGATAAAGTGTACATCAACTTCTGGATGTCTGCCTGGCCAAATGCCAAATTTTTGCTTCTTGTGCCTAATTTCAAATCAGCGCTCATTCCGCTCTATCTAAAGTGGGGTTTTCATGGTGTGGTCAACAAATGGAATATGCAAGAAGAGGCAGTTGCCGCTTTTCGCCAGGTTTTTTTTCAGCAGTCTTACCTGCATCCCAACACCAAGCGCATGCTCGATGCTGAGCGGCACACCATCAGAACACTAGAGCGCATTACCGCCCGAGAAATTGACGTCATCCGCGGCATTTGTCAAGAAAAAACCTGCAAAGAAATCGCCCACGACCTCCAAATTTCGCCGCGTACGGTAGAAACCCACAAAATGCGCATCATCGAAAAGCTAGATGTGCGCAACACCGCCGGCATTATCGTTCACGCCGTGCGCTTAGGGATCATTCCTTAAATATGAAGGAGTCTCAAATGAAAACTATCGAATTTCAATCTCGTCCAAAAACAGCCATGGCGTGTAGCCCGCGCCAGGGTTGCCTGACGGAATGTGCCCGACGCCGTATAAAACGACATGAATGGTTTGGGTTTTGTCTTTGATGTTGTCAATCAAAATAGTTTCTTCAGTCGAGTAGCCATCTACTATCCCATTTCCACAACCAAATTTATTAAAAGTAATCTTGTAGGTCTGTGCCGCCCAAATCCAGCTATTCGGATCGTGGAGGGTATGGATTTTGATTTCTTTGACCTTGATGGGTTTGTCAAAAACAATGTCAAAAGACACGCTGTCGCTTTCAAAACCCAACCATTCGTTTCCTTTCCATGGGCGTGCGGCCAATTGGCCATCGACAATAGTGAGCGATCCGTTGTCGTATTTCGGACTTGGTGGCGTTTGAAAAACAATTTTTGCCCCAAGTGCTTTGTGTGCAATGACATCCATTTCTTTAGAAGGCAAGTTCGGACCTTGGTCCACTATTATTTGAACGGTTTTGGTTTTTCGCTTGGCCGCTTTGATATCGGCTAGTACTTCAGCATAAGCAATGATGCCTTTTGCAGGTAACTTTTCAATCAAAATTCCCAAACCCAGTGCTCTTGTTGTTTTGATTTCGGGTTTGAGACAACTTTTGGAGAAATTCACATTTTTAGCGCTTAAAAATGGAAAATGATAGGTCGTTAGTTTGGCAAAAAAATCTTCGTAAATGGGCTTTGTCTCGGACCAAAGTGCGGTGCTCAAGGCGATGGCTCTGGGGTAGGCCATGTATTCCAATTGCGCCATATCGGGGATGTATTCGGTCCAGAGGTTGCCTTGTGCACCTAAAACGTAGGCGGCTTCGGCGGTAGTCATGTCTGGCGGAATCGGGTTGAAAGAAAGCACTTTTTCTAGAGAAGTAAAGCCGCCAATAGCAAGGGGTTCCTCAGCGCCGCGGCCCTGGTAGTGGTCAAAATAGCAATGAGAGCCCGGGCACATCACCACATAATGGCCCTGCGCGGCAGCGGCTTTTCCACCCTCGTAGCCGCGCCACGACATCACAGTGGCGTTGGGCGAAAGCCCGCCTTCTAGAATTTCATCCCAACCAATGAGTTTTTTGCCATTTTGCGTTAAAAATGCATCCATGCGGCCAATGAAATAGCTTTGCAGCTCGTGCGCGTCGTGCAAGCCGTTGGCCTTAATGACAGCCTGACAATTTGAACATTCTTCCCATCTTGTTTTTGGTGCTTCATCTCCACCCACGTGTATGTATGCACTCGGGAAAAGCGGCAAAACTTCTTTTAAGACGTCTTGTAAAAACAAAATACTTTCTTCTTTGGCGCAAAAAATATCGTCAAAGATGCCCCAAAGGCCTTCCACGCCTTGCGCTTGGCCGGTGCAGGAGTATTGTGGGTAAGCGGCTAGCGCAGCTCTGGCGTGGCCTGGCATCTCAATTTCAGGAACAACTGTAATAAATCTTGCTCCTGCATAGTTCACAATGTCCTTGACTTCTTCTTGGGTGTAGAAACCACCATAGCGCGTTTTGTCATAGGTGCGGGGTAGGGTGCTGTAATGATTTTCAACGGTTGAATCGCGCCAAGCGCCAACTTCGGTTAAAAGCGGATACTTTTTGATTTCGATGCGCCAGCCTTGGTCGTCGGTGAGGTGCCAGTGCAGGGTGTTGAATTTGTAGTAGGCCATAAGGTCGATGAAGCGCTTGACTTCGTCCACATTGAAAAAATGTCGCGATACATCGAGGTGCAAGCCGCGCCACTGAAATGTTGGATAATCTTTCACAAAACATTTTTGAAAAGTCAATTGTCCTTCTGCTTGCTGCGCCAATTGCAGTAAGGATACCCAAGCATAAAAACAAGAAGCCTCGCTCGAATAAGAAATCGTAATGCGCTCTGCGATATTGATGCTGTATGAATCTTGCTTCACGTTGGTCAGTTTTTTAAACTGCACCATCGGGTTTTGCACCAACGGGCTCACCTCAATTCCTTTTGACCACAGCGCGTAGTTTTTAAAAGCATCAAGCAAGTTTGGTGTAATGTTAGAAGGGTCAATAAGCAGGTTGCCGCTGCTCACAAATTGTCCGTTTGTTGTTTGGTAAACTGCAGGTGTTGGTAAAATCGGACATTCTTGCGCCGTTGCAAACAGCGAAAAAAGTCCAAGAACAAGTAGACATCTAAATTTTATCATGCCCTAAAATTAATGAATTCAAACAGATGACTAACTTTGTCCAAAGATCAATCATGAAAGTCTATAACAATATCCTGGAAACCATCGGCAACACGCCCTTGGTGCGCATCAACAAACTTGCTAAGCAGATCCCGGCACTTGTGCTGGCCAAAATAGAAACCACCAATCCGGGCAACTCCGTCAAAGACCGCATGGCGGTAAAAATGATCGAAGATGCTGAAAAGGCAGGGATTTTAAAACCGGGGAGCACTGTCATTGAAGGCACCTCCGGTAATACCGGTATGGGTTTGGCACTAGCCTGCATCATCAAAGGATACAAACTCATTTGCGTACTCAACGACAAGCAATCCAAAGAAAAAATGGATATTTTGCGCGCAGTAGGTGCGGAGGTTGTGGTTTGCCCAACAGCTGTAGAGCCTACAGATCCTAGATCTTATTATTCAGTCTCTCGCCGCTTGGCTACCGAAATCCCAAATTCTTGGTACGTCAATCAATACGATAACTTATCTAACCGAACAGCTCATTACGAACAAACGGGCCCCGAAATTTGGGAACAAACCGCAGGTAAAATCACCCATTTTGTAGTGGGAGTAGGTACAGGTGGCACCATCTCAGGTGTGGGGAAGTATCTCAAAGAAAAAAATCCGAATATTCAAATCTGGGGTATTGATACCTACGGTTCTGTCTTCAAAAAATACAAGGAAACTGGAATTTTTGACGAGAATGAAATCTATCCTTACATCACGGAGGGCATTGGTGAAGACATCTTGCCGGCCAACGTAGATTTCGATGTCATTGACCATTTCGAGAAAGTCACCGATAAAGATGCTGCGGTTTACACCCGCAAACTGGCACGCGAGGAAGGTATTTTTGTGGGTAACTCCGCAGGAGCTGCCATCAAAGGGCTTTTGCAAATGGGTGAGAAACTCACCAAAGATGATGTAGTTGTGGTCTTATTCCACGACCACGGAAGCCGCTACATCGGTAAAATTTTCAATGACGACTGGATGCGCGAACGCGGCTTTTTGGAAGAAGAACTGCTCACCGCAGGCGACCTCGTGGCCAAGCACGGCAACAAGCCTTTGGTTTCACTTTATGCAGAGGAGTTGGTGTCTCATGCCATTGCCAAAATGCGCAATTTTGATATCTCACAAATTCCTGTCATGAAAGATGGTCAGTTTGTAGGTTCCGTAGACGATAGCCATGTGTATCAATTGTTAGTAGATGACCCGAGTCTCAGAGATGCACCTATTTCAACGATTATGAATCCTGCTTTTCCAGTTGTTCAACAGCATACGAGCATAGAGGATGTTTGTAAATTGATTTCTAAGCATGTGCCGGCTGTACTTGTCGAATTGACAGATCACAAATTCCATATTGTATCGCGTTACGACGTCATCGCCGCAATAGCCTAAACGCATGCGCATCATTTCTTTGGTTCCGTCATTGACCGAATACCTCTGGGCCTTAGGCCTTGAAGAAGAGGTGGTCGGAATCACTAAATTTTGCGTTCATCCCAACGCGTGGTGGCAAACTAAAACTAGAGTAGGAGGCACCAAAAACATCAATTTTGAAACTATTGACTCCCTCCTGCCAACGCTAATTATTGCCAATAAGGAAGAAAATACCAAAGAAGACATTGAATTGCTGCAGTCAAAATATGCGGTTTTACTCACTGATATCCCTACCCTCGACGACGCTTTTTTTTACTTGCTTGAGATAGGTGAGAGGGTCAATCGCTTGGAGGCAGCGCGTACTTTAGTTGATCAAATCAAAAAAGGTTTTCAAGCGTTAGGCCCTATTGGTAAAGGGGCATCTTTTCTTTATTTCATTTGGAAAGACCCTTGTTTTGTGGTTGGTCCACAAACATACATTCATGCTTTATTGAGTTATTTTGGTTTGGAAAATTTTTGCTCGATAGCAAGATATCCTGAACTCCAAGAGGTGCTTTCAAAGAAGGAAGAGCTCCTTGATCATCCGGATATCATCTTTTTAAGTTCAGAACCCTTTCCATTTAATGAAGCGCATATCGCATCTTTTCAAAAGCAGTTTCCGAATTCCAAAGTACGCTTGATCGACGGTGAAATGTGTTCGTGGTACGGATCGAGGATGTTGGAAGTGCCTAAATATATAGAACAAGTTCTAGGTTTGTAATCTCATCAGATCGGTTGCAATGCTTTATTTTTGGTATGAAAATTGCTTAATCGAGCCCGATGTTACACAAATTGCTATTTGTATTTCTTTTTTTTAGCCTAAATTCTTGGGGGCAGCGTTTTCAGGTGCTCGATAGCAATCTTCATGAAGGCATCGCTTTTGCAAAAGTATATCCAGAACTTTCTACGCCGTTCTTGACCGATATAAATGGTTATTTTGAACTCTCTAATACCAATCAAAGCATCAGTATTCGGGCACTCGGCTATCATGATTCCACAATTGTGCTTTCAAATCTTGTTTCTGATAGGCTCTATTTGCGCTCAAAAACGCAAGAAACGCAAGAGGTGGTGGTGGTTCCTGGTGTCAATCCTGCACTGCGCATCATGGAGCAGGCCATTCAAAACCGAAAAGCCAACCACCCACAAGCTCATGGTGGTTTTATTGCCGATCAGTATAGCAAGTTTGTTTTCGACCTCGACGACGCAACACGCCGCAAAATGGCCGATACCATCATTGCCCCTACGGACACCTCGAGTTATGAGTTCAAGAAATTCGTTGATCAACAAGCTTTTTTTATTTCTGAAACGCAGTCGAGTCATTATTTTGAACCTCCTTATCGCGAGAAAGAAATCATTGAGGCTTTTCGTGTTTCTGGTTTTAGCGACCCGGCTTTATCTAGTATTGCACAAGGTTTGCAATCTTTTCATTTTTACGAAATACAGCTTGAAATTTTAGGCTTGAAATATCTTAGTCCATTGGCGCCTGGCTCGCTCAACCGCTACTTTTTTTCTTTAAAGGATACCACAATTACAGGTTTAGACACCACTTTTACTATTTTCTTTAAACCCAAAAAAGGTGCTGATTTCAACGGTCTAACAGGGTATTTATACATCAACACCAATGGTTTTGCCATTGAGAAGGTACAGGCTGCACCTTTTAATCCGCCGCCTAATTCAAATAAAGTTGCAATTGTACAGGAATACCAACTGATCAATTCCAAAATATGGTTTCCTAAGCAGTTGAGCACGGATATTTATCTGCCTTTTATATCATTGAGTTTTGATTCCTTACCAGCAGTAATTGTCGGTAAAGGCATCAATGTGGTAAAGGAGGTGCGTTTTGATCCTCCCGAACTAGATAAAGTAAAGTTTCAGCAAATTGCAGTGGAGACGCTTCCTAATGCAGCCAATAAGCTCTCCGCTTCAGCATGGGATAGCGTACGCGTTGAGCCTCTATCCGAAAGGGAAATGATGACTTTTAAGCAAATAGATTCGCTGTCAAAAGCAGAGCATCTTGATGATAAACTAAAAATTGCAAAAGTGCTGCTTACCGGGAAAATTCCGTTAGGTTATCTTCAAATCGATGCCACTAGGTTTCTCAAATACAATGCTTTTGAGCGCACCCGGATAGGGCTAGGTTTAGAAACGTCTGCGCGATTTTCAGATCATTTGACACTAGGCGGGCAGTTTGGCTACGGATTGAACGACGCGCGTATCAAGTATGGTGCTTATGTCAATTGGCAAATAGGAGCCAATCAGAGGCTCAATCTAAAAGGATTTCGAAGTTTGGATATAGCAGAGGTAGGCGGCCCAATTATGTACCAAACAACCCTATTTTACAAGCAGGACGTAACAAGGTATCTCTACGCCACCAATATGGCTTATCAAGATAAACTTGGTTTGGAGTTATCTGCACGCATTCAAGCGAATAAGCGCTTGGAGTTTGAGACAACTTTACAGCGCAACAACTACACTGATGCCTATCAATATGCTGGGCAAACGGCTTCGCAGGTTTTTATAAGCAGGCTCGGCTTCAGTTGGGCAATTAGGGAAAAGTCTGCTTTTTTTGGAGATGTGCTTTTGCCGAAGTCAAGCCCTTATCCCAAGATCCAACTACAATTCGAACATGCTTGGTATTTAAAAGACTGGACAAGTCCTGATCTTGTGTTCAACAGATTGCAAATCAATATATTTCAGCTATTGACAATACCTGGAACTGGTATTTTGAATTGGAATGCGCGTTTTGCCGTAACGGACCGAGCTACACCCTTACTCTATCAAAATGCAATTTCAGCGAGTAGAACTTATGGCCAACGGATGGGCATTAGCGTGGCCAATACCTTTGAAACACTTTCTAGCACTGCTTTTTACCACCAGACACAACTTCAGCTTTTTGCAAGATTCATACTCAATTCATGGCGTACGAAAGCGTCTTGGAATGAGCCACAACTTGGGTGTCATTATGCATTTGGTTGGGGAACCATGCCAGATCAAACTGTGCATTCCACCACATTTTTAACAATGAATAAAGGCTACCAAGAAGCAGGCGTTCTTCTCAACGGATTGTTTGTAAGCGGAAAGTCAAGTTTTGGAATTGGAGTGTTCAGTAGTTTTGGTTACTATGCAGCCAAAGATTGGAAACAAAATATAGTACCGAAATTTTCTTTGGGTTATGTGTTTTAGCCTAAAAATCAAATAGCGTTGGCATGTCTGAAGCTGGTTTTGGTTTTTCAGGCGCTTTTTTGACGATTGGTTTGGAAGGAACAGTTGCTTTTTCAAGGGTAGGCGTTGCCATTTCTTGTGCTGTTTCTGTTTGAACAGGTATGCTCAATAATTTGGCTTTGATGCCTTCCAATTTATCGATGATTTCTGCAAAGTTTTGATTTGCAGTTGCTGCTTTTTGAACGGTATGAACCGGCTCGGTAATAGCAGTGCTTGGCTTTTGTTTGAGGGCCTTTTTGGCGCCATCAAGCGTGTAGCCTTCTACCTTGACAAACTGGTAAATGCGTTGGATTTGTTCAATTTCTTTGACCGAAAATAGCCGATTGCCCTTTTTGTTCTTTTTTGAAACGGTTAGGTTAAATTCTTTCTCCCAAAATCTTAAGAGTGAGGCGTTTACCTGAAGCATGCTCGCTACTTCGCCGATGCTGTAATAAAGTTTGCTAAGTGTTTGATTTTCAATTGCGGGCATCTGTCTACTTGAATGAAGATTCGAAAATAATTATTATTTTTGCATTGGCTTTCAGAAAATGAAAATAAAAGACATATTTTTCTTCTTTCTCTTTTTGGTCTTCGCTCAAGGGTTGTTGGCCCAGCCCCCCAATACCCAGGTTCAGACCCAAGCGCCTTTGCCCAATGATCCGGAGGTAGATGCCATTATCAATTACGCAAAGCGTTTTTTAGGGGTTCCTTACCGCTATGGCGGCACCACCCCTTCGGGTTTTGATTGTTCGGGTTTCATCAACTACATCTTCGGTAATTTTGGTATTGATCTCGTTCGCACGAGCTACGGTTTGGCAGAGCTCGGTACCACCGTTAAGCTCTCCGAAATTCGCCCAGGAGACCTCATGTTTTTCAAAGGAAGCAATGTCAATTCAACAAGCGTCGGGCACGTTGCACTTGTTGTAGAGGTGACGCCAACCGCTATCAAATTCATCCATTCTGCCAATACTGGCGTGCGTATAGACAACTTCAATACTTCTCAGTATTATATTCAGCGCTACCTCAGAACCAAGCGCCTAGATTACGGCACGCCCTAATTCATTATCTTTATGCCATGGAGCAAGCACTACTCAATGAGCGCCGACAATGGCTTTTTATCGCCTTAGCAGGTTTATTCGTTACCAACGCCGTTACTGCAGAGCTCATTAGCAATAAACTGATTCAAATTCCTCTTGAAGGTTTCTTTTTTGGTAAAAAAGTTGGCCCGTTTATCACCATTATCGGCATTCTGCCGTGGCCAGTTGTTTTTTTATTGACCGACTTACTCAATGAATTTTATGGGCAGAAAGCGGTCAGAAGACTTTCTTGGATCACAGCAGGGCTCATTGCTTATTGTTTTCTGATTGTCGGCTTATCAATGGCTGTGCCTGCTTATGAAATCAAAGGTTCAAAATTGGCTACCAATGCAGCATATAATTTGGTTTTTGGTCAGGCCCAAGCTGTTATTGTTGGCAGTATTGTCGCCTTTTTGGTGTCGCAAATCCTAGATGCTTATTTGTTTGATCGCATCAAGCAAAAGACAGGGAATCGCTTCATTTGGTTGCGCAGCACAGGTAGCACTCTTATTTCACAATTGATAGACTCTTATATCGTTCTTTACATTGGTTTTGTCTTGCCCGGCGCCATGAGCATGTCTACCTACATGGAAGTTGCGCCAACCAATTACCTCTTGAAAATCCTTATCGCTATTCTCCTTACACCGCTTGTTTATGCGGGTCATTGGCTCGTTAGGCGCTATTTGAATCACTCCAAAGAAGTTTAATTTTTCTGAGCTGTAACAAGAGCGCAAGCACAGCAATTCCACCAAAACCGGCAGCAATAAACAAACAAGTGCGCGCGCTTTCTATCGAGTTGTTGTAGAACAAAAAGGTAAGCCCTGACCCAATTAAAATGCCAATTTCTAGCGCAATAAATAGCGTGCCTGAGCCCGTGCCGCGCCTGTGGGCCAAACTCAAGTCAGCCGTCCAGGCAAAGAGCGTTGGGCTTGAAATACCGGTTGCCAATCCAAAAATTGTTGCGGCAAAAGAATAGCTCCAAATGTCGTCTGAAAAACCTAGAAGGGTCATGCTGATCACGAGCAATGAGCAACCAATAAGCATGGTTTCTCTGCGGCCAATGCGGTCCGAGAGCGATGAGAAAACCAAGCGAATACCTATTGTGCTCAGGACGTAAATACCGAAAAAATAGCCTTTATTGGCAATGCCTAAGTAGGCAGAATAATCAGGTGTCAGGACAAATATAACCCCAGAGCTAATTGCAGTCAGGAGCATGATCAGTGCAGCGGGTTGCACACTTGGTTCTAAAACATCTTCCCATTTGATAAATAATTGTTTCCATTTAAAAGTTTGTTGTTGGGGCAATGTTTCTTTGATGGGGCTCATTAACAAAAGCGCTAATATCCCAAATGCCGCAGCTGTCATAAAAAGTGCGTCAAAATTGCTGTGTGCAAAAATATAGGAGCCAAGTGCTTGACCCACGCCAATGCCTAGCGAAATAAAAGTACCCCAAAGCCCCATGGCTGCGCCTTTTCTACCTGGAGGTAAAATATCGGTGAGTAGGGCAGTGGCGCCAGTGGGTGCAAAACCAGCACTCAGCCCGTGAGCAAAGCGCAAGAGAAAGAAAATGGTCAATGCGCCAACCCAAGCATAACTTAAACTTGCGGCTATTGCAATCGCTAGACCAATATATACACTTCTTTTGCGTCCGATCAAATCGGCCAACTTGCCTGCAAACGGACGCGAGATACCCGCTGCTACCGAAAACAAAAAAATGATACTCCCTTTGACTTCGCTGCCGCCAAGCCCACTGATAAAACCATTCATTTCAGGCAAAATCAGGTTAAAACTGAGCATAAAGAAAAACATGCTGAAACTCAATAACCAGAAATCTTTCGTGTATCTTTTGAACATGGCGCCAAAAGTAGTTAAACCAAACCAACTCTTGTTTGTTGTGTATACATGAAACGTATATTTGTCATACTTATGTTAGGAAGCCTAAACGCCTGTGGTCAGCAAGACCCTGAAGATTCAAAAAATCAAAACACTTACAACGGCCGTGCACTGCCAGAAAACGTATGCTACGTCGTTAACGGCGGAACAGAACGTCCTTTTACGGGCAAGTACTGGGATCACCACGAAGCCGGTACCTACGTTTGTGTGGCCTGTGATGCACCTTTGTTTGAAAGCAACACCAAATACGATTCAGGATCCGGATGGCCAAGTTTTTATGAGGTACTCACGCAAGGTAACGTCAAGAAAATCACAGACCGCTCACATGGCATGATCCGCACAGAAGTGCGCTGTAATCAATGCGATGCGCATCTAGGTCATGTCTTTGAAGACGGCCCAAAACCTACGGGTTTGCGCTACTGCATCAACTCTGCATCGCTCAATTTTGTATCCGCCAACGACATGAAAGAAAATCAAAACAATGCTAATTCTCAAACAGCTACCTTTGGAGCAGGTTGCTTTTGGTGCATAGAAGCGTGTTTCAAAGATCTCAAAGGAGTTGTTTCTGTAGTGCCAGGTTATGCCGGTGGCCATCAAAAAGACCCTACCTATAAAGAAGTTTGCGGTGGTCAGACGGGTCACGCAGAAGTAGCTCAGGTTATATTTGATCCAGCGATTATTTCCTATGAGGCCTTATTGGAAGCTTTTTGGTTTGTTCATGACCCTACCCAACTCAATCGTCAAGGCAATGACATCGGTACGCAATACCGTTCGGTTATTTTTTACCACAACGAGGAACAAAAGAATTTAGCACAAAAATACCTCAAGCGTTTGAGCGCCGAAAAAGTCTGGGATGCACCAATTGTCACCGAAATTGTAGCCATCAATAACTATTACGAAGCAGAAGATTATCACCACAATTACTTCGAGAATAATCCAGGAAATCCTTATTGTCAGAGTGTAGTGCGTCCTAAAGTGGAGAAATTCAAGAAGGTATTCGCTAAAAGCCTCAATTAGACTTTATTACTACTTCTAATCTTGTTCAGGAGCTAGGCGCAAGACAATCCCGTCAATAGCGTCGCTGAGGTGAATTTGACATCCTAGACGGCTGTTGCCTTTTACAAAAAAGGCTTGATCTAGCATGTCTAGCTCTGCTTCGCTTTGTTCGTCAAGCGCTGTCTCTGATTCCAAGTAGCACTGACAAGTCGCGCACATGGCCATGCCGCCGCATTCGCCTTTGACCGGCAAGTCATAGGCTTTGCACAATTCCATGATATTCATGTTCATGTCGGTAGGGCCCTCGAGTTCGTGAGCCAATCCTTCTCTGTCAATTATGGTTACTTTGATGTCTGCCATGGTGCTTAGTTGTAAACGCGCAATAAATTGTTACCGTTGAATTGAGTGGCGTACTGCCGCAAGCCATAAATACTGTTGCTAACCGGAGAGCCATCGTAAAGTGAGAAGACAGCATTGTTACAGGAGTCTTTGAGTTGTAAAAAGTTTTGATTGTCCGGATAGAGTGGAAAAGGACAAGAACCGTCTAGGTCTGCAGGAGAGTGGCGGTCAAAAGCCACAAACTCATCGATGCCTTTGCGGTAAACAATAATTCCTTTTGAGCCACCGTTGAGGTAGGTCCAGCCGCCAACGCCTTGCAGATCGCTGTAGCTTGGTAATTGAATATCAATTGTGAGATCAACCGGAACAAATGGAACCGGGTGCTGATTTTGGTTATTGCATTTTGAAGACAATAACAGAAATCCTAAACACAAAATGAGGAGTTGCTTCATGTGCCAAATTTAATGATTTTCAGTTGCTTTATAAGGCAGCCGATTTTTCTTCCCATTTTTTGTAGAGTTGTTCTACTTGCGTCTTCGCTTGCTCATAGCGGTTGAGTACGGCATTGTACTTGTTCTTGTCTTCGTAGTCAATGCCACTCAGTTCATTTTCAATTTCGCTCAAGGCTTTTTCTTGCTGATCGATTTGCTGCTCTAATTGTTGGATTTCGCGCTGTGCTTTTTGCTGTAATTTATCTATTCGAGGTTTACTGGGCTCTGGATGATCTGTTTCTTTTTTACTTTCCTTGGGTACTTCTTTCTCTAACTCGGTAGGATGCTTTTGTGTTTTGTAGCTGAGGTACTCATGTAAACTAAAGTGATGGATTTTGACACCTTCGTGTTCGATATCCCAAATACGATTGCTGAGTCCATCGACAAATTCACGGTCGTGAGATACAATAATGAACGTCCCTTCGTAATGCACGAGTGCCTCTTTGAGTACCTCCTTGCTTTGGAGGTCGAGGTGATTGGTGGGTTCATCTAAAATCAAGAAGTTAGATGGGCTGAGCAATAAGCAGCACAGAGCTAATCGTGTGCGTTCACCACCGGAAAGCACCCCTACTTTTTTGTCGATATCTTCTCCCGAAAATAAAAATGCGCCGAGAATACTGCGTAGGTCTTTTCTTAAATCGCCTTTAGCAATAAGGTCTACGGTGTCGTATATGCTGAGTTTTGGATCAAGTTTTTCGGCTTGGTCTTGGGCAAAGTAAGAAATTTGAACGTTGTGCCCGAGTAGCACCTCGCCCTCGTGGGTAATATTGCTCATGATCGCTTTGAGCAAGGTTGATTTTCCGACGCCATTGGGCCCAAGAAGTGCAATTTTTTCTCCGCGGCCAATGGTAATAGACACTTCTTTAAACAAACAACGCGCATCGTAACTCTTGCCAAGTTGATTGAGCTCCAATACCCATTTGCCAGGTTGTACGGCTAAGGGAAAGCGCAGTTTGAGTTTGGCAACTTGGTCTTTTTCTACCGAAATTCGCTCTGTTTTGTCGAGTTTTTTGATCAAAGATTGTGCAAAAGCGGCCTTGTTTTTCTTGGCCCTAAATTTTTCGATGAGCTCTTCTGCGTGCTTGATGTCTTTATCTTGTTGTTTTTTGGCTTGTTCGAGCCTCTCCATTTCTTCGGCGCGCAATTCTTTGTATTTGGAATAGGCATAAGGGAAGTCAAAGATTTGTTGACGAGAGATCTCCAAAGTACGCGTACTGACATTATCTAAAAATAAGCGGTCGTGCGAAATCAAGATGACGGCACCTTCAAAACGCTGTAAATATTGTTCTAGCCAACTGATCGACAAGATATCGAGGTGGTTGGTGGGTTCATCTAAAAGAAGGATGTCTGGCGTATTGACCAATATACGCGCTAACTCTGCCCGCATTTTCCAACCACCGGAACACTGTACAATCATTTTTTGCTGATCGAGCTCGCTAAAGCCTAGCCCCTCGAGTGTTGCTTTGATTTTCTCTTCCCACTGATAACCTTCTAAAACTTGAAAGCGGTGATTGAGGTCGCTGAGGTCATCGAGCAAGGCTAGGTAGCTTTCCGCTTCATAATCAGTTCGGACAGTAAGTTCTGTATTGATGTAATCAAGGCGCTCTCGAATTTCATTCAATTGACCATTGGAATAGAAGAGAAAATCGAAGACACTCTTATCAGAATCAATTTGAATATCTTGTGTTAGAAAGCCTAATTTGAGATTCTTTGATTGATGCACCTGCCCATCAGAAGGCTTTACACTGCCCGACAAAATGCGCAAAAGAGTAGATTTGCCTGCACCATTCTTACCTACCAAACCAACCTTATCTCCTTTGTTGATTTGAAGATTGACATTGGAGAAAAGATATCCTTGTGGTAAAAAGTAGCCGAGCCGTTCAAATTGTATCATGCCGCAAAGTTAATTCTTTCATGACAATATCATTTGAGGCATGATTTTTGTTTGCAAAATGCAACAATATTCAGATTTTTTGGTTATATTGTCAAACTCTTATTTAAACAAAACACAATTTTACCATGGGAAGACCTCCAACTAAACCAGCCAGACTACGCAACGGATTTTATATAGAAGTTAAATCTCAAGGATCTTCCGCCATACTGATACGCAGAGATACGCGCGAGCAAATGCTCGTAGCCGCCGAAGATTACGCCCGCACTAAAAACGTCACAATAAAAGGAGAAATGCGCAATGACAAATGGATCGCTGAATAGCTACCGCTTTTATTTTTGGATTCCACTTTTCGCAGGCTTATTAATTCTGATTCCTATTTTTATTTGGTCAGGATTCATATCCCTCGCTAAAATAGATGGTTTTGTCGTTCTGATCCTCTTGCTTCTGGCCATGCGCAATTGGTTTGCATTGGCCAGAACAAATAATAACAGAGTAGCGCGCGTGCAGCTTTCTACAAACGATTTATTTCTCCTTCGGCAAATTATCCCCTCCTTTAAAAATTGGCCCAGTTCAGAACAGCGCATTTTAACTGATCAAATCGGCTTGTGTCTTGCTGAAGTACAATTTAAGGGAACCTGGA
Organism: Chryseobacterium gleum; assembly: GCA_945897565.1. Taxonomy (GTDB): domain Bacteria; phylum Bacteroidota; class Bacteroidia; order Flavobacteriales_D; family Crocinitomicaceae; genus UBA952. The sequence continues at coordinate 20,269 of CAMDFN010000034.1, forward strand.
CCTCCAAAGCACAGTTTGTTATAGCCTTGGCAGTTGCTTTGGCAACTTGGGACTCCGGTTACATCAACAAACAGGAATGGGTTTTTTGTGCTTTGGACAATGACACCTATTCTATTGCCCATGCACCAGAATCAATTTTGCAAGCGCCAGTGTTTTCGTCATCTGAACAAACACTTTCAGCGCTCCGCAACAACGAATCCGTTCTGGCCTTAAAAAAGGCAATTCAACACCTGACATAGATACCTCTATAAATCAATTAGTTATATTTTTGATTTAAAAAAATTAATATTTCTTTTAAAAAATCATTGCCAAACAAAAAAGAGTATGTATCTTTGCACCCCGCTATCGAGACAATGGTCTTCGTCAAAAGGGAGTTTAAAAAGCGTACAGATGAGTAAGAGCGGGAGTTCTTATTGATTGCATAAGACAAGTTCTTTGAAGTATTGAGAAATAAGGAAACAGCGTTTTCAAGAAGAAAAACAAACATACTCGAGCTCTTAAAATTCGAAGTTATTATACAACGGAGAGTTTGATCCTGGCTCAGGATGAACGC
>CAMDFN010000035.1 GCA_945897565.1 Chryseobacterium gleum
GCGTTCATCCTGAGCCAGGATCAAACTCTCCGTTGTATAATAACTTCGAATTTTAAGAGCTCGAGTATGTTTGTTTTTCTTCTTGAAAACGCTGTTTCCTTATTTCTCAATACTTCAAAGAACTTGTCTTATGCAATCAATAAGAACTCACGCTCTTACTCATCTGTACGCTTTTAAACTCCCTTTTGACGAAGACCGTTGTCTCGATAGCGGGGTGCAAAGATATGTACTCTTTTTTGTTTGGCAATGATTTTTTAAAAGAAATATTAAAAAATATTTTCATGCGAACACAGTTGTCTAACGATCAAGTATTTGTAAGGTTTCATTTATTTAATATTTTTTGTGGAAACCCTGTATTTTCGGCATCTTTGCAGTGTATGGTACTTGGCAGAAGAGCTTATATAAAGTCTTTAAACGACGAACAATTGATTCGGGTGTATAAGGAAAAACAATGGGTTGCCTGCATAGATGAGCTTTACATGCGTTACGGGCATCTTGTCTATGGCGTTCAGCTCAAATACACAAAACAAACAATGGATGCCGAAGACCTGACAATGGAATGCTTTGCCAGTCTCCCTTCATTGATCTTGAAACACGACATCGATTTTTTCAAAGGCTGGTTGTATGCGGTTGCCCGCAACCTTGCGCTTTCCTTTCTGCGCAAAAGTAAAAAAACCCAAACCATCCAAATAGATGAGCAAGTTATCGATATCAATTCAGAAGAAGAACAGATAGACATCGAGCAACAATTCAATCTGCTCGAATGGGCTATTCCCCAACTCAAAGTGCACCAAAAAACCTGCATCGTGCTTTTTTATATCGAACAACTCAGCTATGAGCAAATTATGACGCAAACTGGATACTCTTTCAATGAAGTCAAAAGTTACGTCCAAAATGGCAAACGCAACCTCAAATTGCTGATGGAACAAAAACAAAGTTATGAAGGCAAATAGAGCTTTATTCAAAAAATATCTCCACACCGCCCATCAAAAGGAAAAACACCTAATCGAAAAGGAGTTTGTTCAGGACGATTTTGTGATGGACGCATTAGAAGGTTATCGTCAGCAAACAAATGCCTGGAGTAGTTTTCAAGCTGCAGATAAAAAGTTCTTCAAAAGTCAGCGAAAAAGAAAGTTGATTTTCTTCGCAGCAACGCTCTTTATAACGCTTTCCCTTGGGTGGTATTTGATTCCGGCATCAGCCAATAAAATAGCTGCGCCAAAGCAGCGAGAAAGCGCAGCAGAATTACCGATTAAAATTCATCAAAAAGCAGATATCAAAAAGATGACACCTGCGGCACCCGAAGAACGGATTACGCCCAAACAAGTCATCCTTGACCTAAAAGCAAGCGCAACAACTATAGTTCAACAAGCTGAAGTATTGGAACGCATACAGCAAATACCAGCACAACATATCGAATTCAATGCGCAAAAAGGACAACGTCTAGCTTTAAAAATGGGTCGAGAGCTATACATCAAAAATTTTAAAGTAATTGACTACCGTTATTATAGGGATGGGGATAAAGATCAAAGTCAATCTTTTTCAGAGGATGAGCTTGGTCAACAAACTTTGAAGGTTCCGTATATGAATCTTCTCAATAAGTCAATCGTAGATTTTTCTAAAGAAGATTATAAACTTGCTCTATTGCATTTTGATGAAATTCTTCATTCTTACCCTGACGATGCCAATGCGCTTTTTTATGGCGCTATGTGTCTATACAACCTCCAAGAATATGGCCAAGCAGAAGGACGTTTTGTTAAGCTGCAAAATATACCTTTCGCTAATTTCAGAGAGGAAGGGAATTGGTACCTACTGCATGTTTATCAGCAAACAAAAAAAGAGGCCGCATTTAGCAGCCTAAGAAATTCAATAATCGAAGAAAAAGGATTCTACGCTCAAAAGGCAGAAAACCTACACTATAACTAGTGCTGGATACTTACTGGCGCAGCATAGGATTTATTGCCCAAAAAGAAATGGACTACATATATGCCATTGGGTAAATGTTTAGGCACAGACACTAACTGTTTGTTTTCACCAACGTTTGAATTTTCTAGTTTTTTAGTCCAGACGGATTGACCTTGAAGGTCCACTAAGTTGAATGATGTGGGTGCAATTGATAAGGTAGAAAAAGAAATGACTATTTCTCCTTTGTCAGGAGCATAACCCGCCGAAAAATTATTATCGACAGTTACCTCATCGACACTTGCGTCGTCATTGAAGAAAACATGTTGTGAGAGGTAAATGACATCGCCGTTGTCGTTGCTATTATTGTTGGCTTTGTTGGTGGCCACATAAAAAGTAACTGCGCCTTGTTCGGTGGCAGGTGCTTGCCATGTCCAGTTCCATGTTTGGGTAGCGGAAGTATTAGAAGTGTTTTTATGCGTTGCATATTTGCGCTGCCCTCCACTGATGGTTGCTGTTTTCAATTGCGTGTTGGCACCAGCTACAAAATTACCTGCCATGGCATTTGCGCCATTGAGCGCTGTTACTTGAAAACCCTTCTTTGCAGGATTACTCGCCATAGAAAGATTAACAGTGTAAGTGGCGCCAGGTGTATATTGTGTCGTTCCCATGCCGAGGTCGTTATTGAGAATGAGTAAGTTTTCAGCACTGCCATCTTGCGTGGCGCCATTATGGCAACTTGTACAATTTTGCTCGCCTGGTGCGCCGCTCTGACCTCCTGAAGGTCCGTTTGCATTTGTTGGTGCTGCTTGAAAACCGTTGACTTCTTGTGTTCGAAACGAGTACATACCCAGACTTACAGAGAACAATGCGATAGGTAAAATTATTTTTTTCATAAAAATGAAATTTGAGTGGAAAGAAGGGTTAGTTATCTAGCTTACCTTGATTGATCCAGCAGTTGATTTTTTGAATGAGAGAGTCTGGCAAGGCTGGGCCGCCGATGGGCATCAATTGATAGCCATTGGCTTTAACCGAACCAATAATTGCATTGGAATTGGCCGAAATAGAGGTATAAGTGCTAAAGTCATAACCGCCAGATGCATTTCCTTGGTCGTGGCAACCGATGCAATTTACTTGCATGATAGGCATAATGTCGTTTGAAAAAGAAATCGTGTCATTGCATTGCGCAGCTATGGGCGTCACCTTTTCACGGGTACAAGAGAAAAGTGCAATGGAACAAGAAGAAAAGGCAATTAAACCTACGATAAATAGAACTGTTATTTTCATATCATCATTATTTGCCCTGAGCAGGGATTTCAAAATTGACTTTCATGATGTCTGGAACAACATCGCTTTTCTTACCGACTTTGAAATCCATGCGGTTCACGTTAAAGATGCCTTTAAAAGTGACTTTACTTCCAACTTTAGAATAAGTAGCCGGAACGGTAACGGTTTTAGCAATGCCCTTGATAGTTAGATTCCCGGTAATATTGTAGGTGCTGCCTTCTTTCTTTTCTACTTTGGTTGACTTGAATTTGGCGTAGGGGTGTTTTGCGCAATCAAACCATTCTGGGGTTTGTGCTTTTTTGTTCATCATGCCATTGCCTGTTGAGATAGAACGCACATCGATTTTAAAATCGAAACTTGAGTTAGCGAGGTCTTTTTCGTCGAACTCAATTTGGCCTTCCATGATTTTAAAAGAACCTGAAGGATCTTTGCTTTTGAATTCAATTGAAAAGTCTTTGGTGACTTCATAATGTTCTAATGCAACAAGAGTGAAGGCTGTTAGGCCAATTAAAGTCATAAATGCGAAAAAATAATTTCTTGTTTTCATTGTGTTTTTTTTGGGTGGCTTATTCAATTACAAATTTCCTGCCAACAGTGAAGCCTAGTCTGAATTGACCTTTTTGCCACTGTTCTGTGGTGTATGGGATAAATTGCGTTTCGCCGATGCCGCCTGAGTTGGTGATATTTATGGTGAAGTTGTGGCCGAAGGTGAACCATTCGAGTGCAATAGCACCACTGTTGGTGAAACCACTTTGACGCGTTTGGCTGCCATTGAAGCAATGGTAATATTCGCCAATTAATGCAAAACGAGAAGTGAGGCGAATGCGGCCTGAGACACCCAATGCAAAAAGTTCGTTGGCGTCGGTGCTGGCTACGTAGTTGCGATGCACGAGCGTAGGTGAAAGCTGTAAAGCACCGCGGTCTGAAAAATGATGAGCAATATTGACTTGCGCAAAATAATTAAGTCTATGAACAGCCTTCGGAAAATGTGTCACTAAGCCTTCGTCCGCAGAGGCTGTCATGTAGGTGAAGCTAGAACCCGCAACTGCGGTAATGCTGATGGGCGATTTTTTAGGTTCTTGGCTTATGACTTTATATTTGACAAAGCCGTCTACCAAAGAGCGATAAGGAGCGCCGGTGCCTTTGGATCGGCCAAAACCAACCATTAGTTGATCGGTGATGCCGTATTCTAAAGCAATACGCATATCTGATAAGTTGTCAAAACCAAACATGTTTTGAATGCCGCCATTGACACCAGCGATGTCGCCAAAGCGGTGCTCTATGCGAAATTCATAAGTGCCCTTGCTGAGGGTTTCTACAGAATGGCCGTTGATGACGCGTGTTGAAGAGAAGGTGCTAATAGGTTCGCTGTATTCCTCTTCGGTTGTTGTTTCGGTAGGTTCTTGCGCAAATAAAAGGCTAGGTAAGAGGAGTAAATAAGTTTGGAGAATTTTTTTCATGCGCGTTTGGATTGGGCAATGCGTTTATAAGACGCAAAGTTCTACAAAAAGTTGGAAGCTTTTGTAAAACAGTCAGAAAGTTGCCAAAACTAAGATTTTTTCCTCTTGTCAGCGAGCCATTTCGGCACAACCGCTTCTTGACCTTGAGGTGTATCGAGCAGTTTTTCGAGGAGGTCTGGGCGTTTGGCCTTTTGAAGGCGCTGACGGATCCAGTCTTTGTTCTCTTTCTTGTACCAAAAGAAATAGCGGTTTTGATTGAGTTTTTCCTCTTTGGTTTTGACTGTATTGATAGGCTTGAGCGTATAGGGATGGACGCCAGTGTAGTAGATAACCTCTGCAACCGTCATTGGGGTTGGGGTAAAATCTTGAACTTGCTCTAATTGAAAGCCCATGTCTTTGGTTTCGGCAGCGAGGTTGGCCATATCGATTTCTTCACAACCTGGGTGCGAGGAGATGAAATAAGGGATGAGCTGTTGTTTGAGGCCGTGTTTGGCAGACAAACGGTCGTATTTTTCTTTGAACTTATGGAAATACTGAAACGAGGGCTTGCGCATTACTTTGAGTGTGGCATCAGACGTATGTTCGGGTGCAACTTTCAAGCGGCCCGACACGTGACGTGTAATCACTTGCTCGATGTATTCATCGTGGTTGCCGTCTTCGTTGTTTTTGTTGAAGTCGTCTACGAGAAGGTCATAGCGAATGCCCGAACCAACAAATGCTTTTTTAACTCCTGGGAATTTGTCGATTTTGCGATAGAGCTCGGTCATTTGTTTGTGAGATGTATCCAAATTATGACAGATCACAGGATGGATACAGCTTGGCGAAACGCACTTTGCACAGATGGCTTCATCTTTGCCTTTCATGCGGTACATATTGGCAGATGGGCCGCCGATATCGGACAGATAGCCTTTGAATTCAGGATGTTTGGTGAGTTCTTCTACCTCTTTGAGAATTGATTTTTCGCTGCGCGAGGCGATGAACTTTCCTTGGTGTGCAGAAATGGTGCAGAAACTACAGCCGCCAAAACAACCGCGGTGTGTATTGACCGAGAATTTGATCATGTCGTAGGCGGGAATGGCACCACGTTTTTTGTATTTGGGGTGCGGCAACCTTGTGTAAGGCAAATCGTAGGAGCCGTCCATTTCCTTTTCGGTCATGGTTTTGAACGGCGGATTGATCACTAAAGTTTGTGCACCAACTTGTTGGGTAATGCGATTGGCAGCCCATTTATTAGACTCGACTTCTACAATTTTAAAGTTAGCAGCGTACTTGAGTTTGTCTTGCAAGCAGACCTCATGACTGGCGAGCTCGACGGTTTCCCAATTTTTATTTTTGGGTAGATCTGCTGTAGCGTCTTGCAAAAAAGCTACCTGATTGATGGTTTTGGCTTGCTCAAACGGAACGCCTCTTTTGAGCAGGCGCAACAATGTTCTGAGCGGCTGTTCGCCCATGCCATAAACGAGCAGGTCTGCTTTGGCGTCCACGAGAATGGACGGCATGAGTTGGTCTTTCCAGTAGTCGTAGTGCGTAACACGGCGCAAAGAAGCTTCTATACCGCCCAGTAAAACCGGAACATCTGGGTAAATGTCTTTGAGGATATTGCTGTATACAATACTTGCGTAGTCTGGGCGAAAACCAGCCTGGCCGCCAGGAGTGTAGGCATCAGTAGAGCGCAGGCGCTTGTTGGCGGTGTAGTGATTGACCATGGAGTCCATGCAGCCAGCCGTAACACCGAAGAAGTATTTAGGTTTGCCGAGTTTTTTGAAATCGCGGAGGTCGTCTTGCCAGTTGGGTTGTGCAACGATACCGATGCGGAAACCTTCGCTTTCAATAATGCGACCAATGACCGCGGTGCCGAAACTCGGATGATCTACATAGGCATCGCCTGAGATGAGGATGACATCGAAGGCATCCCAGCCTCTTTTTTCTGCTTCCTTTAAAGATAAGGGAAGCCAATCGTAAATAGGGCGCTCTAGGTTCATGTTACAAAGATACACCAAGAACAATGCTTCCTGAATTTTGTTGTAATTTTGTCGAAGAAATCTATCATTATTCATCCTTAAAAACAAGATCAAAATGGCTTTTGAACTTCCAACACTACCCTATGCTTATACCGCGCTAGAGCCGCACATCGATGCACGCACCATGGAAATCCACCATTCTAAGCACCACCAAGCGTATACAACCAACCTCAATAACGCTATTGCTGGCACCGACATGGAAAACATGTCTATTGAAGATATTTTAAAAGTTTGTAAAGACAAACCAGCTGTGCGCAACAACGGTGGCGGTTTCTGGAACCACAACCTTTTTTGGGAAATCATGGCGGCAAATGCGGGCGGCAACCCTAGTGGTGCGCTCGCAGCAGCTATCGACAGCACTTTTGGTTCTTACGAAGCATTTAAAGACGAATTCGCCAAAGCAGCAACCACACGTTTTGGTTCAGGCTGGGCTTGGTTGTGTGTGAGCAACGGCGCACTCGAAATTTGTTCTACTGCCAACCAAGACAACCCGCTTATGGGCGAAGGCTGCAACGGAACTCCCATTCTTTGCCTAGACGTTTGGGAACACGCTTACTACCTCAACTACCAAAACCGTCGTCCAGACTACATCAATGCATTTTTTAATGTCATTAATTGGGACGTCGTGGCTGCTAAATTTGCTGCAGCGCATTAAGTATGCGAATCAAATGAAGTAAAAGGGCAGCTATGGCTGCCCTTTTTTGTTGTGTTATGTTTACGTTAACAAACTGAAATAACATTTAGAATAGCAGCGCAACAACCTACATTTGTTTTTAAAATCTCAAAAACATGGCCGGTATTTTAAGTTATTTCTTACCCAAAGACAAAGTTTTCTATTCACTATTCGAAAAAGCCAGTGACAATCTTGAAAGTATTGCTCAAAAACTTTTAACCGTTGTTCATGAGCCAGATTACAACAAAAGAGCTGTTATCATAGAAGAAATGCGCGATATCGAGCATCAAAACGATAACATTACCCACGAAATTTTCATCGAATTAGGCAAAAACTTCATTACACCCTTTGACCGCGAAGACATCCACGCGTTGGCATCTGCTCTTGACGATATCGCCGATTATATTTATGCCTCTGGAAAAAAAATCAACTTCTACAAAATTGACCCGATCTCTGATCAAGGTATCCAAAAAACTGCGGCGGCAATTAATGATGCCGTTATTGCAGTGAAAGCTGCTGTTATGGAGTTGCGCAACCTCAAGAACACACAGAAAATTATTGAATGCGTCATCAAAATCAACAGCATTGAAAACAATGCAGATGATCTCTTCGACATGAGTATTGAGCAATTATTTAATTCTGATGTCGATGCAAAAGAATTGATCAAGCGACGCGAATTATACATGGTTATGGAAACCGCAACTGATAAATGTGAAGATGCTGGTAATGTCATCGAATCTATCGTTGTGAAATACGCTTAATTGATAGCAACCAGAATTAAAGACAAATAGATGTTTACATTATTACTTATTGTTATCGGTATCGCGCTACTATTTGACCTCGTCAACGGGTTTCACGACGCGGCCAACTCTATTGCAACGGTAGTTTCAACAAAAGTGCTCACCCCTTTTCAAGCCGTACTTTGGGCAGCTATGTTCAATATCATTGCCTTTTGGGTATTTGATATGAGTGTGGGCAATACAGTTGCCAAAACCGTAGACAACAACGCCATTGACCTTTGGGTCATTTTAGCGGGTTTACTAGCAGCCACCTTCTGGAACCTCCTCACTTGGTGGTTGGGCATTCCCTCTTCCTCTTCGCACACCCTTATTGGTGGTTTTGCAGGGGCGGCAGTAGCTCATGCAGGTATGGATGTAATTGCAAGCGGCGAAATTATTAAAGTCATTTTATTCATTTTCCTTGCGCCTTTTATAGGCGGTTTCATTGCGTATCTCATCGCGGTGGTTACCATTTCTAGGTCTTACAGAAATAAAATTCTAGTCATTTTAGCACTCTCCGGATTAACCATTTACATGATGCAATACATGATTGACTTCCTAGATATGAAGCCCATCATGATGTATATCGTCATTGGCATGATTGCTATATTTATTGCTGTCTATACTTGGTTTGAAATTGTGTATGGCACAAAGCGCCCTTCGGCTGTGAAGGAAGCGAACATGCACAAAAAGCTCCAGTTGCTTTCTTCTGCAGCATTTTCATTAGGTCATGGCGGTGCCGACTCTCAAAAAGTAATGGGTATCATTTGTGCTGCACTGCTCGTATATGGCAATTTAGGTCGAGAAGGTAAGCTCGATAAACCTATTCCTAAGTTCCTTCAAATTACCGAATTAATGCAGATTGAATACCATTCTGCCGACGGTAAAAAATGCTTATACAAACCGGAAATTGCACAAATTGATGGTCAACTCTATTACGAGCAAGCAGATCAAATCATCAATGCCAATACCCAGCAAGCAGTATACACTTCTAACGGAAAGGCCCTAAACACGGCACAAAACCTGCCCCCTTATAAAAAAATTCAAAAAAAATTAAAGCACTTTGGCATCTACTCAATGGGTAAAGCATTGTGTGAATCTAAATCTGGCGACACTTTATTTTACAAGCACAAACTGAATTTCAAAAACCATTATGCAGGTGTTTTTAGCAGTTTTGTAAACTCCTCAACAGGAGAGTTACGCAAAGGACACAAAATCAAAACCAAAGTGCATTCTGAAACGATGCCCATGTGGGTGGCATTTGGGTGTTATTTAATGATTGGCTTGGGCACCTTAATGGGTGGTTGGAAAATTGTCAAAACAATGGGCACTAAGATCACTAAGGTAACACCACTAGAAGGTGTTTGCGCCGAAACCGCAGGGGCTCTTACTTTGTTTACCGTATCTCAGTTTGGAATACCTGTTTCGACAACCCACACCATCACAGGTTCAATCATTGGCGTAGGTGCCACCAAACGCTTGAGCGCAGTGCGCTGGGGCGTAACCATCAACTTACTTTGGGCATGGATCCTTACCATCCCGGTGAGTGCTTTGTTGGCAGCGATTTTTTACTATGTCATCATTTGGTTCAAGTAAAAAAAGATAAAATTATCATTGAAAAAGGGCGCATAGGCGCCCTTTTTTGGTAAATATTCATTCAAATTTGTATAAAATTCAAAAATCATTAACTTTAGGCCAAATCTAATAAAAACAACTATGAAAAAACTTTTACTTACCGTCAGTGCCATCGCACTCTCTGCTGCTACATACGCACAGGTGATTGTTGCTGGTATTTCGCCACAAAGTATTGTGGCAAACTATGCTCACACTTGGGCTGATCCAGGAGGGGGTTGGGGAACTCCAGATTTCAATATCCCAGGAACCTTCGTTCAAGATACCCTTATGATTGTAGACGATGGGTCTTCAGGTTTGAACGCTCAGGGCAATCCAATCTCTGCCGAAGGATGCAACCCACTCATCAATAACCTTACAGGTAAAATTGCCGTTGTATTCCGCAATACTTGTGAGTTTGGTGCAAAGGCTTTGAACGCACAAAACGCAGGTGCTGTTGGTGTCATTGTTGTGAACCGCAACCCAGGCGAAGTCATTGCCATGGGATCAGGTGCTTCAGGTGCCAACGTCACTATTCCAGTTGTAATGGTAGACATCAACGACGGTTTGGCGATTATTGCTGCAATGGCAAATGGCCCTGTTGTCATGTTCTTAGGTAACAAAACAGGTTTGTTCCCTAACGACGGTGGTATTTCAGGTGCTGCAACTTTATTGCCGCGTCAGGCCATGATTCCTTCTCAGTTGGCTCAAAACGGTACTGAATTCAATTTTGACCTAGGTTCACGCGTATACAACTATGGTAACCAAGCGCAAACAGGTATGTATTTGAATGCAAAAATTAACAACCCTGCTGGTGCAACTGTATACGACAACACCGCATCAGGTATCAACCTTGCAGCTGGTGACTCACTTGATGTATTTCCTGGTGGAGCCTCTAGCTTACCAAATTTTTCTTTAGCTTCTTACCCAGCGGGCACCTACACGCTTACTTATACACTTTACCTAAGTGGCGCAGACGACTACAATGCAGATAACATCCTTGTGACTACATTTACAGTTACAGATTCTTTGTTCAGCTACGCACAAGTAGACGCAACTACTGGCACACCAACAGGTGGCAACTACTACCGTCCAGGCACCAACAACCAAACGTATTCTGCATGTCAGGTTATCGATAACGCCAATGCGAGTCGCCTCAAAGTAAACGGTATTTATTTCTCTGCTACAACTTCAGCTGCCTCAGGTGTACTTCTAACCGGCGAAGAAATGGCACTTTATATGTACAAATGGGAAGATGTCTTTACTGACCTCAACGATGCCAACTTGGCCTTCAACACCCTTACAGAAGTTGCCAACGGATTCTATTACTTCCCTGGTGACCTCCAAGGAGAAACAGTTTACGGCGCATTTACCACACCTGTTGCTTTAGAGGACAACCAACGTTACATTGCATGTGTGCAGACTGTAAACCTGAACCTTTACATGGGTCATGAAAACAGCACAAACCTTACTTGGAACGAAGCTTACTATCTTCAGCCAATGGCGCCAAACGAAAGCGATGGTACTTGGTATGCAGCTGGTTTTGGTTCTGATTTACCAAGTTCTGTTGCAATTGCAGTTTCCAACAACGATGTGAACGTTTCTGAATTGAATACAGTTGCGGGCAAGGCTTTCCCTAACCCGGCCAACGATGTTGTAACCGTTGCCATCGAAGGTGAAGGCACCGCACAATTAACAGTGACTGACGTAGCTGGTAAAGTAGCTATGTCTGCTTCATTGAACCTTGCTGCAGGTCAAGACAACGTCAATATCAGCGCATTGCAGTCTGGTCTTTACATTTTCAACGTTACACTTGAAAACGGTAAAACAGCTCAATTCAATGTAGTAAAAAAATAAGTTCAACTCACTTTGAACTGAAAAGGGACGGGCAACCGTCCCTTTTTTATTTGCTATCTTTGTGACATGTCAAAAGCATCTTATACAGTAACAGCAGCACTCCCTTACGCCAACGGACCCCTTCATTTAGGACATGTTGCAGGTGTTTATTTACCAGCAGATATTTTCGTTCGTTTTTTAAGAATGAACAACCACGACGTCGCATTTATTTGTGGTGCAGACGAACACGGTGCAGCCATTACCCTGCGCGCCAAAAAAGAAGGGCTCAGCCCTAAAGATATCGTCGATAAATACGACGGAATTATCCGAAAAGCATTTTCAGATTTCAACATCAGTTTTGACATCTTTCACCGCACCTCTAGCGAGTTGCATCACCAAACATCTGCTGACTTTTTCAAGCGCCTTTACGACCAAGGACAATTCACCGAAGAAGTATCAGAACAATACTTTGACGAACAATACCAACAATTTTTGGCAGACCGCTATATCACCGGCACCTGTCCGAAATGTCAGCACGCAGGCGCATATGGCGACCAATGCGAAAAATGTGGTTCAGACCTCAGCCCTACCGACCTGATCAATCCTGTTTCTACGCTAAGTGGCAGCAAACCCATTCTCAAAAGCACCTCTCATTGGTACTTGCCAATGAATCAGCACGAAACTTGGCTCAAAGAATGGATTCAAGAAGGTATTTTAGATGGGCAAAAGCAACATGAGCCCAAAGAATGGCGCAACCAAGTGCTTGGCCAATGTATGTCCTGGATCAATGGCGGCCTGCGCTCACGCGCCATGACCCGAGATTTAGACTGGGGCGTTAAAGTGCCGCTGCCCAACGCAGACGGCAAAGTACTTTACGTTTGGCTAGATGCGCCCATCGGCTATATATCCGCTACCAAACAATGGGCCTTAGACAACGGCAAAGACTGGGAGCAATATTGGCTGAAATCAAAAGCCAAAGACCGCAAATTGGTGCATTTTATTGGTAAAGACAACATCGTGTTTCACGCCATTATCTTTCCGATTTTACTCAAAAATCACGGCGATTACATTTTACCAGACAACGTTCCGGCCTATGAATTCTTGAACTTAGAAGGCGATAAATTTTCCACTTCTAGAAACTGGGCCGTTTGGCTGCACGAATACCTAGAAGCCTATCCAGATAAAATCGATGAGCTCAAATACGTGCTCACTGCTATTGCCCCAGAAACCAAAGACTCCGAGTTTACCTGGAAAGAATTCCAAACGCGCGTCAACTCCGAACTCGCCGACATCATGGGCAACTTCGTCAACCGTACGCTGGTGCTCACCAACAAATACTACGAAGGCAAGGTGCCGGCAGCAGGTGTTTATACGTCTGAAGACGCGCTGATCATTGCACAAATTCAAGAAATCCCCAATCGCATCTCCAAATTAGCCTATGCCTACAAATTGCGCGAGGCACAAGCAGAAATGATGCAGTTTGCGCGCATCGGTAATAAATACCTCGCCGACAACGAGCCATGGAAGCTCATTAAAACCAATCCTGAACGCGTCCAGACCATCCTGTACCTCGCCTTGCAAATCACGGCCAACCTCCAAATTGCGTGTCAACTCTTTTTACCTGCTACAGCAGAAAAACTCGCCAAAATGCTCAATGCCTCCTGGACACAATACACCGACCTCGGCCGCACCAACCTCCTGCAAGAAGGCCACCAAATCGGCGAAGTTCAGATCATGTTTGCCAAAATTGAAGATATACTTGTAGCAACCGAAGTTGCTAAACTCAAGGCTACAGCAACCCCAACCTCTAAATTCCCACCCATGAAAGACGCTATCGCCTTCGACGATTTTAGCAAAATGGACCTCCGCATGGGCACCATTTTAAGCGCCCAAAAAGTCGAAAAAGCAGACAAACTACTCCAACTGACCGTAGACACCGGCCTAGACCACCGCACAATCGTCTCCGGAATAGCAGAACATTACGCCCCTGCGGACATCATAGGCAAAACTGTCCTCGTGCTTTTGAACCTCGAACCAAGAAAAATCCGCGGCATCGAATCACAAGGCATGATCTTAATGGCTGAAAACGAAGAAGGTAAGCTCAGCTTCTTGGCCTCCGAAAAAGAATTTGGCGCTGGCCCCACCGTCCGCTAAAGATTTTTTATCTTTCTCCATTTGTAGAACCCAAAAAAGTTCGTATCTTTGTAGTCCCAATACAGAAAACAACACGTTTCAAGATATATTGCGGGGTGGAGCAGTTGGTAGCTCGTCGGGCTCATAACCCGAAGGCCACAGGTTCGAGTCCTGTCCCCGCTACTAGAGAAGAAAAGTCATCAGAAATGGTGACTTTTTTTGTTTTACATTTGTCCCAAACCTACATTATGAATATAACTATCATAGGAGCCTCGGCTGGATTAGGATTAGAAACAGTAAAAAGAGGATTAAATAGAAATCATTCGATAACAACCCTTTCTCGATCTGAAATTAAACTAGAAGAGAAAAAATCATTAAATATGATACTAGGTGATGCAACTAATAAAGCTGATCTAATAAAATCAATCCAAAACGCAGAGGCCTTAATCATAACATTGGGGACAAGCAAGAATATGAAAGCTACCACCCTTTTTTCAGATTTCGCAAAATTAATTGTGGAAATAAATAAGGAAAACAAAATAGATATCCCACTTATTTTTGTTACCGGATTTGGAGCTGGAGAAAGTAAAAATTATGTTTCTTGGCTTGTAAAGATGTTTTTAAAGTACTTATTAAAAGACGTTTATACTGACAAGACTAAAATGGAAGAAATCATCACGAATTCAGATCTGAATTGGACAGTTGTAAGGCCAGGAAGGCTATTAGACAAAGAATTGACAGAAAAATACCGTATTGAAAACAAACTATATAAAGGAATAAATATAGGTGGAATTAATCGAGCGGACGTAGCAGACTTTTTAATAAAACAAGCAGAAAATCAAACTGAATTAAAAAAGTACGTTGCGCTATCTGAAAAATAGGATAATCTAAAAGCCGAACCTATAACGGTTAGTTAATGAACCACACTATTTCAAAAACAACATGAAAACAGCATTTAATAAATACTTATATATTGGTTTTGTCATTTTAGGATTCTACCAAGCAATAGCGAATCATGACTATATTCAGGCCGCCTCTTCTCTCGGAATCGGTATGGCATTTGACCCCTTCAACCCCGAACAAAAATGGAATGAGCGCCCTATTTGGCAAAAAGCAGTTTTAATTGCACATCTTGCAATAGTGGCTGCACTGTTAGGCTTTGGGATTGGGTTGGATGATAAGTAATCAAATTGTATTTTTCAGTTGATTTGATCTTCGTAACTTCATTCTACGACGTTCCTGAAAATTCCCTTTTCTATGAATATTACCACCTTGGTTGGTAACAACAAGCTACGTATGAAACAAACCTTCCAAATGACCAAAATCGACACATCCTTTCAAGCCTTCCTCGCGGTTTTACTTGTATTTGTAGCACACAACACCTGGAGTCAAAAACACAGCCTAGACCTCAAAGGCGGGCTCAGTTGGTGCGACCAAACGGGTGATTTTTTAAGTAATACAGAACCACTATTAAGAGGTACTTATGGCTTGAATTACCACTTTCAATTCAAAAATCAAGTGCAAATAGGTACCGGGCTCATGCAGACGCAAACAGGATTCAATGCCCCCATTGTTTTTGTTGATATAAATGGGAACGAAATAGGGGCTGCTTCTACACCTTCCTCCTATACATTCAATTACCTCTCCGTTCCTGTGCGCATCGGTTTTCAAAATGGAAATAAATTATTCTATTGCGGCAATTTAGGGCTCACGGCATCTTTTCTGACCAATGCCGCGGTAAACTCGCCAGTTTTCAATGAAAATTTAGAAGTGATCAGCAATGACAAATTTGACCTTTCTGATAAAATAGCTCCCATCGAATTAGCGGCTTTTCTTGAAGTGGGCGGCGGCTATATGCTCAATGAACAATTCGGTGTTTTTGCCGAAGGGAGTTTTTGTCATGGCTTTAGCTCACTCACTAGTAGCAATTTCTTTGCTGACAATACCTTTTATGCTTACCGAACGAACTTGCTTTTGGGCTTACGGTATAACTTCAATTGATGTCTGGCTCTATTCAACTACATTTCTCGGCTTGCGGTGCAAAGACATCGTTTTCGCCGCATAATTTGCGGTGATAAATGTATATTCATGAAATTAAAATGAGCCTCGTCATCGACAGGCGCTGCGTCAGGTTTATCTTTTAATACCATGACGATTATGGAGACTGGAATTGCTGTAAACAACAGAATCAAACAACAATACCCGAGAATAGTTAATGCACTCATGTGAATTCAAAAGGCTAAATTTAACGTGCTTTCACGAATGATTGAAATTATCTTTTTTAAATAAACGATGAAAAAACTACTCTACCTCACACTTGGCCTTACCCTTCTCACCAACCTCCACGCCCAGCAAGTCAAGCCCATCTTTAAAGAAGGACAAGCGCAAATTGTGCCAGAATTCAGTACGCCTTCTGATTGGATCAAAGAAGAATTATGGGTGCAGACCAACTTTGACAGCGATGCCAATAGCCAGCTAGACCGCATGCACGTCTTCTTGACGCGCCCTGTACAAACCAATACGCAAGGGCTCAAATTGCCCGTGATTTATATGACAAGCCCGTATTTTGCCGGTACAGGCGGCGATTCAAAAAGCTATTTTTGGGATGTCAAGCACGAAATTGGGCAAACGCCGCCAGCGCATGAACACGCGGTTGCCAAACGCAAAGAAAACCGACCTTTAGACGCTTATTTCCAGGACCTCACTTGGGTCAAAAGAGGATTTATTACGGTGTATTCTTCGTCGCCTGGAACGGGTTTTTCTGACGGCGCGCCGACTATCGGCGGTGAAAACGAAAAACTAGCCCCTGCGGCCGTCATTGACTGGCTCTGCGGCCGAGCAGTTGGCTACACCACGCGTACCGGTATGGACACCGTTAGTGCTTTTTGGTCTACGGGAAAGGTGGGCATGATGGGCACTTCCTACAACGGCACCTTGTGCTTGGCTGCGGCGTGTACCGGCGTAAAAGGTTTGGAGGCGATCATTCCGAATGCGCCCGTGAGTTCTTGGTATTTGTATTACCGTTCTAACGGCTTGGTGCGCTCACCTGGTGGTTATTTGGGCGAAGATACCGACATTTTATACGACTTTGTGCACAGCGGCGACCCTGAAAACCGAGCGCACAACGATGCCATTGTTCGCGATAAAATTTTAGTGCCCGGCCAAGACCGAATCACAGGCGACTACAACGATTTTTGGGCGTCCAGAGACTACCTTACCCAAATGGATAGCATGAAAGCAGCTTTGTTCATGTGCCACGGTTTTGAAGACTGGAACGTAATGGCAGAACACAGCTTTCGTTTTTACGAACAAGCCAAAAAAATGGGCCTGCCCTCCAAAATTTACTACAACCAATTGGGGCACGGCTATCCGCCGCCACTTTGGATGATGAACAAATGGTTTACCAAATATTTACATGGCGTCAATAACGGCGTTGAAAGACTAGCCGACGCCTGGATTGTTCCAAAAGGTGAAGAAGAAGCACACCCACAGCCTGCGTTTCCGGATCCGAAAGCCGAAGCCTTGCGCTTGTATCCACAGATAACAGCAGCAAATACAGGAACCTTGGCAACCATAAAAAGCGAGGCTAAATCTTTGACCCTTACCGACGATGCCAGCCTTACTGCCCTGCAACTCATTTCGCCAAAAAATGCCAATAACAGACTCTTATTTTGGGGCAAAACCTTAGAACAACCCTTACACCTTTCAGGCACTGGCCGCATTCATGTGCAGGTGGCGAGTAGCAAAGCAGCTGCCAACCTTACGGTCTACCTTATTGCAGTGCCGAATAACTACAACCCGAAGAAAATCAAAATGGAAGATATTTTAGTCAACCGCGCCTGGGCCGACCCACAAAATCATAGTTCTCTAGAAAAAGGAGAAGCGCTGCAGCCAGGAAAATTCTACGACCTCAATTTCAATTTCCAACCCGACGATCAAATTATTCCGCGTGGATACCAACTCGGACTACTCATCTTTTCGAGCGATAAAGAGTTTACACTCCAACCTAAAAAAGGAACGCAATTGACCTTGAACCTCGGCGAAACGTGGATTGAAGTGATGGCTGTGCAGTAACGAAGTGAATTAATTCTTCACAAAGCCTCTTCTCGCCAACTTACCGTCAACGGTATGCAACATATAAAAACCTGCAGGGAGTATGGATACATCAAAAGTGTTATTGCCTAAGCTTTTGAAATCATAAGCTTTTCCACTTAAATCCGTTACTTGGACGACTTCGAATGCGGCTTCACTTAAAATACGCAACTCATTTTGAACCGGGTTTTCAAATATGATATCGAGTCCTAATTCATCAAGTCCAGCACCGGGGCCGTATTTGAGAACTGTACCCAATAGAACCGTACAACTCGAATCATAAATTTGGTAATTGATGAGGCCTTTAATGATGTCGTCATAACCATCGATGATGACGGATTCTATTGCTGCTGAGTCGAGGTCGCAAAAGCAATTGCTAAGCAAAGAATAGTTCATGTTGGTGTTGTTGTTCACAGCAAAATTGATGTTGCTACAGATTTCGTTGTTGTAGATGGAAGGGCTGTCTTGTATGCTCGATACATTAGAGATGAGCAGGCCGCCGATATTATTATTGATTTGGTTGTTGTGAATTTCTGCATCGACAGATGCTTCAATGGCGAGGTCGTTGTAGAAAAATTCGTTGTTCAGGATTTCACAGTAATAAGCAGCTTGAATGGCGGTGCCGTTGTCAGAGAACACACAATTCTCAACTCTTCCGTTGTTAGGATAATTGAGCGCCAAACCATTGTTGAGGAATTCGCAAGCTGAAATGACAATTGAGTCTACCGCATTCGCTAAAAAGGAGGCTCCAATTTGGTTGTCGATAAAACTACAATTGCTCATTGCAAA
>CAMDFN010000036.1 GCA_945897565.1 Chryseobacterium gleum
AAAGTTGTTAACTTTGTTCAAAATTGAAGCACATGTCAAATCATTTACTCAAAGGAAAAAGAGGCATCATCTTTGGTGCATTGAACAATCAAAGTATCGCATGGAAAGTGGCGCAAAGAGCCCATGAAGAAGGCGCTACGTTTGTACTCACCAACGCGCCTATCGCCATGCGCATGGGTGAAATCAATGAATTGGCAGCCCAAACAGGCAGCCAAGTTATTGCAGCCGATGCGACCAAAATCGAAGAACTAGAAAACCTCGTTACCCAAGCACAAGAAATTTTAGGTGGCAAAATCGACTTCGTTCTCCACTCTATCGGCATGTCTCCGAATGTGCGCAAAGGCAAACATTACACCGAAAACGACTACAACTACTACGGCCAAACCATGGATGTCTCTGCCATGTCTTTGCACAAAACCCTCGCTACACTTTACAAACACGACGCCATGAACGAATGGGGTTCTGTTGTAGCGCTTTCTTATATTGCAGCTCAACGCATTTTCCCTGACTACAACGACATGGCTGATGCCAAGTCTTTACTTGAGTCCATCGCACGCTCTTTCGGCTACCACTACGGCATCAAAAAGAAAGTGCGCGTCAATACCATTTCGCAGTCCCCAACCGTCACTACTGCTGGCCAGGGCATCAAAGGCTTTAAGGAGTTCATCAACTTCTCTGAGCAGATGTCGCCACTTGGCAACGCCAGCGCTGTAGCCTGCGCAGACTACTGCATCAGCATGTTCTCAGACCTCACCAAATACGTCACCATGCAAAACCTCTTCCACGACGGCGGTTTCTCCAACACGGGCGTTACCCAAGAAGTCATTGAGCGTTTCGGCGATCAATAGAAAAGCGTTTTCAAATTGAAATTAAAAAAGGCCACTCGAGAGTGGCCTTTTTTGTTAGAAATTAATTAATCTTCTTTCCAGTCCAATCTAGACTTCGTGTAAGGAATATTGGCTTTATCGAGTGCTTCGTGAAGCTTCAACACACGTGTTTGGTAAGCAGCTAGGCTGGCCTTGAATTGCGTATATTCTCGTTCTACCATTTCTAAGTTGGCTTTGTGGGTTTTACTTACACCTGTTGTGTTCTCAGCAAGTTGGTACTCGAGCATGCCCAAACGACCTGTGAAAGTTGGGGCTGTTTCGAATTCGTGTCTTGTTCTGAGGTCGTCTCCGTAGAGTTGTTCGCGGAGTTGCGCTTTGAGTAACTTGAGTTCGCGAATTTCTTTGAGAAGTGAGAGGTCGGTGTTCGGGTAAGTGAGCACCGCTTTTTCTAAAACGGCCAATTCGTCATTGAGCTCTTCGAAGCGTTTCTCTGAGCCACTCACCTTGCGGTTGAGTTCTGCCACCGCCCTGCGCAATTCATCGAGACCAAAAAGGTCCTTGGCAATTAATGTTTGGTTGTTGAGACCTTTGACTTCAAAAGGTGTGTTGGCAACGAGTTCTTCTACCTGCCCATTGTGGACCATCATGACTTTGACGGTGTAAGTACCTGGCACCACAAGTGGGCCACGACCGCCATTGCCAACTGGGTTGGTGCTGGCTTTGCGCAGGTTCCATTGCTGGCGCACCAAACCTTTTTGCGGGCTGCTGCTCATGCGTCTGATTTCTGTACCGTTCGCGTCTGAAATGATCCAAATGAGTTGTGCTGCCTCGTCTAGTGCCTCGGCTTTGAGCGCTTCAAACGTTGGATAGCTCACATCTTTTTTATCTTTCTCTAATTCCTTTTCTTTGGTTTGGCGATCGCTCTTGAGTGTAGTTGGAACCGCTTTGAGGTGTAAAGTAAAGGTGGCGCCATAACTTGGGTTTTTGGCAGACCACATGTTGTGACCTTGAAAACCCGTCCCCTCTAAACCCAGCGGATCAGCCTCAATGTAGAGCATAGCATCTTTCACTGGATACAGGTGCGCTTTTTTGTCGAGGTTTTCTTTGGAAAGTGTACGCAATGGGCTGTAGTTGTCGAGGACGTAAAAACCACGGCCGAAAGTAGCGGCAACGAGGTCTACCTCGCGCTCTTGGATGTCGAGGTCATACACCGCAATGGTTGGCAAGCCTGAAAGTTTGGTCCAGTTGAGGCCACCGTCTGTAGTAAAATACGCACCAAATTCGGTCCCGAGAAAAAGTAAATTCTCCACTACTGGGTCTTGCTTGAGGCAGTAAACTGTGCCGCGGATCGGTAAGTTAGCCGCAATGTTTGTCCAGGTCTTGCCTTTATCCGCAGACTTCAATACATACGGTTTGAAATCGCCTTGGCGCTGCGCATTGAAACAAGCATAAACGACATTCTCTTGGTGCACAGACGCCGTAAGCATGTTCACTCTTGTGTTCATGGGTACACCAGGAAAAGTTTGGTATTTTGTCCAATTTTGGCCATCATTTTCAGAAACTTGTACCAAGCCATCGTCGGTACCTACGTAAAGTAAGCCTTTCTTTTTCGGCGATTCGTCTAGTGCTACCACATTGCCGTAGATGGTGGTAGAGGCGTTTTTCATCACGGCGTCGATGGTCCAGACCTGGCCCATCACTTCGATTTCATTTCGGTCAATTTGCTGGGTGAGGTCAGGGCTAATCGTTTGCCAGTCGTCGCCTTTATTGGTCGTTTTGAACAGTTTGTTGGCTGCAAAATAAAGTGTACTGGCATCGTGCTTGGATACAATTAAAGGTGCGTCCCAGTTCCAGCGGTAGCCGGGCTCTCCAACAGCAGGCATGGGCTGAATCGGCACTTTTTCGCCAGAGGCGCGGTCGTAGCGCACGAGCCAACCGTATTGCGCTTGTGCGTAGGTAATGTTCGGATTGGACCAATCGGTTGCAGACTCAAAACCGTCGCCGCCATTGGTAATGAACCAATCGGTATTGAGGATGCCCGATACATTTTGCGTAGCAGAAGGGCCGCCCATAGAATTGTTGTCTTGGGTGCCACCGTAAATATTGTAAAATGGTGCGGCGTTGTCGGTCACGACCTTGTAGAATTGAATGATTGGCAAATTGCCATAAAAACTCCATTCTTTGGCGTGCGTGTAGGTTTCATAAAGCCCGCCGTCGCAGCCTACCAACCAGTGATTGGTGTTGCTGGGGTCTATCCAGATGCAGTGGTTGTCTACGTGTTTGTTTTTTTCTCCGGTGGGCACAAAGTTTTTGCCGCCGTCGGTGCTGTGGTGCATGTAGGTGTCCATAGCAAAGACTTTATTGACATCTTTGGGGTCACAGAAGATTTCTTGGTAGTAATTGCCGCTGGTGGAGAAAGATCCTTGCTTGGACCAGCTTTCGCCTTTATTGCTAGAGCGGAATACGCCGCCTTTGTCGTAGCGGGCTTCTACAATGGCATAGACTACATTGGCATCGGCAGGCGAAACTGCTAAGCCCACGCGGCCCATGTCACCTTTTGGCAAGCCTGCATTGATTTCTTTCCAAGTTAAACCACCGTCTGTTGATTTATATAATGCCGACTCTGGGCCGCCACCGATGTAAGTATACTCGTGACGGCGGCGCTGGTGTGCCGAGGCGTATAAGATGTCTGGATTGCTTGGATCAATAGCGATTTCTGCAATACCGGTGTGTTCCGATACAAAAAGGGTGCGCGTCCAGGTCAGGCCGCCGTCGGTACTTTTGTACACCCCGCGTTCGCCGCCGCTGCTCCAAAGTGGGCCGTAGGCTGCTACCCAAATGATGTTTTCATTGGTCGGGTGCACGATGATTTCACCGATATGTTCTGAATTTTTAAGGCCCATATTGGTAAAAGACTTGCCGCCGTCTACAGATTTGTAAACGCCATCGCCATAAGAAACCGAACGTTGGTTGTTGTTCTCTCCAGAACCCACCCAAACCGTGTTTGGATTGCTTGGCGCAAGGGTTACACAACCGATGGAGTAAGAACCGTAACCATCAAAAATAGGTTCGAAAGTAATGCCGTGGTTTTGGGTAAACCAGACCCCTCCTGCCGCTGCCGCTACATACCAGGTATCTTTATTTGTGGGGTGCACCGCCATATCAATTACACGACCTGAGGTCAGGGCTGGCCCTACCATTCTAAAAGACAATGCTCCTACTGTACCTGCATCAAAAGGTGATTTTTCAACAGGTGTGGTTGTTTTCTTTTGCGCAAATGTAACGCTCGCCAATAAGAGGGAAAACCCTAGAAGTAATCTCATATCCTAAATTTTTGCTAAAAATACATTAAATTCGTGCAACCTCAAACCAAAAAATAGCGTCCTAATTAATTAGGTCTAAGCCATTCAATTATGTTCAAATATCTACTCCTCTTACTTCCTGTATTTTTGTTCTCAAGTGTTCAAGCGCAGGTGATTACCGATTCACCTTTGTATCAAACACTCAAAAATTCAGGACAACTCGGCACCGTCAACACGGAGGCCAATACGGCAATTCAATTGCCCGTTGCTACAGTCAAGCCTGCTAGCTACAACAAAGCCAATGCCTGCGATTGCTACATTGCACCAGACTCCACCTACACCCTGGCCATGCAGCCCAACGACGATGGTTCTACAGGCCTCATTCCTATCCCTTTCACCTTCAACCTCTATGGTCAGGCGTACACTTCACTATACATCAACAATAACGGCAACCTCACTTTTTCGGGGCCCTTATCCACTTTTTCCGCTACGGCTTTTCCTTCAGTAGGCAATGCCATTGTAGCCCCATTTTGGGCCGATGTCGATACGCGCAATGGCAACGGGCAAGTGCTTTATAAAATAACGCCAACCGCTGTTTATGTCAATTGGGTAGACGTTGGTTACTACGCTTTTCATGGCGACAAACTCAATACTTTTCAGCTGATCATCACCAATGGCTCTGACCCCGTGATCGACGGTGGCAACGTGGCCTTTTGCTACCAAAACATGGACTGGACCACCGGCGATGCCTCGCAAGGCAACAACGGTTTTGGAGGCGTTCCAGCTACCTGTGGCGCCAACAAAGGTGATGGCCTTGCCTACTTCCTCATCTCTCGTTTTGACCACGCCGGCAACGATTTTGACGGCGCGCTCGGTAACCCCGATGGCATCGACTGGCTCGACTACAAAAGCTTTGCTTTCGACGCCTCTAATGGTGGCAATATTCCGCCGATCCCAGAAGGAATTGCCTCTTGCGACACCTTCAAGATTTGCGCACTCGGAGATTCCGCCGATTTCAGCATCAACTTCCTTTCACCTGAAGTCAATCAGAGCACAACCATTACTTATTCCAATGGAGGGCTGACCACACTACAACAAATATCCAATACCCCGGGCAACACAGCCAATATTATTTTGCGCGCAATTGGTTCTCTTGCCACAATGGGCACTTATAACATTACTGTTACAGCCACCGACGACAACATGCCTACCCCGGGTGTTACCGCCCTCACTTTTGTGGTTGTAATTGATACCATCGTGAACAACTTAGATTCGGCAATGCTTGTCATCGCGAACTCATGTGGTGCCATTGATTTAAGTGTCTCTAACGGCCCATATGACGGCTACCTCTGGGACGACTTCACCGTAATGCCAACAAGTGGGATTACCACAGACCAAATCTATGGTGTCACCGTCAATAAAAACGGTTGCTACAAGCACATTTCCGACACTTTTGATGTCATCAATCCAATGCCAATCAATTTACAAGGGCCGTTGGCATTTTGCCCACCTGATACTTCCGTGAGTTTAACGATTCCTAATTCAATTGCCTATTCAACGGTAAGTTGGGGTCTTTCAAATCCAGCATTAAATGCACAATTCACAAATATATTGGGAGCCGGTACGTATACCATCAACCTACTCGATTCTGCGGGTTTGTGCAGTACCGACACCACTTTTACCGTTTTTGGCACCAGCGCTTCTACTATTTTTGACGATACAATTGTTTGTCAGAATACTTATCAAATACAAGGCACGGTTTCGCCTGGTGGGCTTTGGACCGCCTCTTCGGCGAATGTGTCATTCAGTAGTACCTCGGCCCTCAATCCACTTATTTCGATGAGTGCACCTGGCAACTATACCGTTTCATTTACCGACAACGTTTGTCAGCAAACCCTCAGTGCAGACATCACCTTACCTCCTGATCCTCAAATTTTTGGAGATTCTGCATTGTGTCAATTGAATTTTCAAGTAACAGGCACTACTGCTGACGCAGGTGGTGGTTCTTGGACTTATACCAGTAATAATGCTAACGCTACCCTCAATTTTGCGCCGAACAATAACGCCTTGAACCCAACCCTCAACGCATCTGAATCCGGGATTTTCACCCTCACCTTCACCGATGCTGTTTGTAATCATGCAGTGAGCACTACCCTAGAACTTTACGCTCAGCCATACATCCACTTGGATAGCCTCGGCTGTAATTACCAAGCTCAAGTTGTGGGCACACTCTCTGCATTGGGCGGAACTTGGTCTTGTCCAGACAACACCATTTTGTTTTCAAACAATACTTCAGAAAATCCATTGATCATTGCGGCCTATGCAGGCGTATATCCGATCAGCTACACCGACAGCGCTTGTGGTATCACGCTCACCGAATTCATTGAGTTTCCTCCGTACGTTTATGTCCAATTATTAGATACGAATATTTGTCAAGGTTCGAGCTTCTCGATTGATCCATACACCTTGAATGTACCTAAAGACAGTACGCTCACCGAATGGACACTTCAAGGCAGCTACAATCCAGTTACCCTAGGTGCTTGGCTAGACGGCAACACTGATGATCCAAGGGTGATCAATGCGGTTGGAAATTACATCTACACGATCAGCAATGCCTGTTATACCTTCACCGACACCGCAACCATCGGCTTCAAACCTTGTGACGTTATTGCGCCAAACATTCTTGTACTTTCCTCAGAGAATGGCAATAACAGTTTCTTTGTGCAATACAGCGGTATTTCTGAATTTGAATGTACCATCCTCAACCGCTGGGGCAATACCATTTATAACTATACAGACCCCGCCGGTTCTTGGAACGGCCAAACAACCAGTGGCGATAAAGTCGAGGAAGGAACATACTTTTATATCATCAAAGCGCTCTACGAAGGGGGAATACCTATAGAGAAACACGGATTTGTCGAGGTGAAGTATTAACTTTGCCCCATGAAAACTGCAAGTGTCCGTTATTTAGGAGAACTCCGCACAGAGTGTACGCACTTGGGCTCAGGCACCAAAATCACCACTGATGCCCCCTTAGATAACCACGGCAAAGCCGAGGCCTTTTCTCCTACTGATTTAGTTGCTACCTCTTTGGCCTCTTGTGTCATGACCATCATAGGTATCTACTGCCAAAGCCACCAAATTCCTTTCGTAGCGGCAGAAGCCACTATTGAAAAGCATATGGCCTCAGACCCACGCCGTATATCAAAAATCATACTCGACCTCGATCTCAGTGGCAACAACTGGGATGAGCTCACCAAAAAGAAAGTTATCGCAGCTGGCAAAGCATGTCCAGTGGCGCGCACCCTCGAGGGCAATGTAAGCCTCGAACTTAACATCCACTAATGGAAGACAAACAATACAACAACGAGCGCCCAGCGCGCAGAGAACACAAAGAGACCAAAGAACGCAGCTACCAACGCAAAGAACGCACAGACATCATCTTTGGTGTTCACCCCGTACTCGAAGCCATCCACGCAGGTCGTGAACTCAATAAGATCTTAATTCAAAAAGGGATCAACAAGGCGCTTTTCGAAGAACTAAGAAACGCGCTTACAGGTAAGAATTACTTCTTGCAGTATGTGCCCAATCAAAAACTCGATTCACTCACTGAAGGCAACCACCAGGGCGTTATTGCCATGATTCCGCCTATTGCGTACCAACAAATTGAACCGCTCATCGATCAATGGCTAGAAGAAGGTAAAAAACCAAGTGTGTTGGTCCTTGACCGCATTACAGACGTGCGCAACTTCGGCGCCATTATAAGAAGCGCAGAATGCATGGGCATAGACGCCGTTCTCATCCCGAGTAAAGGTTCAGCCTTGGCCACCTCAGACGCTATGAAAGCATCTGCTGGGGCACTCAACCGCATTCCCATTTGCAAAACGGAACAACTCAAGCAATCTTTGTTTTATTTGCAGCAATCAGGCTTGCGTATAGTGGCGTGTACAGAAAAAGCGTTGGTACCATTGAACGAGACCAATTTAAGAGGGAGCGTCGCAATTATCATGGGTTCTGAAGAATCTGGCATTACCCAAGACCTCATCAATATGGCAGACATCAGCTGTAAAATCCCGATGAAAGGTGCTATTTCGTCTTTAAATGTGGGCGTTGCCACCGGAATGGTGCTCTACGAGAAAATCCGTCAAGAATTAGTAGGTTAAAAGCAGCTTCGGCAGCATTTCAGGGATCACAGAAAGTTCCGAAATACAGTTTTCATAGTTGTATTGATTTTTTGCGCTCGGATCAAACCAGAGGGCTTGCATGCCTGCGCGCAAAGCGCCCGCAACGTCTACGTGGTAATCGTCACCTATCATGACCGACTTTTCTGCTTTGGCAGCGGCTTGGTTCAGGGCGTATTTAAAAATTGCAGGGTCGGGCTTGTTTTTACCCACAAATTCTGAGCACACCACTACATCAAAAAATGCCCGCAAACCGCAGTTTTCTAGTTTCACAAACTGAACCTCTTGAAAACCGTTGGTGATGATATGTAATTTGAAATCCATTTGTTTGAGTGCTTCAAGTGTTTCAATAGCTTTAGGGAAAAGTGCCGTCTGTAATGGAGAAATGGTTACATAAGCTTCGGATAAACGCCTGACCAATGCTTCATCTTGTATTTTAAAATACTTGAGCGTGACCCGAAAACGTTCGTGGCGGAGGTCGTCTTTTTGAATAATGCCTTTGCCATAGAGTTTCCAGAGATGCGCATTTTGATACACGTATTGCTTGTGAAAATGAGCAAAACCACCAACCTGAGCCTCTAAATCTTCGGCTGTAAAAATTTGACGCAAGGCAATTTCTGAATTTTTATCGAAATCCCAGAGGGTGCGGTCGAGGTCAAAAAAGAGGTGGTAATCAGAAAAGGGCATAACTCAAAAGCGTGAGCAGAAAGGCGTTGCCAGCCAATCCAATCAACATAAATAAAAAGGTCGTTTGGTATTTGCCGTAGAATTTAGCGGCCACAAAACTGCCAATGGGCACAGAAAATAACAAGGGTGCAAAAAGCGTAATGCCATAAAAACCAAAGCGCCGTTTGATGCGCACAATTGTTTTTTTGGTGCGGGTTACTTTGTAATAATTGATGGGTTCTTTGCCTGCAACAAGAGCTGCTGCTCTTTTTTTGGCGCGTTGTCGATGAGAGAATCGCAGGACCATTTCACTTCCAAAATAAAAAATAGCTGCTGCTGTCGACGCACCTAAAAAGGAAGCCAGCCAGGTTTCATGGAAAGCCATATGAAAACGCTGCCCAGGAATAGACGACACCAAAAACTTGACCATTGCCAAGCCGTAAATACTCCAAAATCCTACCCAGTTCATGGTTGTGTTATCCTTATAGTTTGATGCCAAATGCCAAATCGCCGGCGTCGCCGAGACCCGGAACGATATAAGATTTAGCGGTGAGTTCGTCGTCAATAGCCGCCACCCAAATTTGGGTGTTGGCGGGTAAATTGCGTTGCACAAAAGCCAGGGCTTCTGAAGTGGCAATAGCACTTAAAATATGAATTTGTTTTGGTGTCCCGTGGCTTCTGAGCGCCTTATAAACAGCTACCATAGAGCTACCAGTGGCGAGCATGGGGTCTGAGATGAGCCAAATTTTGTTGTCTAAATCGGGGGCTGCCATATATTGCACTTCTATCTCGAAATCTTCGGGGCTGCTGTGCTTGCGATAGGCAGAAATATAAGCGCTGTCGGCGTGGTCAAAAGTACGCAAGAGGCCTTCGTGCATGGCCAAACCGGCGCGAAGAATAGTAAGCAACACCGGTTGTTCAGCGGGTTGTTGAACCTGAGCCACACCCAAAGGTGTTTGGACCGCTTTGGTTTGGCTTGGGAGCTGTTTGGAAACTTCGTAAGCAAGAATTTCTGCAATGCGCGAGAGGTTGTGACGGAAACGCAGGCGATCGTCTTGAACGCCAACAGCCCTGATCTCTGCCATGTACTGACCCAGAATAGAAGTTTGTAAGCCGATGTGGTGTATCCTCTGCATTTTTCTTTAAAATTACGTATTATTGGGCATTCAATTAATTAAAAAATTCCTTTTGATGAAAGATCAACGCAAGGTCCTGTTTTTGATCATTATAGCAGCACTCGGTTACTTTGTAGACATCTACGACCTCGTTTTGTTCGGTGTCGTTAAGGCCGAAAGCTTGGCAACAATTATGCCTGATGCCACTAATGAACTTAGGGCAAGTACTGGAAAATTTCTCTTTAATATTCAAATGCTTGGAATGTTAATTGGTGGCATTTTATGGGGTGTTTTAGGCGATAAAAAAGGACGCCTCAAAGTGCTATTTGGCTCAATTCTCCTCTATTCTGTTGCCAATATTGCAAACGCCTTTGTAACGGACATTCCTAGTTATACGCTCATCAGACTGATTGCAGGAATTGGTTTGGCTGGCGAACTCGGCGCAGGTATCACGCTCATTAGCGAACTCATGCCAAAAGAGACAAGGGGCTACGGCACCATGATTGTCGTTACTTTTGGCGCCTTGGGTGCAGTAACGGCCTCGTTGGTGGGTGCAGAAGGTCAAGTTGTTGGGGCTTATATTTACAAACTAAGCGGATGGGCTCCTGAAAATTGGCAAGTGGTCTATTTGATTGGCGGCGCCATGGGCTTGCTGCTCTTACTCATGAGAGTTGGCGCCCTAGAATCAGGATTTTTTCAGCAAATGGACAACGACCCAGCAATTCGAAAAGGGCAACTCCGCCTCATTTTTGGAAATCGCAATAATCTTGTTAAATACTTACATTGCATTAGTATCGGGATTCCTATTTGGTATACAGTGGGGCTCTTGGTCATGAACTCTGCCGACAATTTTGGACCTTGGTTAGGGGTGTATGATATCTCGAACGGGAAAGCAGTTATGTATTGTTATTTGGGATTGAGCGCCGGAGATTTGCTTGCTGGATTTTTGAGTCAATGGTGGAAGAGCCGCAAAAAGGTGGTGAGGCTTTATTTACTTTTTTCTTTGGTCGTCACCGTTTTATTTTTGGGTGTTTTTCATCAATACAATAATTCAGATAACACCTATTACTTCTTGTGTTTCTTGCTTGGAGCAGGCACTGGTTATTGGGCAATTTTTGTAACCATTGCTGCAGAACAGTTTGGCACGAACATCCGCTCTACGGCAGCCAATACCATCCCTAATTTTGTGCGCGGGTCCGTGAACTTGATTGTTTTACTGTTCAGTGCGTTGGTAAGCTTTCAAATCAATGACGGCGTTTCGGCTATGGTGGTGGGCTTCATTTTTATTGGCCTAGCACTATATAGTTTAAGCCAATTGAAAGAAACTTTTGGAAAAGACCTCAATTATTTCGAAGTCTCTTAGATCTTTTGAGAGTAGTCTTCAAAATCTTCAATGAGCTCTTGATCTACCTGATTGGCCACAGTAATCGGAATGTAGTCCACCACA
Organism: Chryseobacterium gleum; assembly: GCA_945897565.1. GTDB lineage: Bacteria > Bacteroidota > Bacteroidia > Flavobacteriales_D > Crocinitomicaceae > UBA952. The sequence continues at coordinate 11,539 of CAMDFN010000036.1, forward strand.
ACATTGGTTTTGTCTAGACCGAAGTCTTCGGCAGGTTTGAGACCCGTAGATTTGACGAAGCGATAGGACTTCACACACAATTTTTGGAAAGGTGTCAGGTGGTTGTCCATGGCTACTCTAGAGTTGAGTACGATAAACTTGAAGTCGACCTGTTCTAACTTACCGCGTACGCTTTCAAAAATACTTTCACCGCTGAGCTCACCTTTCTCGACCATCTTGCAGTAAATTTTACGCATCATGTATTCAATGCGATGCTCCTCTTTAAAGCCCATTTGAAGCGTCACGTAATAACAGCGCTTGTCGATGATCTGGTGTACAGAGTAGTGCACACCCCAAGGCTCGTTGAGGATGTCGAGATGCAAGAACCAAATGGTACCAGCCTTTCGTGGTTTTTTGTAAAATAAGGAATGATAAACCGTCAAATCTAATTTATTGACAGAATTGGAGCGCGTCGGGAATACTAAATTGGTAGCCTCAAAATCGATGTCGTTGTCGTCGCGGACAGCATTTAACAACGGAATTACGGTATTCATAGGGAGGTATTCAGTAATACTTGTGCGTAGTTGTTTGGCCCTAAAATACAAATAAAGTATAGCAAAAAATGTAGAGGCGAGGATTAAAGTGAACCAACCACCAGACACTACTTTTCCTAGGTTTGACAATAAAAACACCCCTTCAATAGCTAAGAAAACAATAAAAATCAGCGCATAGAATACTTTGGCTCTTGGGTACTTGAGCATCAATAAGAATCCAAGTAAGATAGATGTCATGACCATATCAATGGTGATTGCCAATCCGTATGTATGTTCCATTGCACTAGACTCCTTGAAAATGGCAATAACAACCAAACAACCCACCATCAAGAACCAATTGATAAACGGTATGTAGATTTGACCTTGGTGCTCAGAAGGATATTTGACTTTGAGGTTGGTCCATAACTTGAGTTTGATGGCCTCATTCATGAGCGTAAATACACCTGTAATGAGTGCTTGTGAAGCAATAATAGTGGCTGCTGTTGCCAAAACGATGGACATTGGTAGTATGTTTTTGGGAACCATACTGTAAAAAATAGTTTGGTTATCTACAGCCTGAAAATCTGGCGACAGACACAAGGCAGCTTGTCCGAGGTAATTGACGACTAACAGTATGGATACAAAAGCCCAACTCAAGCGAATATTTCCCTTTCCACAATGACCTAAATCAGAATACAAGGCCTCGGCCCCAGTTGTACACAAGAAAACAGATCCAAGAACCGCAAATCCGCCATCTACATTGGCCACTAGGTTGTAAGCCCAATAAGGGTTAAAAGCTTGCAATACCATAGGATTATCAAAAATCTGAATGGCGCCTAAATATCCCAAAAACACAAACCAAATTCCCATAACTGGGCCAAACATTTTGCCAATCGCAGCCGTGCCAAATTGCTGAATCATAAATAAAAGTACAATAATCGTTACGACAATAGGGATTACCGGCACATCAGGATTGATTGCATTGATTCCCTCAACAGCAGATGAAATGGAAATGGCAGGGGTAATAAAACCATCCGCCATCAGCGTAGCACAACCAATCAAGGCAGGAATAATAATCCATTTATACCTTCTTTTTTTCAAAAGCGCAAACAATGCAAAAATGCCGCCCTCACCTTTATTATCAGCATTAAGAGCAAAAAAGATATATTTAATGGTCGCTAGCAAAATCAAGGTCCAGATCACACTAGCAAGCGCACCCAAAATAAAGGGCTCAGAAATATGCTTGCCTCCACCCGTAATGGCTTGAAAAACATAGAGGGGCGAAGTACCGATATCCCCAAATACAATTCCTGTTGTAATTAATAAACCAGCGAGTGAAATCTTTTGGGTAGAGACGTGTGACATGGTAAAACAAAAAAATTTCGTCGAAGTTATGTCTTTCTTACATTTCTACGCAAACATTTCACGAAAATATTTATCTTTGCAACCCGATTCTAAATCGGAAAGTCTGCTGCCCACGTGGTGAAATTGGTAGACACGCCATCTTGAGGGGGTGGTGCCAACAGGTGTGCTGGTTCGAATCCAGTCGTGGGCACAAGGAAAAGTCCTTCCGTTTCGGAAGGACTTTTTTTATGGAATACACCGAAGTGAAGCTTGCTTCAAAGAGGGGGCTTTCATAAAAAAAGAAAGCATTGCAAATGCTTGACTTTTCCTTGTTAGATTTTAAACATCACAGGAAAACCGAACGAAGTGAGGTAATCCAGCTCTTCAACAAAAAGATGCTTTGATCCACTATAAAGCTAAGACTGGTTCACCGAACGAAGTGAGGTATTCGAAGACATACATTTTTTTGTACTTTTGTCTACATGTTACCTATGATCGAACAACAACTTGAAAAACTCAGGGACTTATGTTTTGAACATAAGGTAGAAAAGTTACATGTTTTTGGATCCGCTGTTTCTGAAGAATTCAATGAGCACAGCGATATCGATATACTTATCAAATTCAAAGACCTTTCACATGAAGAATATACAGATATGTATTTTTCACTTCACGAAAAACTAGAAGCACTTTTTAATAGAAAAGTAGATTTACTGACAGAAAGATCTCTATCAAATCCGTATTTCATAGCCAACATTGAGCGAACAAAATTGTTGCTTTATGCAGCTTAAAATTATCAAATCTCTTTTTGATATTCAAGCTTCGATTTTTTCAATTTTCGACTTTTCAAAGGATTGCCAAAACTTTAGTGATTACGATAAAAATAATCTTATAAAAAGAGGCGTCGAAAGGGAATTTGAAATTATAGGTGAAGCGATTAACCGCATCATGAAAATAGATCCTGCAATAGAAATTACAAACGCTAGAAAAATCGTTAATCTACGTAATTGGGTAATTCATTCCTACGATAATGTTGATTCAATTATTATTTGGACAATTGTAAAGCGTGATCTTCCTGTACTTCAAGACGAAGTGAAGCTACTTATTCAAAAATATCAATAGTATTTAGCAAAAATCACATTATGAAACAAAAAATCTTTTTTATCTCCACAATGATTTTTTCATTCCAATCTTGCGATAATAAACCAAGCACCAAAGCGCCTGAACCAAGCTCTATTGTTGCTACCGACGAGAATACCAAAGAGTTGAAAGAAAGTCTCAAGGACGTAGCAGAAGAAGAAAAGCGTTTGGCCAAAGAAGCGGAACTAAACATGACCACCATGAGTTTCAATGTGCTCAACCACGAGTTTGGTACTGTTAAGGAAGATACCAAACACCTTTACAACTTCGTGGTGACCAACACCGGTAAAAAACCGCTCTTCATTGCAGATGTCAAAGCATCTTGTGGCTGCACTACGCCTAAAAAACCCGAAAAAGCAATTGCGCCAGGCAAGTCTGATATCATTGCCGTAGAATTTCATCCGAAAGTAGGGCAATTGGGGCGTCAGGACAAAACCGTAACGGTAATAGCGAATACCAACCCTACAATGGTGGTCTTGAAAATTGGCGCAGACGTCGTCAAAAACCCTGCTACCGAACAACGTATTGCAAACTAATTACATGAAACTACACGTCCTCAATACTGGTTATTTTCAACTCGACGGCGGCGCCATGTTTGGGGTTGTTCCCAAAACAATTTGGCAAAAAACAAACCCCGCCGATGCCAATAATATGTGCAATTGGGCCCTGCGCTCCTTACTCATAGAAGATGGTAAAAGGCTCATTTTAGTCGACACCGGCATCGGCGACAAACAATCCGAAAAATTCTTCTCACACTATCATTTACACGGAAGCGATAGCTTGCATGGCAACTTGGCGCGCTTGGGCTTTCACGCCTCAGACATCACGGATGTCATCCTTACCCACTTGCATTTTGATCATTGTGGTGGTGCAATTGCTTTTGATGCACAAAAAGAAGCCTACCGCACGGTTTTTACCAACGCTACCTATTGGAGCTCCGAAGAGCATTGGCAATGGGCCACTGTTCCCAATCCACGAGAAAAAGCCTCTTTTTTAGCAGAAAATATCTTGCCCATCCAAGAAAGTGGTCAGCTTCAATTTGTAGAGCGCAATGGTTTACTAACCCAAAACGCCCTTCGTGGTATAGACCTCTCTTTTTTTGACGGCCATACCGAAAGCATGATGCTGCCACAAATTCATTACAAAGGCAAAACGCTGGTCTTCATGGCAGACTTATTGCCGAGTATTGGTCATATTCCGCTGCCTTACGTTATGGGCTACGACACCCGCCCCTTGCTCACTCTCACCGAAAAAGAACGCTTTTTAAAAGAGGCTGCAGACAACGAATATGTACTATTTTTAGAGCACGACGCCGTCCATGAGTGTTGTACGGTTCAGCACACCGAGAAAGGCATCCGTTTGAAAGAGACCTTTTCCCTCTCCGATTTATAAAAAACATGAAAAGCCCCAGAGAAATTGTTCAGGCCATGCTAGACAACGATGCCTTTAGCCAATTACTTGGGATGGAAATCAAAGAGCTGGAACTTGGTTTTTGTCAGTTGAGCTGTCTGGTTTCGGAACAAACCACCAATGGCTTTCAAATAGCCCACGGCGGCCTCACCTACTCACTCGCAGACTCCGCATTGGCTTTTGCAGCCAACACCTACGGTTTTCAGTGCGTCAGTATCGACACACAAATTTCACACCTGGCCAAAGTTCAGCTCAATGACCTACTCCTTGCGACCTGCACCCAACTTCACCGAGGCAAACGCACGGGCTTATATGAAGTCCGAATTGAAAATCAAGACCACAAATTGGTCGCTTATTTCAAAGGAACTGTATTTATTTCAGATCAATGCTGGTAAAACTGGCAGTGTTAGGAAGGGATTTTCAATACCTGTCCTTCCCGAATAAAATCGGAGCGCAAGCCATTGGCTTTTTTGATTTGTGAAACAGTAGTGCGGTGCCTTGCCGCAATACTTGAAAGGTTATCTCCAGATTTGACTCTATACGTTCGATAACTAGGAGCAACTACGCGCTTCACCCCGGGTAGGTCTTCCCCTTTGGTGGTATACGGATATTTTTGAACGTATTGCTCTAATGTGATTGATTGCCCAATTTGAGGATCGGCATATTTATAAAAATGTTGTCTGATATTGATGACCTTGCAAATAGAATCCAGCGGCCGACTACTCCAGTCGTAACATTGAATAACGTCTTCATTGAAATCTTTGAGCAATACAGGATGTAAGGTAGGATAATAAGTATGTAAGCGCTGGATTTGAGGCGTAACGGCGCCCACGCCACCACCGGCAGACCCCCTGCTGTCTATGCGCACATAACAATTGCCGTCTTCACTTGGCCCCACTATGGCCAACCAATAAACGGTCAATGTTTGCGGATTGATTTGAATATATAGTGCTTTGACATCCGAATTGAAACCCTTCATTCTGATATCTTCTAGACCTTTATTGACCTTGAGATTGAGAAAACCTCCAAAACCATCCATGCGTCTCGAATTGAACGAATGCAGCGCATCATAGGCGGAGGGCATTCCAAATGCGACATAAGAATCACAAATAAGCTCATCGTGCGGGCCAAGCTTTAACGTATCCGGATTGATCAGGCAAAAAGGAGCAATGACCATTTTCTGCTGAACAACCTGATTTTGCGCCAAAAACTCAAAACGCACCAGCGAAATAAAGAAAAAACTGAAAAAAAGGAGCGCAAATTTTTTCATATTTTCAAAGTTATCAATTTCACGCCAAAACCAAAGCAACAAAAAGAAATCCATTAAAACTCTAAAAATATCCTTGATTTTGTTTGTTCATTTCAGAAAACACCTTACTTTTGTACTCGCTTTAACGAAAGCATTACACAATTCTCAAGCAACTGTCGTTGCTCACGCAAGTGAAAGAAATTGGTTTGGTAGTTCAGTTGGTTAGAATACCTGCCTGTCACGCAGGGGGTCGCGGGTTCGAGTCCCGTCCAGACCGCAAAACGCTTCGTTAAAGACAAGTCCTATATGGCTGTAGGAAATAGAAAACCCTAAGATGTATCAAATGTCTTAGGGTTTTTGCTTTTGTTGGGATTTTGAATCTATAAAAATTTACCCGCATTTTTGCCATCCCA
>CAMDFN010000037.1 GCA_945897565.1 Chryseobacterium gleum
CAATGGCTCTACCAAGTCGGGCATCCGAAGCTGAAAACAAACGACGACAACAAGCAATTTCTTTTGATTACACAGGCTCAGCAACAACTCTTCACTTTCCCCTTGCAAATTGATTTTATCGCTTCAGATGGAACCAAAGAAAGGGTAGCTGTGGTGTTCAAGCAAAGAGAAATGAAAATTGAGGTTCCGGGAACAATGCAAGGCAAAAAATGGTCTTATATAATTGACCCAGGCGTCAAATTGTTATTTGAGGAGGTGGAGTAGCTTTTTTAAGCTCATTCATAAGCGTGCTCATCAAAATCCTTTATGCTATCCGCTACCATCGACTTGATGACGATGATCTCATCTTCATTGAGCTCGCGCCATTGGCCCACGGGGAGGTCGAGTTTGATGTTCATGATGCGGATGCGTTTGAGTGTGGCTACGCGGTAATCAAAGAATTCGCACATGCGGCGAATTTGCCGATTGAGCCCTTGCGTTAAGACAATCCGAAAGGTGAAGGCATCGATTTGCCGGACGTCGCAGCGGCGGGTTTTGGTACCTAAAATGGGTACGCCTTGGCCCATTTTGCGGATAAAATCTGGGGTAATGCGTTTGTTGACACGCACGAGATATTCTTTTTCGTGGTTGTTGCGCGCACGTAAAATCTTATTGACGATATCGCCGTCGTTGGTCAGGAAAATAAGCCCTTCGCTGGGTTTATCTAGCCTTCCAATCGGAAAAATCCGTTTGGGGTGATTGATGTAATCAATGATGTTGTCTTTTTCGCGGACGTGATCAGTGGTACAGACAATCCCGACAGGCTTGTTAAAAGCGATGTAAATGAAATCTTCTTGGGGAGCGCCAACTGGTTCGTCGTCTACGGTGACTACATCGCCAGGCAGTACTTTGGTGCCCATTTCTGGTACCGAACCATTGATCATGACCCTTCCGCGTTCGATGAGTTGGTCGGCAGCTCTGCGCGAGCAATAGCCAACTTCACTGAGGTATTTATTGATGCGGATGCCTTCTGTTTGGTCCATAACCGATTTGATTCGTTCGCAAAGGTACTGAATTTTAAAGGCCTTGGCTACTAATTCCTAAAAACCGATGCGGGCTCAAGTTTGGTGATGCGGCGAATGGCAAACAACGTTCCGGAAATGCTAATGACCGCCGTAATAACAAAAAAGCCAAATTTGATGGCCGGTGAGAACGTAAAGAGCGTGCCTGCGTTGGCAATGCCATTTCTGAAACCTTCTATCAAAGCGTATCCAATCAAAAAACCAACAATGGCATAGAGCGTGGCTTGCATCAGGATGAGCTTGCGAATATAACCGTTGGTGGCGCCGATGGCTTTGAGTGTTCCGTAGTCTTTGATGCGGTCAATAGCGGCAGAGTAGAGGGTGAGCCCAATAATGATAAAGCCTGAAATAAGTGCAAAAATGATGAGTGTGCCGAAAGAAAAGGCAATACCGCTCGACTTAAGAACGGTCAGGATGGTTTGGTTTTTGAATTCGACGGGCATCCAGGCCTTGACCCCAGGAATATTTGCATTGATCAACTTCACGACCTTTTCCATATTTTGAGCCTTGTCTACTTCAACCAAAAATGCGGAGGTTTTCGAGCCCGAAACGTTGCCCAAGAAACGAGCGCGGTCTATGGTGGTGTAAGAAATGAGGCCGCCGCCAAAAGAGCGTGCGCCTTTGGTGAGCGCTCCAATGCGCACTTGTTTGTTATTGAGTTCAAAGTAGTCGCCTTTTTGAGGGTTACCCAATGCTTTGGCATCGAAAAAATCTACCGAAACAGCGCCGTCCGAAATCAGGTCTTGGGGCTCGCCATCAAAGAAAATACCTTGCTGTATACCATTGAACTCTGGCAGCTCTACACCCACAACACTTAGGCCAGCTGCCGTGCCGTCGGGGAAGCGTGCCGCGCCACTCGCAATGACGAATTGGTGCGCTTTTTTGATGTGTGGTAAACTTTCCATTTCAAAACCCAAGCGCACATCAATAGGAGCAAGCGCATTGACGTTCTCGGTTTTGTTGTCTGTTACCCAGATATAACCATCATTGACGCGCACAAAATAGCACATGGCGTTGGTCAGGAAGGTGAAGATACCGGTTTGCTGCCCTACCAAAAAAATGGATATAATGACACCAAACAAGGCGCCAACGCTCTTGGGCTTGTCGAATTTGATGAATTTAAGTGCGGTGCGCAGTAGTTGCATGGCTTACAATGAAATAATGCATTCTACTCTGCTGCCAATCAAAACCGCTTCGGGTTGGTCTATGCGCACGCGCACTTCTCTGACACGACGGTCTTCGAGGTTGTCTGCACGGTCATTGAAAATTGATTTTTTCGAGAGAAAAGGAGCGCAATAGACAACGGTGCCGGAACTGAGCTTTTCTTTGGTTCCTTGGATATTGATCACAACGCGTTGGCCTTTTTTGACTTTCATGGCAAACAACTCATCGACTTCTGTGGTGGCAATGAGGTCTCCTTCAGGCGCAAAATCGGCGAGCTTGCTGCCAATGCCAACAGCTTGCCCCAACTTCACATCCCAATTCAAGACCATGCCGTCTGCCGGCGCATAAATATTCTTTTTATCGAGGAGTTTTTGCGCGTAATTGCGTTCTGTCTGTACTTCTCCGATAGAAGCCTGGGCCTCGGCCAAATCTGCCTTGGCAATAACGAGGTCTGCTCTTAAATTGGTGTAGATGCTTTCGGAGTCAAACGCGGCTTTTTGCGTACCTGCTTGCGCATCGGCCAGGCGGCGGTCGCGCTTGCGCTCGGTGTCTGCCAAACTGATTTTGAGTTCGATGGCCGCAATTTTAGCTTCCAAACTTTTGACGCGCTGCTGGCGGGTAGCCAATTTGGCATCGCTTTGCAGAATTTGGGCGGCGTCTACGCTTTGGTCTAAGGTGAGTAGCAAGGTGCCTTTTTTCACCATTTGGCCTTCTTGCACATGAATTTGAACAATTTTTCCAGCGCTTTCGGCACCGAGCGGGCTAATTTTACCGGCGGGCTCTATGCGCGCAATGCCTATGATTTGCTCAATTTTGTCGATCTTGTATTTTTCGACTTTGACTTTCTTTTCTGCTTTGCCGCCACAAGAGTTGAGGGCTAATAACAGCACGATAGGGGTGAGAATTTTGAAATACATATCAATGAATAGCTAATTTTTGTGAGAGGTCTTGTTTGTTGATTTCTTTGGCAAATCCGGCTTCTACTTCTATAATGCGGTCGGCGTATTGAATAAGTCGGGGGTCGTGGGTTACGACGCACACTGCTTTGCCATTGCGCGCGAGGTTCACGAGCTCTTGCATGACAGTAGATATCGAGTTGGCATCTAATGAGGCCGTGGGCTCATCGCAAAGCACGAGTTGTGGATCGGTAACCAAGGCACGGGCAATCGCCACGCGTTGTTGTTGCCCGCCAGAAAGTTGTTTGGGTAAATTGCTTTTGCGGTCGAGCATGCCGACAAGTTCTAGGGCGGCTAAGGCCTTTTTTTTGGCCTCGGCTCTCGGGATTTTCTTGAGCTGCAGGGGCATCATGACGTTGTCTAGGGCGTTGAGCGGGGCAATGAGATTGAAACTCTGAAAAACAAAACCTATGGTGTGCAAACGCAGAGCCGCGAGTTCTTTTTGATTGAGCTCATTCACAAATTGATCCTTGACCCAAAGTTGGCCATAAGACGGGTAAATGACACAGCCCAACAAAGAGAGCAGGGTGGTTTTGCCCGAGCCAGAGGGCCCAATTATGAGCAGGAGTTCACCTGCTCGAATTTCTAAATCGACAGGCTGTAGCGCTACAATTGTTTGGTCGCCGACTTGGTATTCTTTGCCTGCGCCGGCAAGTTTGGCAATGGGATTCATGAGAGTTTAAGTAAGCGTTTGATCCAGCCCATTTTTGTGGCGGTATATGGCGGATACTTCAAAGGTACCTCAAATAAGCGTGGTTTTTCGAAAACAGATTTCAGATGTGAAAAAGTTTCAAAACCTGCCTTGCCGTGGTAGCTTCCTGTTCCGCTCTGCCCAACACCTCCAAATGGCAAGTTAGGGTTGGTGATGTGCATAATAGCATCGTTGATACAACCTCCACCAAAAGACAACTCATTGAGCCATTCGTGTTGTTCTGCTTTGTTATTGGAAAACAAATAGGCAGAAAGTGGTTTTTCGTGGTCCTGAATGTAGTGGAGTACTTCGTCAAATAGCGTGTAGCTGATCAAAGGAAGAATTGGGCCGAAGATTTCTTCCTGCATAACGGCGTCGTCTAAACTGACGTCTTTGAGCAGTGTAGGTGAAATGGTGCGCATTTCTCTATCGATTGCTCCGCCGAATGCAATTTTATCTTTATCAAGGAACTTCTCCAAACGCGCTAAATTCCGTTCATTGATAATTTGCACGTAGTTTTTGTTTGCCAACGCATATTGATTTTTTTCAATTTCTTGTTGCAATAAAACGAGGCATTCTTGATAAATGCTTTCATGAACAAATACATAATCGGGAGCAATGCAGGTTTGCCCCGCGTTCAAGAATTTGGCCCAAATCAAGCGTTTTATTGCAGTAGGTAAGTCTGCACTGGGTGCAATGATGGCAGGGCTTTTGCCGCCGAGTTCAAGAGTGACAGGCGTGAGGTGCTTGGCTGCCGCCTCATACACAATGCGCCCAACGGCAGGGCTACCCGTAAAAAAGATTTTGTCAAAGCGCTCTGCAAGCAGTGTGGTGGTTTCTTCCACGCCACCCAATACAACCGTGAAAAGACGCGGATCAAAGTACTGCGCCACGAGTTCGGCCATACACTGTGCGCTGTTGGCGGCAAGTTCAGAGGGCTTCAGAACTACCGTGTTGCCAGCTGCCAATGCAGCAATTGCTGGCGCAAACGACAGCTGAATAGGGTAGTTCCAGGCCCCAATGACCAAACAGAGCCCAAAAGGTTCAGGCACCACATATGACTTTCCTGGCAAATTGACCAAATTGGTTTTCACTTTTTGTGCTTTCATCCATTTGGGCAAAGCGCCTATTGCCTCGTCGATGTCTTTGATGAGGATGGCAAATTCGGTCAGGAAAGCTTCGTGTTCAGACTTCTGAAAATCGGCATACACAGCAGCGTAAATTTTGGCCTCGTTTTCTAAAAGCATAGTTTTAAAAATCCGAAGTGTATTTTTACGCGATTCAATAGACTTGGTATGCTGAGCCTTAAAATAGCTGCGTTGATTAACAAGTAATTCGGTGAAGTTCATGTCTGAAAGTTTGTATCAAAGTTAAAACACCTCAAGTGCAAAAGGGTTTAAATTTTATATATTTGATAAAAATAATAAATCATGAAATCCACCAAAATCAAAGATTGGGCTTATGGCTGTTTTGCCATTGAATTTATTTTTGCAGCCATCAGCCACGGCGCTGTCGACGGCATCAATGGACAAACCTTCTTTCCTTTTGTGGTGTTGGGTATCTTACTCTTATCTTATATTTCTTATCACAAGCTCGAGCAAAAATAGCGCATGCAAGACCAACCCAATAACCCACTTCATGGCGTCAAATTAGCCGATATGCTTGATGCCTTAGTGGACAACTACGGCTGGGAGCACATGGCCTTCAAGGTCAATATCAATTGCTTCAAAATCGACCCTTCCATCAAATCAAGTTTGGTTTTCCTGCGCCGCACGGCATGGGCCCGCAATAAAGTAGAGGCCATGTATTTGGAAATGATGCGCAAGAAATGACCGAAGTTTATTGCCAAGAGATGCTCGAGCGCTGCCTCGAAAATCCGTAAGCATCCAGTGGGATTACAAAAATATTGTGAAGAGGAAGGGGCAGCTGTTTCGCTTGTTTTAGATAAACGAAATGAATAAATTCACTTAATTCATGTAAAATAAGTGAATGAAATCACTTAATTAATGTAAAATAAGTGAATAGGAATGCTTATTTTTGCAGTAAATAAGTGAAAACAGACATTAATGAACTACTTAGTCCGTAAGATAGAAGAAGGCTTTGAGCAGTATTTACAGCCGAATAAGGTCTTGATTTTGCTTGGTGCAAGACGTGTCGGAAAAACTGAGCTATTGAAAAAAAGACTTTCTTCCATGGAAGAAAAGTACTTGCTTCTCAATGGTGAAGACGCCATAACAGCCTCTATACTTTCCAATCGTTCCATCGAAAACTATAAGCGACTCTTGGGCGATACTAAATTATTGGTGATCGATGAAGCGCAAACAGTACCAGAAATCGGCTTGATTTTAAAGCTTATGGTTGATGAAATTGAGGGAATTAAAATTATAGCAACAGGTTCTTCAGTTTTTGATTTAGAGAATGAATTAGGCGAACCGCTTACAGGTCGTGCTAATGCATTAAAGCTATTTCCTTTATCTCAGATGGAATTTTCTGAGCAAGAGAGTTTAATCGAAACCAAAGGTAAGTTGGAAGAGCGAATGGTGCTAGGCGCTTACCCTGAACTTTTACAATACGCAGAGTGGGATGAAAAGGTAAGATACCTTCAACAGCTTGTCAATTCTTATCTAACTCGAGATATTCTTTCATTTGAGAAACTTAAAAAGCCAGATAAAATTATTAGTTTGCTTCGTTTAATTGCCTTTCAATTGGGAGGGGAGGTTTCGCTACCAGAGCTTGGCAGTCAGTTAGGCCTCGATAAAAATACAGTTGAACGATATTTGGACTTGTTAACTAAAGTATTTGTTCTTTACAAAGTTGAAGCCTACAGCAGGAATCCGAGAAAAGAAATATCGAAATCGTCAAGATGGTATTTCTATGATAATGGTATCCGAAATGCACTTATCGCCAATGTAAATACATTGGCTTTTCGTGATGATACCGGTCAGCTATGGGAAAATTATTTAATTTCTGAACGTTTGAAGTACCAGGCCTATAACAATATGTTGGTCAATAACTACTTTTGGAGAACTTACAGGAAACAAGAGATTGACTGGGTAGAGGAGCGCGGTGGCAAAATCTATGGCTACGAATTTAAGTGGAATCTAAAGAAAATAAAGGGGGCACCATCAACTTGGAAGGAGTTTTATCCAGATGCTGAATTTATCACAATCCATCAAGACAATTATTTGGATTTCATTACATAATTCTACAACCCCAACTTCTTTACAGGTAGTTTATTGATTTTACATAAATTTAGTCAAAATGCTGTTAGTGTAAATTGCGAACTGCCTCAATAGGGACAGGCAAAAACACAAAACCAATGAATAACAAATATTTCATATTCTAGATGATGATAAAATTTGAAACAGATAGCAATGGGGAGGGAGTTGAAATTATCTTTGATTCAAATGGAATCGATGAATTCATCGCTTACCTTCAAAGTATAAAAAAAGAGAATGATCACCTGCATTTGTTAGTAGGTAATGAACTCAGTGAAGAAAAGGTAAGTGACAATGAAAATACCAATGTAAAGCATGTCAAAATTGTTTATTTACCAAGGTCTTGAATCAGGTGGACCAGTTTTGCTAACTAATTCAATCTGTTGGAAATTTTAATATTGACGCTCGAATCAAAATGTCATATTTATATACCATAACCGGAAAAAATCCGATTATATACTATTATTTTAACATCTTATTTATTTTGAATTTTACCCAAAACATTTCCCCTCAACTCTTGTTTCAAATTTAAATCTCCACACATGCGCAGTAGCGGTTATGTATTCACGCCTTATCAAGCGCCTGAGCTCTCAGACTTTGAGCGCTTGTTTGAAATCTTTAGCGAACTTATTGTGCATACCTCTGGTGATGTAGATGAAGCACTGGAGTGGCTCAATGTTTTGGATAAGGAATACAGCCTTACCAACGACAAATACACCATGGACGACTTCATCGAAGACCTCAAAAAGAAAGGGTATTTGCGCGAAGAAATTTTGCCGGACGGCAAAGGGCAAATGACGGTAACGGCCAAGACCGAACGCATCTTGCGCAAAAATGCGATGGAGCAAATTTTTGGAAACATCCGCAAGAGTGGGCGCGGGCAGCACAAATCCAAAAAGAGTGGGCTAGGCGACGAAGCTACCGGCGAATTTCGGGATTTTCAGTTTGGAGACGCGCTCGAAAATATTTCGATCACAGAGAGCTTAAAGAATGCGCAGATCAATCATGGCGTAGGGGAGTTCAGGCTCACCGAACAAGACCTTGTGGTAGAAGATACCCATCACCAATCTCAAATGAGTACAGTGCTCATGATAGACATCAGCCACAGCATGATCCTCTACGGCGAAGACCGCATTACGCCAGCCAAAAAAGTAGCTATGGCGCTTGCAGAACTCATCACTACAAGCTATCCGAAAGATACCCTAGACGTCATTGTCTTTGGCAACGACGCCTGGCCAATTCGCATCAAAGATTTGCCGTATTTGAACGTTGGGCCCTACCACACCAATACCGTTGCTGGCCTAGAGCTCGCCATGGATATCTTGCGCAGAAAGCGCAATACCAACAAACAAATTTTCATGATCACAGATGGCAAGCCGAGTTGTTTGCGCTTGCCAGATGGGCAGTACTACAAAAACAGCAATGGCCTAGATGATTACATCGTAGACAAATGCTACACCATGGCGGCCCAAGCGCGCAAGCTGCACATCCCAATCACGACCTTCATGATTGCCCAAGACCCGTATTTGCAGCATTTTGTGGACGAATTCACGAAGTTTAACAAGGGCAAGGCCTTTTATACCGGCTTAAAAGGCTTAGGTGAAATGATTTTCCACGACTACGAAACCAATCGTAAAAAACGAATGAACTGATATGATAGATACCAACATCAATACTTTAGGCACATTAAAAGCAGCGGGCTATGCGTCCAAAAGCATCAAAACCGAACTCCGCGACAACCTCATTGCTGCGCTGCGCGCTGGCAAACCAAGTTTTCCGACGATGCACGGCTACGAACACACCGTTATTCCGCAACTAGAGCGTGCCATTCTCTCCAAGCACAACATCAACCTTCTGGGCTTGCGCGGCCAGGGCAAAACGCGTATTGCGCGCCTCATGATACATCTACTCGACGAATACATCCCGGTAGTGGCGGGCAGCGAAATCAACGACGACCCGCTGGCTCCCATTAGCCGCTATGCCAAAGACCTCATTTTGGAACACGGCGACAACACACCCATTACCTGGCTGCACCGCTCTGAGCGCTTTTTTGAAAAACTAGCCACGCCAGATGTCACGATCGCCGATCTCATTGGCGACATCGACCCCATCAAAGCTGCCAATCTCAAGCTCAACTACGCCGACGAACGCGTGCTGCACTTCGGCATGATTCCCCGTGCGCACCGTTGCTTGTTTGTCATCAATGAGCTGCCCGATTTGCAAGCGCGCATTCAAGTAGCCCTATTTAACATCCTAGAAGAAGGCGACATACAAATACGTGGCTTCAAGTTGCGCTTGCCCCTAGACCTCCAGTTTATTTTTACGGCCAACCCCGAAGACTACACCAACCGCGGCAGCATCGTGACGCCACTCAAAGACCGCATTGGCTCTCAAATTCTGACCCACTACGCCGCAGACGTCAAGACCGCCAAGCAAATTACGGCTCAAGAAGCCCAAAAACTAGAAAACCGCATTTGTGAGGTACACGTACCCGAATTGGCCAAAGATATCTTAGAGCAAATCGCTTTTGAAGCGCGCACCAGCGAATTCGTAGATGCCAAAAGTGGCGTGAGCGCGCGCATGAGCATCACCGCCTACGAAAACCTCATCAGTACCGCCGAGCGCCGCGCCTTGCTCAACAACGAGCAAAGCACCACTGTTCGCTTCAGTGACCTCATGGGCATGATTCCATCAATCACTGGAAAAGTAGAGTTGGTCTATGAAGGCGAGCAGGAAGGCTCTTCTTTTGTGGCCAATCAGCTCATTAGTGAGGCCACCAAAACGCTCTTTTTGAATTATTTTCCGAAAATCGAAAAACTCAAAAAAGCAGATCAAGTCACTCCCTACGACGGCGTGGTGGATTGGTTTACCCAAAACAACGCCCTCGAAATCGCCGACGAAACCGACGCGCAAACTTACTTGCACGCCCTTCAAGACATTGCGCCTCTCAAAAAGCTCATTGAGCGCTACCAACCCAGTGTAGCCTCAGAAGACCTCCCATTTTTAATGGAGTTCGTGCTTTGGGCTTTGGTCGAGTTCAAGCGCTTGTCTAAGCAAAAAACCGCTGGCGGGATGTCTTTCAATGACCTATACGATAGTTTGTTGAAGGGGATTTAAAATTGCAACTTTAGGCCCATGCCGCTGGTGCTCAGCTGCAGGTTTGACAAACTTGGTTTGTGGAGCGCACTACCGTGGTGCTGATGAATCAAGTATGCGCTGAGGTCGAAGAGCAATAAAAAGCCACCTTGCAGGAGCAAGCTGTTGCCATAACCCTGAAATTGAGCTTGTTTGGTGGGATCTGAGTTTACTTGCTGCCTCAGTGCAAAGCCGCTAGCCATATAAGCTAAATCAAAAGCAGAATTGATCAAAAATATTTTTTGGGTTTTCTTTTGCGCCTCCCAAGTTTGCAGGTCATTAAGGCCCAAGTTGGTGTTTTTAGCTCTGCAATATCCAGGCACTGCCAAAGCTAAATTCACGGTATTCCACATGACATTCATCTGGTGAAAATATTTTGTCTGCTCATTTGCTGCCGTAGCCCAACTATAGCCACTCAAGGCAAAATTACTCGCCGCCCAAGTACCCAGGCCAATCATGAGTTGTCGGTCTATTTGTTGGCGTTGCGTATTGAAGTCCAGTAATGGTTGCGCTCGAAAAGAAGATGCACATAAAAGAAATAAAGTGATAATTTTGATTTGCTGCATGGTATTCATTTTGATTGGTTATCGCATTTGCCGAAGCATAAAACATGGGGTCATAATTTCCCTTTAGAACTTGCTCTGCAACTGAGGAAGTAAATAGCGAATTGGTTTGTGAGTAAGATACAGACCAATAAAAAGTCAATAAGAAATGCAGAAAAAGTGCTGTTGGAGAGAAGGTTAATCGACGGGCATGCATCATTTTAAAGTTAAATATTGAACTTAAATTTAATGAAAATTAATGAGGCTTGTTAAACAAGTTTTGAACGCTGTTGGGATTACGCTACCGCGTTTTCCCAAGGATTTGTTCATTCCAAGCATAGAACCCAAACTGCTGGCGCAGTTATCGGCTTTTTTGTTTTATCCGCAAGTCAAAATACATTTTGCTTGCTCCTAAAAGCAAAAAACCCGGCACTTTCGTGCTGGGTTCTTTTTGTGACCCCGGAGGGATTCTAACCCACAACCGCTGGAGCCGAAATCCAGTGCGCTATACAGTTGCGCCACGGAGCCATTTTCACACGAGGTGAGGTTGCAAAAATAGTGGTTTCAAGCGATAATTGTCTAAATTTACCTTGTTCAAATTGAAAACCATGTTCAAATCGATAGTACTTCTGTTTGCCTTTTCTGTATCAACGCTTGTTCTTGGGCAAAATTGGCAGTCCTTTACCGATTCTATCCCTACGCTTTCGTCGCCGCGTGCTTGTGACCTCAATAATGATGGCATCAAGGATATCGTTTATGGTGGCGGTACAGACGGTGTGTTTAGTAACAATGGCATTATGGCGTATAACGGCGCCAATGGCAACTTGCTTTGGAAGCGCGCTGCGCGCAATGAGGTTTTTGGGAGTGCGGTTTTTATGGACATCACCAATGACGGCATCAAGGACGTTTTTATGGTGGGGCGTCAGGCGCAATTGCTCGCCATCAATGGTTCGAACGGCGCCTTGCTCTGGGACTACTTCCCTTATAATTCCAACCCTGCAGACAGCGGTTTGTATAATTTTTACAACCCGCAGTTTATTGCCGATGTCAGTGGCGACGGCATTCAAGATATTTTAGTGGCGAACGGCGGAGACCACGCCGCACCTGTTTGGGACACCACGCGCCCGCCGGGGCACCTCATGGTGGTCAATAGCATGAACGGGCAATTGCTGGCAATGGCGGTTGTGCCAGACAGCGCCGAGACCTATTGCTCCGCTTTGGTGGCCGATATTCAAGGCAATGGCACGCAGTGGGTGTTGTACGGTACGGGTGGCGAAACGCTCGGTGGCAGTTTCTGGGCTTGTCAGCTTTCGCACTTGCTCAACAACACACTTGCGCCTTCTATTCCTTTAATGACCGACCCACAATTGGGTTTTGTGGCGCCGGCTTCCTTGATCAAAAATGCTTCCGGACAGCACGACATCATCATTCAGTCTTACGGCGGAAAGGTTTCAAAAATTAAAGGAGCCAATTGGAGTACCATGTGGAGTTACGACCTTCCCAATACAGAGTCCAGTGCCGAGCCAGTGATCGGCAATTTTACGGGTTCTGCTGTTCCGGATGTTTTTCTCTCACTAGCGAAAGGCTCGAGCTCTTCCTACACAGATTACTACCAAGTTTTACTCGATGGCGGAACGGGGCAGGAGGTTTTGAAAGATAGCATTGGGGCCTTGCAATTTGCCTCAGGTAATGCTGTGGACCTCAATAACGACGGCCGCGATGAAGCGATTTTATCAGTGAACTACATGCAAAGCGGCACCTGGAAACACCGCTTGGAGGTTTTTGATTTTGTGGCCCATACCATTCAGCCGCTCGTACCTCAGCAAACCGGTGTTAATATTGGTGCAACGCCTTTGTTTACCAATCTCGACAACGACAATTTGCTCGACTTGGTTTATCTCGTCAAAAAAGACAGCCTCAATCCGATGGGCTGGAAGGGCGTGTATTTGAATCGGGTAGAGCTGACTTCTGTTTTCCCGAATGCTGGCTTGGCTTGGGCGTCTTATTTGAGTACACTCAACAACGGCGTTTATTTCAATCAGACAATTAATTGTGGCCCCGGAAGCATTTTGTCGAATGTTTCAGTGGTTCAACCTTGGTGTAACGGCAGTGCATCGGGCCTCATTAGCCCTAGTGCAACATTGGGAACGGCACCTTATACCTATTTATGGTCCAACGGAAGCACCGCTGCCCAATTGAGCAATGTGCCTGCCGGAACCTATTCTTTACAAGTGACCGACAACACAGGTTGTTTTGAAATTTACACCACAACGCTTACTGATCCATTTGTCATTACGTTTGGTGGTGTAGTGCCGCCAACTTGCCCCGGAGGCAGCAATGGCCAAGCGGTGGTGAATAGCTCCGGTTGCCCGTGTATGTTCAGTACGTGTCAGTTTTTATGGGAAAACGGCGTGAGTGGTAAAACAAATCTTTCGGTTTCAGAAGGTTGGAATACCGTTACCATTACCCATACCAATGGATGTGTTGTAGTAGATTCTGTGTTCGTACCTTATGCAGCACCTGTGGTAACAAGTTCATCGTTACAAATGGTCAGTTGCAACGGTTTAGCGGATGGATCCATACAACTCGATGTATCTGCGGCTACTGCACCAGTTACTTTTGACTGGAGCAATGGCGCCAACCAAGCCACCAATGCCAATTTAGCACCTGGTATCTATGCGCTAACAGTTACCGATTCAAGACCTTGTAGCGCAGTGCTTTCTTTTGAAATTCAAGAACCTGATTTACTTGTTTCAAATTACGTTGTTCAATCGGTATCTTGTTCGGGCCTTTCAGATGGCCAAATCAACGCCAGTGCTTCTGGCGGCAATGGCGGCTATACGTATCAAGTAGGAGCACTTGTGAATACTTCTGGTGATTTTAACAATTTGTCTACAGGAATTTATAGCCTGATGGTGAGCGATTCTTTAGGTTGCACCGCGCAAAATCAGACGGTGTTGGTCAATGAACCAAATCTATTGACACTTGCATTGAATGCCACAATGGCTTCGGGGCCAGGTGCCTTGGACGGCACTGCTGTGGCCACGGTCAGCGGCGGAACTGCACCGTATCAATATGTTTGGTCTGGAGCAGCAGCACAAACAGACAGCATGGCGGTGTACCTCGACGGCGGTTGGTATTCTGTTGTAGTTACCGACGCCAATGGTTGCTCGATTCAAGATAGCATTTTTGTCGATGTCTTGGGTTTGAATCATACCACAGAGCAGTCGCTTGAAGTTTATCCCAATCCGAGTAATGGCTTGTTTCAACTCAGTCAGGAGGTTGAAAAATTAGATGTATTTGATTTGCAAGGGCGTCTTGTCATTGAATTTGCTGCGGCCCAAGAAGTTGATTTGCGTCATTTGGCTAACGGAACATACCAATTGGTATGCAAGGTGAACAAGCGCACACAATTTTTAAGAATAGTGAAGCAATAAGGATTTCAATTTCAGATATTTTTCCTAGTTTAGGGTAACTATTGATTGAATGAAACTATTCCAAATTTTCTTCTTACTTGTTTTTATCACGAGGTTTGCCACTTATGGCGGCGCCCAAGCCTTTCAAAACAACTGGGAACAGCCCTACCAAAAAGCACGCGTTTTTATTGAGAACAAAGGACAGTTCGATGCTTTTCAGACGCCTGAAATTGGTGAAATTGCTTACGCCATAGACTTTGGGTCTACGCGCGTTTTTTTTGGTCAGAAAGGTGTCAGGTATTATTTCTTAGAAGCCCGACAAACAGCCAAATCTGAGCGCGATAGCCTGCGTGCGCTCTACGCCACACAAGTTCCGCTTTACAAAGAAAAGGAACAGGTTGTCGGTAAGTTTGCTTTCAAGTCCGATGCTTTTCAAATTCAATTTGAAGCTTGTAATCCGCAAACTAAACTCTACGCTCAAGGTGAACAGCCGGCTTATTTTTCATATCCTGAAGCCAATTCTTGTAAGGGGTATGCGCGCTTGATTTATGAAAATATCTATCCGAACATCGATTTGCAGTATACCGTGCATCCGCAAGATGGCCTTAAATACGCGTTTGTTGTGCATCCGGGTGCCGACCCTAAGCAAATTCAGATGAAATACGATAGGCCAGTTGCACTCAATGCAAATATGGAGCTTGAAATCCCAACTTGCTTCGGAACTGTTCTTGACCATGTGCCGTACTCTTTTCAAAAGGATACCAATCAGGTGGTTGAGTCCGCTTTCAAACTGGTTGGTCAAACCGTTGGTTTTCAAATCGGATCTTACGATATTCAGGCAGACTTGATCATTGACCCCTGGACCCAAAGCCCCAATTTTGCCACCAACTGGGACGTTGTTTGGGAATGCGAACGCGATGGAGCAGGCAACGCTTATGCTTTAGGCGGCATCATGCCGATGCAAATTTTGAAATACAATTCTACAGGCACCTTACTCTGGACCTACAGCACACCTTACGATACGTCAAACGTATGGCTGGGAACTTTTGCCGTTGACAACTTGGGTAATTCGTATGTCACCGCGGGTTCTGTTGCTCAGATTCAAAAAATCAGTCCGGCCGGAGCGCTGTTGGTCAGTAACCCGAGTCCGGGGGGTATTTTGTCAAGCGCTGAGTTTTGGACCATCGCCTTCAATTGCGATGAAACAGGTTTGGTGATCGGCGGAAC
>CAMDFN010000038.1 GCA_945897565.1 Chryseobacterium gleum
CAATTCTCAACTCTTCCGTTGTTAGGATAATTGAGCGCCAAACCATTGTTGAGGAATTCGCAAGCTGAAATGACAATTGAGTCTACCGCATTCGCTAAAAAGGAGGCTCCAATTTGGTTGTCGATAAAACTACAATTGCTCATTGCAAAAGCACTCGCGTAAATAAATAGTGAAGTTGTATTGTCTTTGAAAAGGCAATTGTTGATATTGAAATTTGCCCAACCATAAACGCCTACTTCATTATCAATGAATTCACAGCCCGATAAATTGAGGTTGGTACCTACCGTAACAGCCTGAAAGCAGCGGATGAATTTGCTATTGGTATAGGAAAGTGTAGCGGGAATGATTTCGTAAGAAAAAGGGAAATATGCATTAGAAATCTCGACACGATCGGCATTCAAAACGCCTCCTTGCGAACTCGTACAAACAATACCTTGCCAAGCAACTGTATTCAGGGTATCGAACAGCGCATAAACTTTAATGGGCTGCGCATCTGTACCGATACAATTGATGGTGCCGCGCGTCTCGATATATATGTTGGTGCTGTTCTGGTTATTGATTTGAATTTCTACGCCTGGCTGAATCGTTAAAGTTTTGCCCGGGAATACAACGATTGAACTGTTCACGATATAAGGGCTGCCTGCCAAAGACCAAGTAGTGTTTTGGTAGATGCCGCCGGAAACATTTG
Organism: Chryseobacterium gleum; assembly: GCA_945897565.1. Classification (GTDB taxonomy): domain Bacteria; phylum Bacteroidota; class Bacteroidia; order Flavobacteriales_D; family Crocinitomicaceae; genus UBA952. Next base: position 689 of record CAMDFN010000038.1, read on the forward strand.
TTTGGGCCAATGAGAGAAAGGAAACGACATAAAAGAGGACTGAAAAAAGTGCTGTTTTGAACATAATTTTTATTTGAATGTAGAACAAGCGCAGTACTTATTTGTTTCATAACAAATCAACTTGACTATTAAAAGAACTTGTCGCATGCATAAGCAATTCTCCATTGCTTGGATTTTGATCCTGCCACTCCTCATCTCTAGCCCTTTCTTTGGGCAATCTTCTTTTACGCCAAATTGCGACCCTAGTGGAAATTGGATACTCTTTGCCAATTATGATGGTGGAAATCTCAACATTGTTGTTGATCAAAACATTCCCAACTTAAAAATTGGCATTTGCACCTATGAGCCAGTGAATGTGACCTTTAGTGGTCCGTTTGTCAATACAGTAACAGAAGTTCTTTATGCTGGCTTCAACTCCGCACAAAACAACAATAACTGTGGATTCCCCATTAATACATCGAGTTTTACGGGAATCAATCCTGCAATTCTTACGGTGAACGTTGTGCCACCAGTGACGATCATTAGTCCGCCGAATCCGAACTATTTTAATCTTACCAACGGAAACAACACTGGTATCGTTTGTCTTGCTAGTTGCGATGTGAATTCGAATCAAGGTGGCTGCAATACGGTAGACCAAGTCTTGGCGTATTTTCAAAACCAATTTGGCGGCGTACTCAGGGGCTTAAATGTGCAGTATCCTTGTTGGGACAGCAATACGAATTATACCATAAGTGCACAAACCGGCAATTGTTGTGGCGCGTGTGTGCCAGACGCAGTGAATATCAGTCAGACGGTTTGCAATGATCAATTTCCCTACTTATGGAACGGCCTTACCTTCAACGGCCCCGGCACACAAAGCGTAACGCTAACAAATACTGGTGGCTGTGATTCCTTAGTGACCTTAAATCTTTCGAGTAGTATAAATCTCATAGGAATTGATGTTCAATCGGCATGTAATAGCTACGCATGGATTGATGGCGTAACCTACACAAGCTCGACGAATTCACCTCAGTACATAATAAGCGGTGGATCATCAAGTGGCTGCGATAGCACGGTCAATTTGAATTTAACAATCAACCAGGCAAGCTCCAATACCATCAATATAAATTCTTGCGGGCCTTATTTCGCGGCAAACGGGCAAACCTACACCGAAAGCACTTCGTTTACTTATACCATTCCCAATGCCAGCGGTTGTGACAGCAATATTACCGTCAATTTAGCGGTGTTTGCAGAGCCAGTCGCGGCATTTACAAGTACACCTGAACTCATCGAATACGGCCTCTCAGAAATCCAGATGCTGGACCAATCTACTGGCCAAATCTCTACCTGGAGCTGGACCTACACTACAGAAAATGGAAGTATTCAAACCAGTTCTTTACAAAACCCGATTTTCAATATCCCCAATAACGCCAGTGGCAATCAAATCTTCCAATTAGTGGTGAGCACCGACCAAGGTTGTACTAATGAAATCACAAGTATTTTGAATATCATTGAAGACGCCGCTATTTACATTCCAAATTCTTTTAGCCCAGACGGCGATGGCGTCAATAATACGTTCCAGGTAGCAGGCCGAAATATCGCAAATTCCAATTTTGAACTGACTATTTACAACCGTTGGGGCGAACTCATTTTTACGAGTCAAGATCCTAACATTGGCTGGGATGGCGCAGTTGCTGATCAAGGAAATGCTCCAGTTGGTGTTTATACCTATCAGGTGTCTTATCGATTTGTCAATTCAGACGATAACCAAACAGTTAATGGCCATTTGAATTTGATCCGTTAATCGGGCTTTTGTCCCAATTTGCCGCATGTGCCAACCACAAAAAAAGCGAACACCAATGTGTCCGCTTTTTTATTGCAACTAGGAGAGGTATTGCCGATCAATTAGGTACAAAATTGTAGCCAACTGTTAATTGAAGTAATTGATTCTTGTAACGGGGCGTCGTAGACACACTGTTTTTGTTATTGGTCTGGAAGTCCCAGCCGGCGCGGGCAGAAATTACAACGGAGGAAACCGTTAATTCAGCACCAACAATAAAGCCTAAGATATTATTTCTCAAGTCTTCATTGGCAAAAGCGGCTTCTTGTGCTGTACTGTTCGAGCCAAAGGTGTACACGTTCTTTTCTTTCAACAAGTAAGAAAACTGTGGGCCTACTAATATAGAAAAACCCTCAATCGGCTTCAATTGAAGCAGAGGGGCGCGCAGAAACCGCCATTCTTGAAGCAGAAGGACGCGCCAAAAGTATCGAAATTGAAGCCAAAGCCAACAAAGCCGCCAACGATATGCTCAATTCGAGTTTAACGCCAAACGTTTTGAAAATGAACCAAATTCAGGCTTTCATGAAGCTCTCCACCTCTGCCAATACCAAAACAATCATTACTGACGGAAAAGGTGGCGTGATCAATATGTTAGACGATAAATAACCTAATTTGCTAACATCTTCAAAGTAGTATTTGAACCTTGAATTTCGATAAGATATAGGCCAGGAAGTAAATTGGTTAGATTTATTTCTTGGTCTTTTTTATATTGGTTTTTAAATACAATTTTTCCAGACATATCGGTAATACGAATAACACCACCCTCGAGACCAATTAATTTAAATTGACCTGAGGTTGGATTTGGCGCAACCAATATTTCATCAGTATACTGATCTTGTAAACCAATTGAACTCAACTCGAAAGCGCCAGCTGCAGTTTGTGTTGTGCCTCTGGTATTCATATAAAAATCTGTTGTGAGCGTGGTGGTAGGTACAAGATGGACAGGCACTAATCCCGATCCTGGTACGGCATTGGCTATGGATAGGATACTCGTCGGGATTTGGGGATCAATTACATCACTAACAGAGGACATGCTTGACCAAATATTCTGACTGTACACATTATACGAAGCGGAAAATCCAGGAACAGGGAGTGTCGCGTAAATAAGTTGATTATTGTTTAGGCTATCCGGATTTGCGGAAACAATATTGCGCTCCATCGAAATTTGACTAAAATGTACATTAGGCGCTGGTTGACCTAGAAAAGTCTCAAAATTGAAATGTATACAGGATCCATTTCCAGACTGCTTGCCAATAATTGTATTGTGAAGAATTTCAATCTGATCAAAATACCCGTGCTGATTTGCACCATAAATTCCTTGCCAAAATGCCAGACCTTGCGTATTCAGCAGTAAGTTGTTGAATATCCTTATTTTTTTGATATAATGATTGGTTATGAGCGACGTATATGCCTCAATGCCAAATAACATTCCTTCGGTTTGTTTCACATAATTGGCAATGTAATTTCGATGTAGCCAAGCGTTTGTTACCTTGTCGAGGTAAATGCCAATGACGTTGTCAAAAGCATCATTGCTATATACATCGATTGAGTCGCACTCATCAAAATTAATTCCCTCACCACCGTTGTCTCGAACTATACAATTTCTAACTGTGACGTGTCTGGTATTCCATGCTTTAATGGCTGAACCCCATTGGCTTTGTACCGTATTAAAATTTACAGCGTCATGAACATTACAATCTTCTATCAGAAACCTCTCAGCCATTTGAGAAAGTATAAATGGGTTGGCCGTATTTAAAGCACCTATACCTACCAAAATACCATGACCAGAAGTGGACATAACTTCTGATGAAGAAATGGTGATATCATGAGGATTTATAACGACTCCATTGTAATTGAACCCGAAGCGTATACCGTTGGCGGGCGAGTATAAAACATGAACGTTCGAAACGGAAATATGACTGCCTAATAAATGAACCATACCACTCCCACTGCTTAAATTGCTCAAATTGGTACCATCCAATTCTACCGTTCCTATACCTCGGACACTGACATTGAGATTTCTATTTGTTAGTTGGTACTTATTCACCGGTTGAACAAGTGCTTGCTGATACAAGCCCTCAAATAAAACTACTTCCGTATATATTTCTCCAAACTGATTGGTGGTTTGCGAAACCAAAAGATCCAAGGCCTTGCCAAACGTTTGTACTGGATTGAGGCTATCTCCAGAATTGTTGTCATTTCCAGATGTGGCCATATATACACGTAAAGAAGTAGGCGAAATAGTAGGTAAATCTACGTATTGTGCCTTCGCACTCAAACAAATTTTCAAGGTTAAGAACAGTATTAACACTCTCATTTTCAATTTTTTTGTGTAACGAATTTAGTTTTTTTTAAATTGAAGTTTCATGAAGCTCTCCACCTCTGCCAATACCAAAACAATTATTACTGACGGAAAAGGTGGCGTGATCAATATGCTAGATGATAAGTGACCGAATGGCTTCGGCTAATTTTTCTTTGTTTTGAGGGCCAACGCCTAAAGAAATATAACGGATTAGCCCATTCTGATCGATGACAACGGAGGTGGGATAACCATCGACACCAAATTGAGTGGCCACCTCTATGGCATCGGGCACCACCTGATAATTAAATGGCGTTTTTTTCAAGAATTTCTTAATGCCTTCTGCCGAATTAAGCCCTAAAGCAAGGAATACCACATCTGTCTTATTAAAATCTGCAACGAGTGTGTTGAGGTCGGGAATTTCAGACACACAAGGTTTGCATTCAACAAACCAAAAATTTAAAACGATAACCTTGCCTTTTGAATCTTCGAGTTTAAAGGTATTGCCTTTCAAATCCTTTACTTCAAAATGAGGTGCGGGTTGATTTAATTGTGGAGGAGCCAATTTTTCAGTCGGACGGCTCATGTCCGGGCCTCCGTTGGCCTGCATTTGTTGTATCATTTTCAATTCTTCGGTTGTGGCGCGGCGCATGACAATTGCTTTTACTTTAGACTGCTCATCTAAATAAGGTTCAGGTATATACTCCATAGCGATCATCATCTGTTGAAAAGCTTGTTCAGATAAACGCTCAAAATTTTCGTCGTAAATGGGTGTTTCTGCTGGATTCAACATGAGCGGTGTGCCTGGTTTGATTTCATTCGGACCCGCGACATGCAGGCCTTTTAAACCTTTAGCTGGGGTATTTTGAGCAAAAATACTCAAAGAGGAAAGACATAAAAAGATGGCGTAAAAAAGCAGCTTTTTCATAAGTTTTAAATTGACACACGGTTAATAGTTTGCATTGTGTAACGAATTTATGATAAATAATTTACCTTGTATGAAAATAGTCCCCCCAACCCATTTGCTTCTTGTTGTTTTTAGTGCGGTCGGCACAGCCTTTTCACAAGAAATCCTCGTAGATCGCATCACAATTGCATGTGGAAACAACTATTTTGATGAAGATCTCAATTACAATAATCCCGCGCTTCTCGTGCGCGGGATTTTTTGTCAAGATGCCTATTACTGGACGCCAATTGGCCAAGGTGATACGCTAAGCCAACTTGCTTATCTTGACGGATTGCCATTTAGTGGGGATTGTATAGACCTCGATTCCAATGGAATACTTTTAGGAAAGTACACGTTCAAAGAGGGCTTCATTCAACAACTTGAAGAATTTTATGATAGTGGAGAAGTCTATAAACGACTTCATTTTCAAGCTGGTATTCCGCATGGCAGTGCACTCTACTTTTCTAAAGATGGCAGTCTCAAAGACTATTTCAATTTTGACAACGGACAGCGCAGCGGCGCTTATTACCTCACGCGAGACCGCACAGATTGGGGCTTGCCTCCTTGTGTAGAATACGGTGTTTACACCAATGGCGAATCTGCACAACTTACGAAACCTTGTTTTGAAGGGGAATAAAAAAAGCCCCAGATTAATCTAGGGCTTTTGTACCTCGGGCCGGGATCGAACCGGCACTCCCGAAAGAACAGGATTTTGAATCCAGCGCGTCTACCAGTTCCGCCACCGAGGCATTCTTTTCGACTTTCAGGGTTGCAAAGATACAAACAAAATAACTTTCTCACAAATTATTCAAGTGCGGTAATCAAATTTGATTTAAGGTTTTGACAAAGAAATTAACTTGAATTTGATGCAGAAATTCATTAAATTTAGTGAGCGCCATAAGGGCACCAAACTCGTATTCATTCTTAAACTATTGCACCATGAAACGCATCTTATACAAATGGGACAAATTCAAACTCGGACGCCGACTTCACTATCTTCAAAAAAGACTACACCGCGCTGAAACAAATGGATACCAAGAAAAAGTAGCTAACTACCAGCGCCTGATCCGCGACGTTCAAGAAAAGTTAAAACACATTAAAGAGTAAATTGCTTTTGCTACATCAAGGAATGTAAACTTCTTCCTGATTGATCAGTTCAATCCAATCGTCCACGCTTTTTGCCTGCTCTATTTTGAAGTTACCCGATTGCGTTCTGCGCAGGGCAATTAATGTTGCTCCTGAATTCAGACGGGCGCCAAAATCGCTGGCAATGCTGCGGATATACGTGCCTTTGGTACATGAGATTAAAAAGTCGATTTCAGGGAAGCGCTCGGCATTGATTTGGAAGTCCGTGATTTCAATCTGGCTCTGCTTGAGTTCTACTTCCTTGCCCGCTCTTGCAAAATCATAGGCGCGCTTGCCGTCTACCTGCTTGGCAGAGTAAATAGGTGGCGTTTGCATTTGTACACCCATGAACGAGCAACGTACGCTTTCGAGTAACTCTGCATCGATGTGTGTGGTGTCAAAATCTTGGTTGTATTCGGTTTCTAAATCAAAAGAGGGAGTTGTTTTACCCAACAAAAAGGTTCCGGTGTAGGTTTTGCCATCGCTGGTTAAGCCTTCGATGAGTTTGGTGTGTTTGCCTAAACACAGCACGAGCAAACCTGTAGCCAACGGGTCTAGCGTGCCCGCATGGCCCACTTTTATAATTTTGAGACCCAAGCTGCGCTTGAGGTTCCAACGGATTTTATTGACGACATCAAAGGAAGTCCAGGTGTAGGGTTTGTCGACTAAAATGGTGCGCCCTTCTTGAATATCTAACATCAGCCTGCCATTTGAAGATCAACGCCCATAGCGAGCAAAATAAGTAAGACAGCACCTAGTGCAATGCGGTACCAACCAAAAGCACGAAATCCATTTTTTTGCAGAAATGAAATGAATGATTTAATCGCGAGATAAGCAACTGTAAAAGCGACCACATTGCCCAATAATAGCAACAACCATTCTTGGCCACTTGATTGCATTAATAATTCTTTTTCGTCGTAAAGGCTTTTGAGCGTGGCGGCAGCCATTGTTGGGACAGCCAAGAAGAATGAAAACTCGGCGGCAGCTTTGCGCGTGAGTTGCTGACTAAGGCCGCCAATGATGGTGGCCGCTGAACGCGAAACACCTGGTACCATTGCGATACTTTGGATGGTGCCGATGATGATTGCGGTCTTGAAATTGAGCGGTTTTTCTTCGGTTTGGGTTTCGTTGACAGCAAAAAATTTGTCTACGAAGAGCAGTACAATGCCGCCAATTAGTAGCATCCAGGCTACAACACCTACGTTTTCTAGCAACGCGTCAATGTGTTTTTTAGCCAGCAGACCAATAATGCCCGTCGGGATAAACGCTGCAGCCAGCAACAAATAAAAACGGAAACTTTGGATAAACTTCTGAAAGTAAACCAACACTACCGACAAGATGGCGCCAAATTGAATGACCACCGTAAAGAGCTTCACAAAATCGTCGCTAGCGTTGCCCATAAGGGTTGATGCAATGATCATGTGCCCAGTGGAAGAAATAGGCAAAAATTCAGTGAGGCCTTCGATGATGGCCAAGATAATAGCGTCGAGAAAACTCATTGATTAAGCTTCGGTTTGGTCTTTTTTATTGCGCTTCATGATCGCGTAGAAAATCACGATATAGCCTGCAACAATAAGCATAGGGGCTAAAGTGATGCGCACCGAACTGAAGAGCTCGTCTTCTTTGAAGACTTGCGGATCGGTAGAGCCGCCGCCAATCATTAATAAAAATCCGAGTATGTTGATGGCTAAGCCAATGTATAACCATTTATAGTTGGCAGGATCAAAGCCGAAGTGTTTGATAGGGTCCTTCATAATTAATAAAGATCATCTAATTTCATACGAAGATACTTGTTTAAGGCAAACCAAGTAGATAACAGCGTAATAAAAACGCCAATGACAAACAGTAAACTGATCAGCATCAGGAAGCTTTCTAAGGTGTAGGCAATCTGAATGGTTTCTAGCAAATTATTGATGCCATAGAAGACCGTGAGCAATAAAGCCAAGCCAATGAGTGCCGAAAGCAAGCCCTGAAAAAGCGCCTGGCCTAAAAATGGTTTGCGGATATACATAGTGGTGGCACCGACTAATTGCATTGTTTTTATGGTAAAACGCTTTGAATAAAGTGCCAAGCGAATGGTGTTGTTGATCATGGCTACCGCAATCATAATGAGTAGTAAGGCCACCGCTAAAAATAGAATCGCAAATTGCTTGAAACCTAAATTGACATTAGCTACACTCGATTTGTCGTAATTGACTTCATCGATTTCTTCTTTGAAGCGAGAAAGCAACTTTCTTTTGATGTGGGCCATTCCTGACTGACTCGCGTAGTCCATTTTAGGCTTGATGCCAATTGTAGCTGGAAGTGGGTTGTCGGCATCGAAAAGGGCAAGAACATCTTTTTCTACGTCGCTTTCACCAGCAAACTCTTGAATGGCGCGCTCCGGAGAAATAAAGAAAACGTCAGAAAATTCTGGCCAAGATTTGAGTTGTTCTTCGATTTGTTTGATATCGGCGTCATTGAGGGCTGATTTAAAAAAGATATCGGCTTGGATATTCTCTTTGGCCTGCTTTTCAATGCTGCGCAAGCCGAAAATACCGCCCAATACGAGGCCAATCATAAAAATGACCAATGAAATCCCTATTACCGTAGAGACATAGCCGGTTCGAATACCACGCTTACTATAAATGTCTGCCTTTTTTGCCATGATTCAAAAATACGCGGTATAAAGTCAAGTAAAAATGTGGTCTGCGTTTAGTTTTTAAGACTGAATTGTTTATTCAAGTCTAAGGGTTCATTTTTGAATGGATGGTCCAGCCGATGACTGCAGCCCTTTGCTTCGCTTGGGCGGCCAAATCTCCTTCAAATAATGCGTCTATGGTTTGATTGAAAAGGGTAATCCAGCGGTCAAAATGAGCTTGTTCGAGCGGCATATGGAGGTGTTTTTCAGTGACGTTTGTGGTATAACCCGCCTCAGAAAGCAGCGCAAAACGCCAAAATTGTTCCATTTTTGGAAGGTGCTCAGCGAAGTTCATTCGGGTGAAAAATGGCGCAAGTAGTTCGTCTTGTAATACCTTACCGTAGAAGGTGTCTACCAATTGATGGATGTCTGCGGCAGATTCGAGTTGTTTCATGTTCAAATTTACAGCGTTTTTTTGCTTAATTTAGACACCTGATGCGACTATTTTTATTGATTTTTATCAGCTTCATTGCTTTACCTGAAGGCGCGCTTGCTCAAGCCTTTACGGGCAACACCAAGCCTCAAGTTCAAGCGCAACACAAAGGAGCCAACTGCCCGCCGCCTACCCATACCACTTTTATGGAGCTCAACAACGTGCGCGCAATGGTGCATACAGCGGGCAACTTGTGGCAAATTCCCAATCAAAATTATTCGATGTACGAGGTGCCAAAGAACTCGGGTATCAATGCATTGTTTACTGCTGCACTTTGGCTCGGTGGCACGGACGTCAACAACCAACTCAAGTTGGCTGCTTTGCGTTACCGAAATGGCCAAGACTACTGGACAGGCCCACTCTCTAAGGTTTTTGCTGAAACCACCTCAGACAATTGCTCCAAATACGACAAGCACTTTATCTCGAGCCAAGACCAAATCCGCGAATTCAATGCCTGGTATGAAGCCGGCATTTACGACATGCAGAACGGGACCAGCACCCAAACCGATCTGTTCCCAAACTATTCCATTCCAAAAATCATCAAGGAATGGCCTGCCCACGGCGATGTATCACAAGGCCAAGATTACTATTTAGCGCCCTTCTACGATTACAACAACGACGGCACCTACAATTGGCAAGACGGCGACTTCCCTTGGTACGACATCAAAAAAACCAAAGATTGCAGCACCGATCGCAAAATCTCCCTTTACGGTGACCTCAACTATTGGTGGGTCATGAACGACAAAGGCAATATCCATACAGAAACCGGCGCCGACCCTATTGGTATGGAAATCAGGGCCCAGGCTTTTGCCTTTGCCTCTAATGACGAAGTCAATAACATGACGTTCTACAATTACGAGCTCATCAACCGCGGCACCCAAACGTTGTACAATACCTATTTTGGATTTTTTACAGACGGCGCCTTAGGCGACCCCTATGACGACTACGTAGGCTGCGATGTGAATCGAGGTTTAGGCTATTACTACAACGGCGACAACTACGACGGCGACAACTCTGGCTTTAAAGGCTACGGCAACTCACCGCCTGCTGTTGGTGTAGACTTTTTTGAAGGCCCCTACCAAGACAACGACGGCATAGACAACGCCTATGGCATCTGGGACAACGAAGCACTCAACGGCATTGGTTTTGGCGACGGCGTTACAGACAACGAGCGCTTTGGGATGCGCCGCTTTTTGTATTATTCCAATACCACCAATGGCGCCAACCCCAACCAAACAGACCCCGTAAACGCTGGTGATTACTACAACTATTTACGCGGCTTCTGGAAAGACGGCACTAAATTCGTTTACGGCGGCAGCGGCCATATCTCAGACCCCGAAGCAGACCCAAACATGCCCTGCGACTTCATGTTTCCGGGCAATACCGACCCACTCGGTTGGGGTACCAGCGGCAATCCACAACCCAACTGGACCGAACAAACCGCTAACAACACCCCAAACGATCGCCGTTTTGTGCAGTCGGC
>CAMDFN010000039.1 GCA_945897565.1 Chryseobacterium gleum
AGGTTAGGGTTTTTTCTATTTGGCACAGGTCAGCAATTACTTTTAGGTAGGCATTCACTTTTTGATTACTTCGAAGGGGTAGGAGCTTGCCTGTAATCTCGGCTTCGTCTTTGTATAGATTGATGATTTCTTCTGCTCGGTTTAATAGAGGGATGCGATGAAAATCACCGGTCTTTTGAATTTCTTGGATTTCAATCCACTTGTTGCCTTTGGCATCTGTAATGATTGATTTTGGGGTTAATTTGTCCACATCAGTAAAGCGAAGTCCAGAATAACATGAGAACAAAAAGATGTTCCTAACTCGATTAAGGCTCTCATTTGTGAGTTCTATCTCTTTAATTCGAGTGAGCTCATCATGTGTAAGGAAAGTTCTATTGGTGCGCTCATGCTTGAACTTAATCGTTTGCATTGGGTTTGAAGCTAGTTTTCCAAATTCGAGAGCCCGATTGAAAACGGTTTTAAGTAATTTGAGATACTTGGTTGTCGTGTTAACTGATAGCTGGGCAGATGTTTTTAAGTAAAATTCAAATTCTTTAATGTGCTCTGACTTGACGGCATTGATTGTCAAATGAGTTAAGTTCTTGGAAGCAAGAAAAGCGTTCAGGTGCTTATTAATGGTTTTATACTTCTTTGAGGTCGATTCCGAGTATTCGGGGAGTAAATTGATTTGAGCAATATATTCAGTTAGGTATTCAGTCAATAAAATACTTTTATCTGATTTATTGAGAAAGGTGTTTTTAATTTCATTGGAGGAGGGAATCCGCCCTTCGGATATAACTTGATTGCGAATTTCGTTTAAGCGATTGTAGGTTGAATTCAGTTTGGCAGTCAATTCTGGATTGCCTTTCACGCTCTGGCTATCCTCATTCCATTTCTTTGGATCAACAAATTCTCTCAATGCAAATTCTGCTTTTTTACGATTGATATTGATACGACAATAAATTGGGTGGAGTCCGTTTTTTGCTCTCGATGGAACAGTTAGAAACTTAACTGTAAAAGATAGTTTGTTCATAAGGCTCTTTTGTTGAAACAAAATGATTTTGTTGAATCATTGTAGAGCCAAATTAGAAAATAAATGAATATGTTGAAACATTTATAAAACAAAAAGATTCGGTAACTACTTGTAAACAAAGGTTTTCAAATAGTTCCGAATCTTAATTTGTGGAGTCGGAGGGGTTCGAACCCTCGTCCAAACGACGAGTTTTCAAGCTTTCTACATGCTTATTCCTCGGTTGTTTTTCGATCCAGGCACGGACAAGAACACCCAAAACCTGAACTTAGGTACTGAATTTCGCATTTGCTTAGTACCGTTGCAAAAACTAGCCTAATGGGATGAACTTTCGAGTGGTAAATCGATTCGGCGACGATTTACCGAAAGTACTTGTCCGACCTACTATACTTCAGTCAGATTAAGCTAACTAACATTCAGTTAATTAAGCAGCAAGTGCGTATGACGTGTTGTCATTTATTGTTCGTAGCATTTGATTTAAGAGGAACACTACAAGCCTCTGCATGCTGACACCTGACTACCGCTATCGCTGTCAAATCCAATGTCGACCCCAAAGAACGTAGGTGCAAAGATACGAAGATTGCAGCGCTTTTGCTACTGCAAACGAAATACTTGAGGCGTATGTAAAGGATTGTTGCGTATTTCTACGGACAAAAAACCTTTTTTGAGCTTGGTGTCGTTGTTTTGATTCAAAGGTTTGACCCCTTTGACATTGAAGTGTGAAATATCAATTGGAGATGGATTTTCATTTTCTTTTCCAGGAATCCAAATCGCATAAACACTTTTTTCAACTTGGGTGAAAACCCAGGTACCTGCGTCGCCTTGCTTGAGTTCATAAGGGGCAATTGGTCTGGAATGGTAGATGGCTTCACCGTTTACTTGCATCCAGGCGCCGATTTCGTCTAAACGCTGGTAGGCGGTGCTGTCGAAACGGCCTTGCGGGTCGGGGGCAATGTTGAGCAGGAAGTTGCCGCCTCTTGAAACGATAAGGCAAAGGTTTTTGAGTAGGGTGGCGCTGCTTTTGTATTGATCGCCCGGGACGTAACTCCAGCTGTTGGCCATGGTCATGCAGGTTTCCCAGGGGTAGGGCAGCGGTGCGTTTGGAATGCTCTGTTCGGGGGTGAGGTAGTTTTGGTTGGGGCCTTCGACGGCGCGGTCTACGACAATTAAACCCGGTTGGAGCAGGCGCGCTTGGGCTGCGAGTTCATCCATGTAGATGTTCTGATCCACTGGTTTGTAACCCCATTTGGGAGAGGTTTCGGTGTAAGGTTGTACCCAGCCGCCATCTAGCCAGAGGATGTCAATCTTGCCGTAGTTGCCCATGAGCTCATTGATTTGGTTGTGGGTGTAATTGACAAAGCTTTCCCATTTTTCGGGTTTCTTTTGGAGGTCGTAGTTGGGGTTGCGGTCGTAGGGCGGAAATTTGGGGTCCCAGTAGTCGGGGTGGTGCCAATCGGGTTTGGAAAAATAGGCGCCAATCCAGAGGCCTTCGGCTCTGAAAGCGTCAAAAATGCTTTTGGTGAGGTCTGGGTGGGCGCTTTGGCTGTTTGGGCAGGCGGGGTTTGCGGCCGTATAGTTGGTCAGTTTAGAATCGAACATACAAAAGCCGTCGTGGTGTTTGGTGGTGAACACCATGTATTTCATGCCCGCATTTTTGGCTGCTTTGGCCCAAAGCGTGGGGTCGAATTGCGTGGGGTTGAAAGTGGTTTGCAGATTTTGATACGCCTTGACATATTCAAAATAGTCGGCCGCGTAGGGGCCGCGGCGCGTGCACCAGTCTTCGTCTTCGGGGCAAATGCTCCAGCTTTCCACAACGCCCCATTGGCTGTAGGCGCCCCAGTGCATGAGCAGCCCGAATTTGTAGTCCTGCCACGTTTCAAGTTTTTGTTGCACCAAGGCGTCGGTAGGTGGAAAATACTGTTGTTCATGGTGTTGAGCACTCCCTAAAAATGGAAAGAAGAGCACAAAAAAGCAATAAAGCAGGGGTTTAGTGATGTCCATATAATTCAATTAAAACCGCCTTTGCCACGATAAAGTTGGAGGGGTTCTTCAAATTTGATTTGTACCACACTGATCATCGGATCCATTTCAGAGATGGGAATTTCTAAAAATAAGGTGCCCGGCACGCTGCTCCATGAAATTTTGCCCACTTCATGACTTGCAATTTGGGTTTGTGACCCAATGAGTGCAATCGATTTTGGCTTGCTTTTCAAACCTTTGATATAAATTTGAATCATCAGGTTACTCTTGTCGATACTAGCTCCTTGAGGGCTTGGAATGAACAAATTCAGTACCATAGAATCTTTACTGAGTGTAGAGTTGCCGTGGTAATGCCCGTAAGGCAGCCCCGCAATGGTGCCGTAGATAGCTGAGCTGTGCTTTTGTGTCCAGCGGCCAAATTCTTTTAAAATGGCGATTTGTTCGTCAGGGATGGTTCCGTCGGCTTTTGGCCCGATATCCAGCAATAGGTTGCCGCCCATGCCAATACATTCGGTAAAGATACTGAGCAGTTCGAAATGACTTTTGAAGTTGTGGTCTTGGGGGCGGTAACCCCAGTTGTCATTGCTGGTGAGGCAGAGCTCCCAGGTGTTGCGCTCTGGATGCACAACGGGCATGTTTTGTTCGGGCGTGTCGTAGTCGCCAAAAGATTTGAGTCGGCCGTTTAAAATAGCGTCCGGATTCGTTTGGTGAATGATCGAATCTATTTTAGCAGCCTGCCATTCGGTTTCGGAATGTTCCCAATCGCCGTCGAACCAATATAAATCGGGACGAAGTTGTGTGTTGATTTCAGCAATCTGGTCGTGCATAAAAGTTAGAAAGTTAGACCAACGCAGCGAATCATCATTCAATTGATACCGGCTAGAATCTTTATAAAAACCTGGGTAATCATTTGATGACCAATCTAGAAGTGAATAGTAAGCTCCCTTTTTGATGCCTTCTTTTTCTAATGCTTGGAAAAGAGGGGAAATGACATCTTTTTGAATTGGCGTTTGATAGATGGTGCTCAGAGGGTATTTGGTATTCCAAAGTGCATTTTTTTTGGGTGCGGCGGTTCGCAGTTTGGTGTCGTAGAGTGCCAAGCCGTCGTGGTGTTTGGTGGTGATGACGCAATAGTTGGCGCCGCTTTCTTTGATAAGTTGAGCCCACGCAGCAGGGTTGTAGTTTTCGGCAGTAAAACCCTTCATCTGGCTCATGTACTTATCGTAAGGTACCGTTCTGTTGTGAAAGGCCCAGCTCTCGGAGGTGCCGTCTACGGCGTACATGCCCCAGTGGATGAAAATACCCAGTTTGGCATCGGCAAACCATTCGGTTTGTTGTGAGAAAGATAAGGTCGGAAGAACGAAGGCTAGAATTAAAGAAAACTTCATCTCTCAAAGTAACAAAAACCCCTCGAATTTGCCAAAAATTAAACAATTGTTTGATTTTTTTTGGTTTTTAAACATTTGTTTAAAAAGAGTGTTTAACTTTGCGGCGCGCTTAGCTCAAAAAACACATGAATAGAGACCAAAGTACAGAAGAAAAAATCAAGGCAGCTGCCAAGAAAGTCTTCATGACCAAAGGTTTTGATGGTTGTTCGGTACGCGACATCGCCAAAGAGGTAGGCAGCAATGTGGCCCTACTCAATTACTACTTTCGCTCCAAAGAAAAACTCTTCGAACTCATTTTTGAAGGCGCCATGAGCGATTTTTTACAGGCCATGATTGCTGTGTTTAGTTCAGACCTTAGTCTCAAAGAAAAAGTAGAACAGCTCATAGACAAAGAATTTACCTTCTTTATGGAGCACCCCGAACTCCCGATGTTCATTTTGCAGTCTTTGCATCAGAACAAGACGGATGCCCCCATGCCGAGTCATTTTTTGGAGCCTATAGCCAATACCGGCATTTTTGAACAATTCGAAAAAGCCAAAGCCAATGGGGAAGTCAGAGACATCAGCATCAGAAATGTAACGCTGCTCTTGATGTCTAACGTGCATTATCCTTTTATGTCAAAAAAACTAACCATGCAATTTCACGGCATTAGTGCCCAAGAATTTGATGAAGACTTGAAAAAGCACAAAGAAATTATCAAAGAACTCATTACCAATTATCTATTTATATCAAACCCTAAAGTATGAAAATGAAAACCCTGTTCTCCGGCGGTCTACTGAGCCTACTTCTTGGCTTATCGGCTCAGGCCCAAACCTTAGATTTGGCAACTTGTTTGCGCATGGCAGATTCCGCTAACGCCCAAATTCGCAGTGCCAAACTCGATGTTGCCATCAACGAAAGCCAACGGGCAGCGTATCTCTCCTCGCGCTTGCCGACTTTGAATTTTGTCGCTGATTACAAATACAATGCAGTGATTCCAGGCCAAGTTGTGCCTGCGCAGTTTTTTGGTGGCCCAGCCGGAACCTTCGCCGAGGTCAAGTTTGGCGTTCCATGGGTTTTGAGCAATACCCTGCAGCTCAACCAAATTTTGTTCAACTCGCAAGTCAATTACGGCTTGGCAGCATTGCTTATCAACAGCGAAATCGTCAAGATAAAAAGAGACATGACCATCCAAGAGGTGAAGCACCAAGTGGCCAACACCTACTTTATTTTGCAAGGCATGTATCAACAACTTGCATTTATAGACAGCAATATTTCTTATGCCAACAGCATCCTCAAAAACATGGATTTGATGGTGGCCCAAGGCATGATGGTGCAAACAGAAGCCGATAAAATCCGCATCAATAGACTCAATTTAGAAAACAATCAAGCCAATCTTGAGGCTACCAAAAGTCAGCTAGAAGACCTCCTTAAAATATTGGTAGGCCTCGATCCGAAAGCCAAACTTTCACTGCAAAACGACGAAATGGTACAAAAGTCTTTGTTGGTCGATCAAAATGCAGCCAATTTGTTTGCCATCAAGCTCCTCGAGCAACAACAACTCATGGCGCAAGCAGAGGCAAAGGGCATCAAGATGGGTTATTTGCCCAATGTCAATCTGTATGGTATTTATCAGTACAACGTCAATATGAACCCCGAGACCGATTTTAGAACAGGCATCGATGGTGCTTTTATTGGATTGCGCGTCGACTGGAATCTTTTTGATGGCCTAGACAAACACCATAGAACAGCAATGAATGCACTCAAGCAACAGCAAATAGAAACCCAAACAGCGCTTGCTCAGCAACAACTCCAGATGCAAATTGACCAAAACAAAAGACTTATTGACGTCAAGGCCAATGCACTCGAGATTTCCAAAGAGCAATTGAAATTGGCAGAAGCAATTCACCAACATGCCAACCTCAAGTTTGCAGAGGGGCTCATTGGCACCAACGACCTGATCCAAGCGCAAACTGCTCTTGAACAAGCGCAAACTGGTGTTGTGGCAGCCTATGTTGCCTTGCGTCAGGCCGAACTCGAATACTTAAAATCAAACGGAAATATCAAATAACTACTCATGAAACGCATCATTTTTATCTCTCTAGCGGTAATTGCTCTTTTGGGGCTTGCCATTTTCAAACTATTTTCAAATTCAAAAGAAGCCAAGAAGAAAATTTACATCCACGATATGGAAGCGGCGGTTTTGGTCGATACAGACAAGCCCCAAATGCACTCCTTTGAAAGCGCTTTTTCTTACCTAGGCGTTTTTGAGGCCATGCACCAAAACAATGTGGCTGCTGAAGGTTCGGGCAAACTCACCGATTTGTTGGTCAAGGAAGGCGATCAAGTCAGCAAAGGGCAAGTTATTGCCAAACTAGACGACGAACTCATTTCGCTGCAAATCGAAAATGCCAAACTGAATATTGCGCAGCTCAAAAACGACAACGCGCGTTTTGCCAACTTGAGAAAAGAACAAGCGGTATCGTCAATGGAAGCTGAAAAAATGGAGCTCGCGCTCAAATCTGCCGAAGTACAACTCAAGCAATTACAAAAACAATTGCGCGGCACCAAAGTACTAGCTCCTTTTTCTGGCGTCGTGACCAAAAAAATGGCCGACCTCGGTTCTATGGTAATGCCAGGTTCACCCATCGTAGAACTCACAGATATCTCTCAGCTCAAACTCACTATTTCTGTTCCAGAGCGCGATGTACTCAAGTTTAAAAAAGGCCAGCGAGTAGAGGTAAGCGTAGATGCGCACGACAAAGAAGTGAAGGGCAGCATCTATAGCATTTCTGTGCAGGCCGATGGTTTGCATAATTTCAAAGTGCAAGTTTTGGTAAGCAATACCGGAGCACAGAAAATTCTTGCAGGCATGTACGGAAACGTGACACTATCCAATAACGACAGCGTGAAAGCATTAGCTGTGCCGCGAAAGGCGCTCATTGGCTCTACCAAAAACCCACAGATTTATGTGGTCTCGAATGGCAAAGCAGTACTGACACCATTTAGCCCCGGAACAGCCGATGGCAATTATCTAGAAGTGGTTTCTGGCTTGAGTGCTTCAGCTGAAATCGTTGTGAAAGGCCAAGTGAACTTGGAAGATGGCATGCATATCAAACGCAATAAATAGCCCCATGACACTTACAGAACTAGCCATCAAACGGCCCTCTTTTATCATTGTCATCTTTACCGTTTTGGTGGGTGGCGGTCTATTGAGCTACAAGCAGCTCTCTTATGAACTTATGCCCGATTTTTCGGCACCTCTGCTCACGATCACTACTGCGTATCCTGGTGCTTCTCCTTCCACGGTAGAAAGTCAGGTTTCTAAACCCTTAGAAGATGTATTGAGCGGCATGGAAAACGTCGATGAAGTGACTTCCTTCTCTTTTGACAACGCTTCGTTTGTTTTGCTCGAGTTCAAGGCATCCGCCAACATAGACGACGCCTTGGAAGAGGCACAGCGCAAAATCAACAACAACCTCAGTAGGTTGCCAGACGATGCGCAAAACCCAATGGTGGCCAAAATTGAACCCAATGCAACCCCTGTTTTACAGTTGAGTGCAGTCGCCAAAAATTTGTCAGATGCCGAACTCATGCGCCTCATGGACGACCAACTTTTACCAGCCATTAAGCAGGTAAAAGGCGTGGCAGAAGTGCAGGTAATCGGTGGAGAGCGTCGCTCTTTTCGGGTCAATGTAGACAAAGACAAAATGCGCAAAATGGGCTTGTCTATGGCGCAAATCAATCAGGCCATTGCCCTTTCCAATCTAGACTTTCCAACAGGTAAAATCAAGAGCAGCAACGAGCAAATTACCGTGCGCCTTACGGGTAAGTACAAAAACCTAGACGACCTTCAAAATTTGGTCTTGATGGCCAAAGGAACCAGCGCAATTCGCTTGCGCGATGTGGCTGAAGTAGTAGACGCCTCAGAAGATCAAATCACTATCTCACGTCTGAATGGTGTAAACGGAATTGGTTTGCGCATCAAAAAACAATCCGATGCAAATGCGGTAGACGTAGCCAATGCCACCAAAGCAAAATTCAAAGACCTAGAAGAAAAGTACGCCAAAGAAGGCCTCGGTTTTACAGTGGCAACAGACACCTCCTTGCCTACTATTGAATCAGTAGATGCCGTGATCCACGACCTCGAATTGGCGGTCTTCTTAGTAGCGCTTGTGATGCTTTTGTTTTTGCACACGGTGCGCAATGCATTTATTGTATTGGTTTCTATTCCTGCTTCTTTGATCTCTACATTTATAGCCATGTTTTTATTGGGCTATACGCTCAACCTCATGACCCTATTGGCCATGTCATTGGTAATCGGGATTCTCGTAGACGACTCCATTGTGGTGCTCGAAAACATCTACCGACACCTCCAAATGGGCAAGAAACGCCGCCAAGCTGCCTTGGATGGCCGAAACGAGATTGGTTTTACGGCTTTGGCCATTACACTTGTCGATGTCGTGGTGTTCTCTCCGGTGGTCTTTATCGAAGGAACTATTTCGGATATCCTCCATCAGTTCTCAATTGTAGTGGTAGTGTCTACCTTGATGTCACTTTTTGTCTGTTTTACCTTAACTCCTTGGTTGGCTTCGCGCTTTGCCAAAGAAGTCAAGCTAGATCCTAAAAAACCATTTCAGGCTATTTTACTTTGGTTTGAACGCCGCATCACCATTTTTACCAATTCTTATGTAAAAATTGTAGGCTGGGCGCTCCGCCACAAAATTTATATGGGCCTCATTGTCATTGCTATTTTTGTTGCTTCTTTTGCAACCATGGGTCTAGGTATCGTTGGGCAAGAGTTTGTATCTCAAGGAGACCAAGGTAAATTTATGCTCAAACTCAAGTATGAGAAGAGCGCTACGTTTGCCGAAAACAACCTCACTACCATGAAAATTGAGCAGTCGTTACTGGCGCAAAAAGACATGATAGACATCGTGTTCTCCAATGTAGGCGGCCCTAGTGCCGGTCTTGGGGCAGCTGCGTTTGGTGCCGAAAACCGTTCAGAGATTACCGTCATGCTCAAAAAAGACAAGCAAAAAGAAATTCCGACGATAGACTACATGAACCTGATCCGGACTAAAATAGAGAGTCAGTATCCGGGCGTTGAGGTCAAGGCACTCAACATGGGCTTGATCGATTCAGAACAAGCGCCAATTGAGATTTTCATTTCAAGTAACGACAAGGAGCTCATGAACAAGGAAGCGCGCAGGCTCAAAACCGCTATCAGAGCCATGAAAGGCGCCAAAGACCCTAGTCTAAGTACCGAAGACGTGACACCAGAAGTCAAAATTGCACTCAACCGCGAAAAAATGGGTCAGTTAGGCGTGAACGTAGCCTCGGTGGGTATGCAATTGCAGGGTTCGCTTTCGGGCAACGACGACAGCCAAATTGACCTCGATGGCTCTGAATTCGATATTCGTGTCATGCTCGATGCTGCCAATCGCAAAGACGTAGAAGACATCCAAAACATGACTTTTGCCAACAATGAAGGCAAGCAGGTGCAATTGAGCGAGTTTGCCGATATTTCTGTAGACAACGCCGCGGGTACACTCGAGCGCAAAAACAGGATTTCCAATACCACTTTGCGTTGTTACGTATTGGGTACCGCTCCCGGAACAGTTGCTGCCGATATCGATAAATACCTTAAAAAAAATCCTCTTGATCCAAATATTCGACTCACTTGGGGTGGAGAAATCAAGCGTCAGAAAGAATCCTTTGGTGCGCTCGGAACCGCCATGGGCATTGGTGTTATCTTGGTTTACTTGATCATGGTAGCACTCTACGACAACTTCGTTTATCCGTTTGTGGTTTTGTTCTCGATTTTGGTTTCTTTGGTTGGGGCTATTCTTGCTTTGGCGCTCACTGCCTCGAACATGGGTATTTTTACCATGCTTGGCATGCTGATGCTCCTGGGGCTGGTGGCCAAAAATGCCATCCTGATTGTCGACTTCACCAATCACTTGAAAGCTAAAGGAATGAGCACTTACAACGCTTTGTTAGAATCTGTCCGAGAAAGGATGCGTCCGATTTTGATGACCACCATTGCCATGGTTATTGGTATGCTGCCGATTGCTACGGCTACAGGCGCTGGTGCTGAATGGAAAAACGGTTTGGCTTGGGTACTTATTGGTGGCTTGACCAGCTCGATGTTCTTGACGATTATTGTGGTGCCGATGATGTACTACAGCGTAGACCGCCTCAAAGATAAAATCAAGTTCAAACGCTTGGCCAAACTGACTGAAGAGTAAGACTTCAACTCTTTTTGAATAGATCAAAGAGGTGGCTTAGGCCGCCTCTTTGTTTTTAGAAGCAACGTATTGATAAACGCGACGGGTGAGGTAGATATTGATGATGATCACCGAAACCACCACATAACCCAAGAGTTCAAAATTCATGAGTGGAGCACTCGGGCTTGCTTGCCATACGATTTTACCGCCAATGATTGCGGCAATGCCACCTGCCAGTTGCTGTAAGGAAGAGTTGATACTCATAAAAGCCCCACGATCGTGCAGT
>CAMDFN010000040.1 GCA_945897565.1 Chryseobacterium gleum
TTAAATTTGAGCATGCGAATTCTACTATTTTTTACATCAAGCTTGGCCATTTTGTGGTCTTGTGCACCTGCGCGTTTTGTCGAACCACTTCAAAAAGGTCAACAAGTTATAACTGGTCATTTTGGTGGCCCGGTGGCCAAAATACCCGGTATTGGCGCCATACCTATCCCTTTTAGTTCTGTTGGGTACGGTCGGGGCCTCACAGACCAAACAACTGTTTTTGGCAACCTACACCTTACCTCTCTTGCATTTGGCGTGGGTCAGTTTGAACTAGGCGCCTCCCAAAAATTGTGGAGCACCGACCGCATGGGCTTGTCTGGGCAGCTCAACACCAATATCTTAATTGATTTTTATACCGGCGCCAACCGCATTTGGCCACAGCTCGATGCCAATTATTATTTCAAATACGGGCGTCAATGGAAACCAGAACAACTCGATAAAATGTGCAAGGTTTACCACCGCAACTACAACTTCATGTATGCGGGTATCTCCAATTGGTTTGATTTCTACGGCACCGAATCACAAGGCAGACCCAACGAACAACTCTGGATACCGAGTTTACAATTTGGGCACCAATGGATCAGGCCCAAATGGAGCTATCAAACAGAAGTAAAAATTCTTGCTCCTTTAGAATCAAACGAAAATATCGTGGTTCCTTACCCTAGTCTTTTACAAAACCGCGGTGCACTCGGACTTTACTTTGGCATCACCTACAGCCTTTAATTATGAAAAAGATCCTATTTATTACAGCGCTCCTGAGTCTTTCTCTTGCTTGTCGCAAGCGTTTAGACAGTTTTCTTTTTAATCCGAGTCAAATTGAGAGTTATCAGCTCGATGCGTATCAAGGTGAATTGACTTTGGATTTGAACGGACAATTCAATGTGCCTGACTCCCTGATTCACCAATTGCAATGGGATGTCGAACTAGAAGAAGGAAGCGCCAAAATGAGTGCCATTTATGTGGGCGACATCAATAGCATTGCTACTGACACCGTCATATTATATTGTCATGGCAACAAAGACCACATGGATTTCTACTGGCCGAGGCAAAAATTGTATGCCAATGTTGGGGGTTTAGGTCGGTATGGGGTCTTGATGTTTGATTACCCAAGTTTTGGCTTATCGGAAGGAAAAGCAAGCGAAGCAAATATGTACCGCGCTACAGCGCGTGCCATTCAGTGGCTCAAAGACCAAGGGCTACAAAACGAGCGCTTCGTGATCTTCGGCTTTTCCTTAGGTTCTGCGGCGGCCTGTGAAGTTGCAGCGCATCCAAGTGAATATGTATTAGCGCCGAGCAAATTGATCCTCGAGGCGCCCTTTGCTTCGGCAGAAGTCATGATCCAAGACGCAGGGCTCTTGTCTATACCTGGTTCTTTTCTTGTAGACCTCCTAATAGACAACGCTACAGAAATCAAGAAAATCAGTATCCCTTTGCTTTGGATTCACGGTCAGGACGACAGCTTTTTAACTGTCAAAAGCCATGGGCAGCCGGTGTACGACCACAAAACAAGTGGCTACAAAGAATCTTTTTTAGTACCTGGAGGCGAACACGAAACCACCCCTTTTGTGGCGGGTTATCAAAATTACATCGATAGGCTTTCCGCTTTTATGCTCCATTAATTGGTGCCAAGAACGAGCACTTTCTTGTGCTGTTTTTGGCCATTCCATTGCGCTGCTAGGTAATAAACTCCTTCGCAAACTTGAAGTTGGATCGCTTGATTTTGGTAGGTCCATTCCCCTACAACTTTTCCTTGCGCATCGTACATTGTGAGTTGCGCATCAGTATTCAAGTTGTTAAAAAATAGTTGTCCGGTGCTTGGGTTCGGATATACACTAAAATCTAGTAATTCTGCTTCATTAAGTTGGGCACAGCTCTCCAAAATAACAGTGAGCGCTGCTGTTCCTGTGCAACCCGTGTTTGGATCTGTTGAGGAAGCGGTGAGGGTAAGTGGGCCTAATGCCAAACCGGTTGGGTCAAAAGTAAGACCTGAAACACCCAAGCCACTAATGGTAGCGTCTTGTGGCGTAACTACCATTGGAACAGCGCCATCTTCAATGCAAAGTACCAGATCGCTATCGGCAATTGAAAGCCCAACAACTGGTGAACTTTGAACTGTAATTTGTTGTGATACAGTACTGGTGCCTGCTGCATTTGTTACTGTTAGGGTAACCGTGTAAGTGCCTGGCGCAAATACATTGCTCGGGTTTTGCTCGATGGATGTGAAGCCATCGCCGAAATCCCAAGCCCATGCCGTAGGCAAATTTTGAGAAAAATCGGTAAATAAAATAGGTGTTCCACTACATAAAACTGTCGGTGTTTGGAACTGCGCCACAGGTGCAACAGTTGGCCCTGCGTCATTGTAATAAATAGAGAAATCGTCGAAATAAAAACCGTCCTTGCGCGTTCCGCCGTCAGACCTCAATTGGAAACGCACCTTGATCACCTGGCCTAAATAATCACTCAGCTGAATTTCTTCCTGAACCCATGTGCTCTGAACGCCTTCCCAAACCGGCTGGTTATTAGGCTGAACGCTACCATTCGCTGAATTACCCGCTACCGTATAAATTCCGCATTGCCCAACCCAAGTTGCGCCATTGTCTGTGGAAACTTGCAATTGTACGTAGTCGTAATCTGCTTCGATGTCCCATTTAGCCCAGAAATTAAGTTTGGCTGCAACGGCATTGCTCAGGTCTATAGTGGGGGCATAAGTATACGTAGTGTTGGCATTATTGACGTAATTGCCAGTAGGTGTATCTGTAAATGAACGCGGTGCGGAAACAAACGTAGATGTGGTGGTACTCCAATTGCCCGTCCAGTTGGTTGCGGCTGTGCCGTTTTCAGTAACTTGAAGCGTGTAGGCACCATATGTTTTAACGATGGTGTCTTTCTTGATCCAATAACCGTTGTCTGTCTGAAGAATATATTTGATTTGATTGCCAAATTGAATAGCAGGATTCAAGGTATAGCTTATAGCGCCAAGTCCATTTTGTTGTAACGCTAAATCATGAACAACTGGGCTTCCAACTGAAACAATATTTTGTAATGGAACAATACTCACCGTAACCGGACCATTTTCTCTACCTAATCTTCTTGCTTGGTGATTAAAATTGCCACTCAACGTTGCTATATTACTTGGATCTTGATCTGTTGTAACAATAAATATCCCAGCAACATGAGCGAGAATGAGGTTTGGATAAACCATTTCTTGACAAGTGGAATTGATTTGTGAAGAGGGTTGCCAAAAGGCAGTGCCCACCTCTGGAGTGTGCACAAACATAGTGTCTTTGACGCCAACGCCGATATCTACTTTATACATGTAATCGTCTGAATCGCCAGAAGCCGGATACAAAGCGGAACTTTTAATGGCGCCATAACCATTGAATTCTACCATCAGATTGGTATATTCTTGAAAATAGTCATGGTGATCAGCGAATTCTGCCGTTGTTGTACCAATTGGAAAGAGAATATCTTCTGCATAGGTGTGCGCATTGAAAGCTGTTACAAATTTGTTGTTTTGTACCAACCAACGCATCGCTTGTGTCTCTGGCTCAGAAAAGGCAGCCGTACCACAATAGGTATCGTTTGTTTGTGTAAAAGAAGTACCTGTGGTTCCCCAACCATAGCTATAGTTTCTGTTGAGGTCAACTCCGTAAGAACCGCCTGAATTCAGGCGACGGTTTTTGCGCCACATACCGCCACCATTTGGGTTTGTGGTTTGGTTATACACATAGCCGTCAGGGTTGATACAAGGCACAAAATAAAGCTGCATGTGATTGACCAAATAGGTGATCTCCGAATTGGTGCCATAATTTTCAAGTACATACCACATAAAGAAAATGGTTTCCATCAAACTCATGGGTTCACGCGCGTGGTGAATGGCCGTATACAATACTTTAGGCTCGCCACTTTCATCAATGTTGGGGTTATCAGAAATACGCACATGGTAAAGTGGTCTATTTTGTGCAGTCAAAAATGTTGAAATCGGCGCTTTTGCGCTAATTAAATTGGGGTAAGTAGCTACCATCTCATCTAGCTCCGCCAACATTTCTTCGTATTTCAAGTAGCCCCCCATGGTGCCCAAATTAAAATGAGTAGGCGTTGCCGGATTAAAGCCAGACCCACCTGCACCCGAACCTGAACAACTCAAGTTTTTGAAGTCCCCCTCGTCTTTTGATGCTGGTTTGGCTAGTTCTTGGATATAATAAGCTTGTACGTCTTCGATCAACACCTCGTAATTGAAATCATAAGTATCCATGATTTGGCGCTCTTCTTTTGAAAAATCAGAGATAAAAAAGACACCCTCTTTGTGAATTCCGTGATCGATGGTTACACCGAGGTTTGCCAACTTATTGAGCTCTAGCTCATTGGCAAAAACCTTTAAGCGAGAATAGTCTTGAGCCAAGCCTAAATTTGAGGAAATGATCAAAAAGAAAATAAGAAGTGTAGTAAAGAGTTTCATGTGACCGCAATTTGGAACACAAATAAACAGCATTTTTAGCCAAAACGCAATTTTTTATGCAGACTTTGGCAACCTTCTCACTTTTAGCAAGTTTAATATTTTGACAATGCACCTGATTGTGTTAAATTTACTCAACACATGTATCTATTAAGAATTATATTTCTGCTCAGTTTTTTTCAAACGGCCTTTGCCCAAGAGCTGTGGATGTACCCCAATCAGGGCCAATGGGATGCGCGCATTTTATATAATCTTCCGCTATCTTCGGGTAGGCTCTATATCGAAGAACAAGGTCTTACATTTTTTCTTTCCGATGCAACTTTTCACCAACATGATTCCAAAGAAGCACACGACCATCATGAAGGCACTGCTTATCATGCCATCAAACACCAGTTCTTACATCCGCAAGCTTCCACATTTGTAGCACAAGATTCCAGTGCTCATTACCATAATTACTTTATTGGCAACGACCAAAGTAAATGGAAATCAAAAGTACATGGCGTTCGTCAATTGAGCGCAAGTAATTTTTTTACCGGCGGAGATTTAAAATACCTTATCGACAAACAACAATTTGCCTTTCACCTTGAGCTTCTCCCGCATACAGACATCCATCAATTCGATTTTCAAATTGAAGGTGCTGATACCGTTTTTATCGATGCGCAAGGATTACTGCACCTCTCACATCGCTTTGGTGAAATTACCTACAGCGCCCCAAAAGCCTGGAATATCATCAGTGAAACACACAAAAAAGAGGTGCCCATTGAATTTGTGCTCAGCAATAATATCGTCTCTTTTCAGGTAGATGCTTCCTATGATCCAAACCTGGCGCTATTTATTGACCCAAGTTTAACCTTCTCTACATTTACTGGCTCACCTGTAGACAACTGGGGCTTTACCGCCACCCCTGATATCAATGGAAATTTATTCGGCGGAGGAATCGTATTTGGTTCAGGCTATCCTAGTTCGGCTGGCGCATTTGACGCTAGCTATAATTCAGGAACTGGTTCCTTTCCAATGGATGTTGGCATCACCAAATTCAATGCAAATGGAACAGCCCTTTTATACTCTACCTACCTTGGGGGTTCGGGTAACGAAACGCCACACAGTATTGTGTGTGCTCCAAATGGCGAGCTTTATGTCTACGGCGTCACCTCCTCTACCAATTTTCCAATGGCAGGGCAATCCTACGACAACAGCTTCAACGGAGGGCCTTATCAACTTCAAAACTCACTCGAGTTCAACGGCTCAGACATCTACATTGCCCGCTTTAACCCCAACGGCACTGCACTTCTGGCCTCTACTTTCGTTGGAGGCACCAGCACAGACGGCCTCAACGCAGCAAGTTTATTTTACAATTACGGAGACCAATTTAGAGGAGAAATCGTCCTAGATGCCAACCAAAATGTGTACGTTTCTAGTACCACCACCTCCACTAATTTCCCTACTACCAATGCTTTTCAGAGCTTACTCAATGGCGCCCAAGATGCTGTTATTTTCAAGATGAATTCGGGGCTTTCTCAACTGATGTGGAGCACCTATTTTGGCGGAAGCGGTGCTGAATCGGGTAATTCCATTACCGTCGGGACCAACGGAAGTGTTTATGTAGCAGGGGGCACCACCTCAAGCTCGCTCGCCATCACTGGAGGCCATGACCTCACCTTTAACGGGGGCAGTGCCGATGGATATGCCTTGCGCATCAATGCAGCGAGTGGCGCATTACAATCAGGCACCTATATGGGGCAATCTGAATACGATCAAACCTATTTTATTCGTACAGACGTAGTCAACGCCGTTTATGTGTATGGTCAATCAGAGTCTTCTTGGGCCATTACGGCAGGGTGCTACGGCAATGCCAACTCAGGGCAGTTTTTGCGCAAATATGCCCAAGATTTATCGGTCACCAACTGGACCACCATGATTGGTGCAGCCACCGGACACGTCGAGCTCTCACCAACCGCCTTCCTCATTTCTGACTGTTATGATATCTATTTGGCTGGTTGGGGTGGCCAGCTCAATCAACTTTACGGACAAGCCTCTTTCTCTACAACAAATAACTTTCCAGTTACTCTGGATGCTTACCAACTCAATACCAACGGCTCCAATTTCTACATCGCCGTACTAGACCAAGACGCAAGTGCACTCAAATACGCCACCTTTATGGGCGGCATCAATAGTAGCTCCAATCACGTAGATGGCGGCACCTCCCGCTTTGACAACCAAGGCCGAATTTACCATGCCGTTTGTGGTGCTTGTGGAGGTAATGATTTTGGTTTCACGAGTACACCAGGGTCTTGGTCACCTACCAATCAGAGTACCAATTGTAATTTGGCTTGTTTCAAATTTGAATTGAGCACTATTGAGGCCATTGCGGCACAGCCCGCGCCACTCATCTGTATTCCACAAAGCGTCTTCTTCGATAACAACTCTCAGAATGCCAATTCCTTTTTCTGGGATTTCGGCGACGGCAATACCTCCAACGCATATGAACCCATTCACGCCTATCTGACGCCAGGAGTTTACGACGTCTTGTTGGTAGCCTATGATTCTACGGGTTGTTTTACACCAGATTCAGTAACAGTTACTGTAAATATCGGGTCTTTCACAGCCGGAGCCATTCAACCAACCACAAGTATTTGTGCCGGCGATTCCTATCAATTAGAAGCTTTTGGTGGCAGTTCCTATGTTTGGTCTCCCGCAAACGTACTCAATGACCCAAGCAGCCCCACTCCCACCGCAACCATCTTCGCAAACACTACTTTTTCCGTCATTGTTTCGGATTCCTGTGGATCAGATACCATACAAGTCACCTTAGACGTCAGTATCCCCAGCATTTCTTTACCCAACGACACTACCGTTTGTATTGGCGAAAGTATCAACATCAGCGCAACGGCCAGCGGCACCATCAATTGGTCCCCCGGCAACTTCTTGAACACAACCACCGGTCCAAATGTCATTGCCACTCCCCAAAATAACATCACTTATACCGCAACCGTAACATCAGGCAATGGCTGTATTGCCCAAGACTCCATCAGTATTGCCGTCTTTAATAACCCGCCGCTTCCACAACTCATAGACAGCGTCGAACTATGTTACGGAACCAGCATGCCCCTCACCGCTGCAGGTGGCACCAGCTACTTCTGGTATCCAAGTAATGATCTTGTAGGCGCCAATAACCAAACGGTTCAAATTAGTCCACTTCAAGGCCAATACTACTACGTAGACGTCACAAATAGCTGCGGCACAGGAACCGACTCCGTATGGGTTTCCATACTCACAGCCCAAATTATTGCCGGCAACGATACCACCGTTTGCCCCGGCCGACCAGCCAACCTTTGGGCTAGCGGCGCACTATATTACGAATGGAGCCCAAGCGCCAACGGATCAAGTGCCAACGGCGCACAAGTGAGTGTCTTGCCTCCTTTCAACACCACTTACATGGTCATTGGAACAGATGCGCAAGGTTGCCAAGACACCGCCTATGTCCAAGTCAATCTCTTTGCGCCCGCCTTTGTGAGTGCCGGATCCGATATCTTTGCCGTACAAGGAGACGTCATACAACTCACCGCAGATCCGTCAGGGCCTGGCGCCTTTTTGTGGTCACCACCAGATGAAGTCTCTTGCCCTACCTGCCAATCAACGGTAGTAACGCCCAATCAAAATGCCATCTATTCAGTCTATTTTACAGATCAAAATGGCTGCACTGCACAAAGCCAGGTCCATATTTTCTTTGATCCGTTCTTTTATGTACCCAATACCTTTACGCCAGACGGCGATATGTTCAATCAGTATTTCAGGGTAGTTGGGGGTAATTTCCTTGAGGTAGAGGTCAGTATTTATGACCGTTGGGGAGAACTCATCTACCAATTCACCGACCTCAAAGACTACTGGGATGGCAGCTACAACTTCCGGCCTTGCCAAGACGGCACCTATACTTGGAAAATCATCTATACCGACTTCCTAAACAGAAAAGAAGTACTGACAGGCCATGTCAATTTGCTGCGCTAAAGCAGATTTGCAGTAACTTTGAAATATGTCAGTTCAGATACAAGCATTCTCCTTTAATGGTTTTCAAGAAAACACCTTTGTGGTTTCAAAAGGCCAAGATGCCGTTATTTTTGACCCCGGATGCTACACCAGAGCAGAAGAAGCACAACTCTTTGCTTATATCAATGAAAATAGCCTGGCAGTGAAAGCGATTCTCTTTACACATGCCCACATCGATCATATTTTAGGTGCTGCTTATTGCCAACAAGCATTTGCAGTACCAACATATCTGCATGCATCTGACCACTCCACCTGGACCGCTGTCAAGAGCTACGCTCATGTTTATGGTTTTGAAAATTATAAAGAAACAGAGGTGCCAGCTCACCTACTCTCAGACCAACAAGAATTAAAGTTTGGCCAACTATCGTTCAAAGTTTACCACACCCCTGGGCACGCTCCGGGCCATGTCGTTTTCTACCACGAAAGCGGGTTTGTGATCAACGGAGATGTGCTGTTCAAAGGCAGTTTTGGTCGGGTAGATTTGCCAGGTGGTGACCTTCAAACCCTGAAACAAAGCATTTTTGAGGTCATGTTCAAATTTCCTGAGCAAACGGTCGTTTATTGCGGGCATGGCCCATCCACAACTATTGGCCAAGAACGGCAAACCAATTATATCCTCGAATTTTAGCATGCGCATTGGCATCAATACCAGATCTTTACTTGGTCAAAAACTAGAAGGCTTTGGCAATTACACGCTTGAATTGGTCAAAAGAATTACCGAAAATCAGCCCAACCACACCTTTGTACTCTACTTTGATCGACCAGTGGATCCGCAATTTAGTTTTGGGCCAAACGTCATTTGCAGAACTGTATTTCCGCCTACAAGACATCCATTCTTATACATTATTTGGTTTCAATGGTCACTCAAAAGAGCGATCCGCAAAGACAACCTTGATGTATTTTGGTCTCCTGACGGCATGTTCCCTCTTGGCCTTCAAATACCAGTACTCACGAGTATACACGACCTCAATTTTGAACACTATCCCCTTGACCTCCCAAAATGGGTAGCCTGGTACTACAAAAAATACTTTCCTCGTTTCGCGAAAGCTGCAGATAAAATTGTGACCGTTTCAAATACAACCAAACAAGATATTATCTCAAGTTATCAAATACCCTCAGAAAAAATTAGCGTCATCTACAATGGCGTCAGTTCTATTTACAAACCCTTTTCTATTCAAGAAAAAGAAACTGTCCAGCAGCAATTAGGTTTCCAAGCACCTTACTTTTTATTTGTAGGGTCCCTGCATCCAAGAAAAAACATCCATCGTTTGCTTCAGGCGTTTCAATTGTATGCGCAAACAGAAGACACATACCAACTCGTTATTGTAGGAGCCGCCATGTGGAACGACCAATCCTTTGAAATCGAATCTGTTGTTGCCAAGCGCATCCATTTCAAAGGACATATCGAAACCAAAACACTAGCGGCCATCATGGCAGCAGCCACCGCATTTGTTTATGTACCTTACTTTGAAGGGTTTGGGATGCCACTAGCCGAAGCAATGGCCACACAAACACCAATTATTGCAGGCAATAAAAGTTGTTTACCAGAGATCGCCGCTGATGCTGCGCTGTATGCAGACCCCTTTGATGTGGAAGCAATCGCTAAAGCAATGAAGGAATTGAAAAATGATGTAGCTTTGCAAGCCCAATTAGTTGAAGCAGGAAAGCAACGCGTTTTGGCCTTCGATTGGGACCACGCCGCCCAAAAAGTTTGGCAAGAAATACAACAATTGGTCTCGTAGTTCAACGGATAGAATAAGCGTTTCCTAAACGTTTGATCCAGGTTCGATTCCTGGCGAGACCACTACTTATTTTGCCTTACGGCTGACCAATAACTTATCAATCCGAGGGCCGTCTTTATCAATGACCTCTAGTTGCAATTGACCAACAATAAGTGTATCGCCTACTTCTGGAATTTCGTTTTTGTGTGATATAAACAAACCTGCCACGGTAGCATAGGTATTCTGTTCATCTGTAACAAG
>CAMDFN010000041.1 GCA_945897565.1 Chryseobacterium gleum
AAGTCCTATATGGCTGTAGGAAATAGAAAACCCTAAGATGTATCAAATGTCTTAGGGTTTTTGCTTTTGTTGGGATTTTGAATCTATAAAAATTTACCCGCATTTTTGCCATCCCAGCTACCCGTATACTTGTAGGGCACAAATCTCGCGAACATCTCTTCCTTATACCAGTTGAGTTGTCTGGTCAGCTTAACTACTTCTCTGTGTTTTGGATTTTGATACGCATATTCCATCATTTCCTTCTGTGTTTTCCAAATACTTATTGTGGCTTGCTGAATCAAAGGCCATTCGCCAATACCAATAGACAATACCAGTCCATCATAGCCATCTAAACTTTGGCTAACGGAACCTACCCTACTCCAAAAGGACAATAGTTTTCGAAAACGGATGCGGGCTCGTGTGAGTACAACAATTGGCTGATTTGGGTCCAGTTGTGCATTCTTCTCAAAAGGTTGTATGCCGTCCCATGAGCCATGTGCTTCAGCGGAATGTAAATATGCAGTAAACTGTTCGCTGCTGCGGTCTTGATACGCATTAAAAAAAGGATCGCGTTCAAAAAATGCAGCGGCATGCCGCTCCGTTTCCCAGACACAAAAGAGGACGTAGGTCCCGAAATTTGGAATGGCACTAAAACCGTTTTTAGCTCCGGAGCCCAAAATTTTGAAAAAAGTGAGTCCTTCTACATTTTTCAAGTGGTTTTTACCAAGTTGCATTTGACTAAACGCCCACCATTTGTTTGAAAATGAAGCTAGCCTAAAAAAGGAGCTTGTCGTAATTTGACTCAAGGAATATGATTTGAATGATGTTATTGAACTATACTTTTCAATCGAAATAGATCGATTATTTCTTAAAATATGACAGGACTGTGTCCGAGTGGAAAAATAATTACTTATAAGATAACTCGAAATAGTTTTAATGCTATTTTAGTTGCACTTTTTTGATGATCAAATAAGTACCTGAAACATCATATATTTTGACCAAATAAAGTCCTTCACCTGTTATCTCGTTTATGTTGATAACGGTTTGTTGTGTGGTGATTTCACCCTTTTTTATTTCTTGACCTATCGTATTTGTAATCGTGTAATTCCAATTACCCGAAGTTGTTAAATTACCTAAATCAATGATCATATTATCGGTCGCAGGATTAGGATAAATATGAATTGACTTAGCCTCTGTTGTTTCAATGTTTGAAGGAGAATCACTGAACAAGGTGTCATTTATCAAGCGAACGGAGAAACCAAACCCTTTTAATGCATCGTTTTTTGTCAAGGCAGCGTTGTCATGATCGAGGTGTCGAATCCAAACGACTACCTGATTGGTCGAGATTTGTGTGAACTCAGTTGAACTCCACCAGTTTGCGTACAGACCCATTCCGCCAAAAGAGCCATAATACCAACTAAAACCATCTGAAAGACCCGTAAAACCGCTGCTATTGGTAGCACCTGTATTTGGGCTCATCCAATGTGCCGTGCCAATCTCTTTGAGCTCTCCACCGGCGACATTAAATCCACCTAAATAATCGGATAGAGTGGTCCAGTTCGTATCTGTGGGCACGTGAAAGCCTATTGGGGCCAACACTTTGTTTGGAGTAGCCGCAATGGTGTCATGTATTCCAGCAACTGCATAGTAATTGTATAACTTACCATAGATTAAGCCGTTTGCTGGATCATTGTTGTAGTAACACCATGCACCTGTCGTTAAATTGGCCCATGCAGCAGGGTCAGTCACTTGTGGTATGATCGTTCCATCGTTATACTTGGAAACATTTAAATTTTCACTTACCCATTCCTGTGAGCCAATTATGACAGTAGTGTAAAGGTTGCCGTCAATATCGGTCATGCCACTGCCAGCTGTTTGAGCAAAAAAGCTTGAGGAGATTGCTAATGCGGTAATGAATATACTTGTTTTCATTATGTCAAATTATAGTTGTTTCATTATTTAAAGGACCTTGCGTCTATGCGCTTTGTTATCCCTAGTCATAAATTTGTATTTGATCTGATATTCAGATGCTTAAACAAAATTAGAATTTATATAGCGCAATCACTAGTGTCCGATAAAACATTTTTAAAAATCGCAATTCCATTCAACGATAGTGTAATTTGGTTTTCCCGAACTAAAGTACATGAATAAAAATAAGTGTCAGTGATCTGAATGTTTTGTTATACCATTGATGATACAAAACCACCATTAGACCTTGGCTAAATATAAAAATCAACTGAAATGTCGTAATTTTCGCCTCTGAAATCAAACGCAGAGAATGGAGCCGACCCAACCAGCTAAAAAAAAGCGTAAGCTATTCAAAATCATCTATAATATTATCCTGCACTTGTTGGCCATATTTGCAGTGGGTTTGATTTTTGTCGCGCTGGCAGTTCAATTCAAGTGGACCAATACCAAAGGAAATATCGACATCAATAACCGCTATTTCTCCAAAATGGCAAGCCAATACGGCAAAGACCTCAAATCCAAGAAACAGAACGTCGATAACGAAGAAAATCTGCTGTTGCAGCAAATTGGTTTGCTTGCGCAATACAAGCCGGTCGATGCACTCAAAATTAGCGCTGCCTATCATCAATCCAAAGACCTCTTCATTGCCCAGCGCATGTTCAACGCCACCGTACTTTTGCTTAAAGAAAACAAGGCATTTAACAGAGAATTGAAAGCGCTCAAAGCCAAAAAAGACCGCACCTCTTTGTATGAGTTTTCAAATTATGCGGTCTGGAAAACATTTTGCAGTGCGGTGCGCAAAGACAAAGCAGCGATTGACTCCGCGGCGCGTATTGCAGGTGTAGAATCTAGAATGATTGTGATGTGCTTGGTAGGCGAACAAGTGCGCATGTTCAA
This sequence comes from Chryseobacterium gleum, assembly GCA_945897565.1. GTDB lineage: Bacteria > Bacteroidota > Bacteroidia > Flavobacteriales_D > Crocinitomicaceae > UBA952. Next base: position 2,845 of record CAMDFN010000041.1, read on the forward strand.
TGCCAATCGCGAGCGCTTCAAGCAATACGTGTATCCGTTCAATAGCGTGATTTTACCGCGCAACCGTGGTTATGGCGTCACGAGCATCCTCGAGCACACCGCCCTGCGCATCGAGCGCCAACTCGTCGATCAAAACAGCAAATTTTACCCTGGCGATTATTTCTACAAATGCCTCAACACAACTGACGCCGCACCTGGTTTGGTGGTGGATAGCATCAAAGCGCATCAGCACAAAACCATCCAGCGCTTGATCAAAGGTGGCGACCACTTCTATTCTTACCTCTACACCGCTTTCTTGATCCGGCAATACCAAGCGCATTGGCAGCGCGAAGGCTTTGATTTATCCTATCGACCAGAAATTGTCGGCACCCTCTTCAACCTCGGTTTCGAGAAGAGCAAGCCGAGTAAAAACCCGAAAGTTGGCGGTTCCTCTTTCAAGGTAGGCGACAAAGAATACACTTTTGGTGGCCTTTGCTTTGAATTCTATTACAGCGGTGAATTGAACAAAGATTTCCCCATTACTACAGTTCCATTTACGCCTGTGGCGGTGCTTGAAAAACAAAATAAAGCCCACGTCAAAAAGGTACAAGACGCCTTGCATTTATCGGACTCACTGAGCCTTATCGAAACAGTGGTGCAATAAAAATATTAAGGTAAAGAGTAACCAAAAACGCCTCCTTCCATTGTAGGGTATAGAAGCTTCTCCAAACTTTCTTACTCACCCTATAAACTCACGGAACATGAAACGTTTGTCTATCTCCGCACGCTATCGTGCAGCTAATAAAGCACAAGAAAACCCCCACGGCGCGGTGGTGGTCATGATTTTTTTTCTGATCGCCTTTTTGTTGTCTTCACGCTCCGCTCATGCCCAATGGGCCGTTATGAATAAATATTCGGAATTCGGCATCGGCAACTTTTATATGTTTGTGCCCCGCGAAACCGACGCGAAGCGCATCATTCAAGAAACGCTACAAGACAACCGCTTGTCCTATCAAGTAGATTTTCGAAAAGGCAAAAGCCTTCTGCTCTCCACCGCTTTTGTCGATCCACTCAACAACGAATACGTTTATGTGGTGCATAGCTTCAAAGGCCGTAAAAACGATGTTGGTGGCTACCACATCTTTTGCTACTACATGGAGAACCGCTACCGCTACTTCTATGATGTAGAAGAAATCGACAGCCGCATTTCTGTGGTCCACGACCCTGCTGTGCTCAATGTAAGCCCCAACCAAGATCGCAGCGCTAAAAAAGATAAATAAGCGCAATAAAAACCTCTCAAACTATCAACTATGAAAACCCAACTCCTTCTTTTTGCATTGCTACTCAGTGCAGCAACAACTCTTCAAGCCCAGTATCAATTTCAGCTCATGGAAGACGACTTCCTACAAATTGGTGCTGGCAACTATTTCATCCACCTCGACAAAGAAGCGGAGGTCAAAAAAACCGTTACTTCTGTGTTCAAAGCCCACCGCTTCCCAACCCAAGACCTCCTCTTCAATAAAGACAAGAACCTTTACTTCGCTGGCTATTACGTCAACCCTTCAGACGACCGCTTTGTGTATATCGTTCACGCCGTGCGAGGCCGCGAAGGCTATGACCTCTATTTCTTGTATTGCCAGAACGTCCTGACGCATCATTTCGAATTCGTTGAAGGCAAAGACTTGCACCAGTTGGTATATGACCCGGCGGTCAATACCAGTAGCGTGCTAACCAGCTTTAATGCAACGCTGGTGGAGGGGAAATAAAATCGTAACTTAGGGTTTCAATATCGATAAACATGAACGAAATCAAATGCCCGCATTGCACCAAAACTTTTAACCTCGACGACGCCGGCTATGCCGATATTTTAAAGCAAGTCAAGAACCACGAGTTTGAGATTGAGCTTGAAAAACGCGAGAAAGAGCTGGGTCGTCAGCGTGAGGAAGCACTCAAGCTAGCCGACTCCGAGGCCAATGCAAAACTACAAGCGGCCTTGCGCACCAAAGAAATAGAGGCTGCACAATTGCAAAACAAAACCGCTGCTGAGTTGGCGACACTCAAGGCGCAAATTAGCACTTTTGAGCTCCAAAAAACGTTAGCGGTAAAAGAAGCCGTTACGGCCATGGAGCAAGACAAAAGCAAACTGGCTGCTGAGCTCGACACCGAAAAGAAACTCAAAGACATGGAGCTGCAAAGCATGAAAGCGGCGCTCGATGAAAAGCTTCGCTCAGAGCTCGAGCGCAAAGACGGCGAACTCCGCCTCAAAGACGAAGCCATCGAACGCCTACGCGATTTCAAAGCCAAGCTTTCCACCAAAATGCTCGGCGAAAGTTTAGAGCAGCACTGCGAAATGGAATTCAATAAGCTTCGCCCCACTGCCTTCAACAAAAATGTCTATTTCGAAAAAGACAACGATTCTTCTGGCGGCACCAAAGGCGACTACATCTACCGCGAGTCCGACGACGACGGCACCGAATTCATCTCGATCATGTTCGAAATGAAAAACGCCCAAGAAGACGGCGGCGCCAAGAAAAAGAACGAAGAATTCTTCAAAAAACTCCACGACGACCGCCTCAAAAAAGGCTGCGAATATGCAGTGCTCGTCACGATGCTAGAGCCCGACAACGAATTCTACAACGCTGGCATCGTAGATGTGTCGTATCGCTACCCCAAAATGTATGTAGTGCGGCCTCAAGCGTTCATCCCAATCATTACCCTATTGCGCAACGCCGCACTCAATTCGCTGCACTACCGCACCGAGCTCGCCATGGTGAAAGCCCAGAGTATTGACGTCACGAATTTCGAGGACCGCCTCAACAAATTCAAGGACGGCTTTGCCAAAAACTACCATTTGGCCTCTGAAAAATACGGTGCTGCTATCAAGGAAATCGATAAGTCCATTGCCGCACTCATGAAAGTGAAAGAAAACCTCATTGGCTCCGAGAACAACCTGCGCTTGGCCAACGACAAAGCCGAAGAAATCACGATCAAAAAACTCACGCACAACAACCCCACCATGAAGCAGAAGTTCGATGAGTTGGGGAAGAATGAGTAGGTGGAATTACGGTATGGAGGTTACAGCACCTTTGCCAAACAACCATTCATGACCATCATTTTCATTACTTGAGAACATTTATACCTTATTCATTGTCTAACAGTGAGATATTGTACCAAAGAAACTTTTGCACACGATGAAAATTGGAATTCCAGCTGAAATTTTTCAGGAAGAAAAACGCATTGCGGCCACACCCCAAACAGTTCAACGACTGCTAAAACAAGGTTTCGAGGTCTACATCGAAAACAACGCAGGCCAAAAGTCCGGCTTTACTAATGAAGCATATATTTCTGCTGGCGCGCTAATTACAACTACACCAGAGGAGCTTTTACAGCAAGCAGATATCATCCTAAAGGTGCAAGAGCCCACTTTAGAGGAGGTCACTAAGATGAAACCTGGTGCTGTGCTCATTTGTTACTTAAGACCTGCTCAAAACAGTGCGCTGCTCGAGAGTTTAAAAAACCAAAATATCAGTGCGTTTGCTGTGGATATTATTCCCCGGATTACGCGTGCACAAAAAATGGATGTGCTATCCTCCATGGCTAATATTTCAGGTTATCGTGCAGTCATTGAGTCTGCTTTTCATTTTGGCCGTTTTTTGAACGGACAAATTACCGCTGCAGGTAAAGTAGAACCGGCAAAAGTTTTGGTTATTGGCGCAGGTGTTGCAGGTTTGGCTGCAATAGGCGCAGCCAATTCTTTAGGCGCAGTTGTAAGGGCTTTTGATACCAGAAAAGAGGTTGCCGAGCAAATCAACTCAATGGGCGCTCAGTTTTTAACCGTTGATATCAATGAAGACGGCGCAACGGCTACAGGATACTCCAAGGAAATGAGCGAAGCTTTCATTGAGGCCGAAATGCAACTCTTTTTGGAACAAGCAAAAGAGGTCGATATTGTCATTACAACAGCTCAAATTCCTGGAAAAAATGCGCCTTTACTTTGGCTAGATTACCATGTTGCTGCCATGAAACCAGGTTCTGTTATTGTCGATTTGGCTGCTGAAAGTGGAGGCAATTGTCAGCTTACGCACAAAGGCGAGGTGTACACCACCGAAAACGGCGTCATCATCATTGGAAAAATCAATCAACTACCAAAACAAGCTTCACAACTTTATGGCACAAATTTGTGTAATTTGTTAGACGATTTAGGCAAAGCCGATCACTTTCAAATTGACATGAGCGACCCGGTTGTTTCGCAGGCCATGGTTACACATCTCGGCAAAATCAACTGGCCTCCAACTCCACTACCTGTAGCACAAAATACAGCCACAAAAAAAGAGGATACCCAAGCAAATAAGCAAGAAATTCAAGCGCATAAAGAGCAACTCAAGGCAAGTAAAAAACTGAAGTCGACACTTGTGTCGCTTGTTGCAGTTGCTTTGCTTTTGATCATTGTCGGACAAACCGCTCCAAAAGAGTTCATTCAACACTTCACGGTGTTTGTATTGGCCGTATTTGTTGGTTGGCAAGTGATCCACAATGTTTCTCATTCTTTACACACGCCACTAATGGCCGTAACGAATGCCATCAGTGGAATCATTGTCATTGGAGGCTTGCTACAAACCAAAAACGAAATAGACAATCTGTTGACTTTTCTATCCTTTACCGCTGTTTTAGTGGCTACAATCAATATTGTTGGTGGTTTTGTAGTCTCGCACCGAATGTTAAAAATGTTTAAAAAGTAATATGCATATAGCCAAGGAATTACAAACAGTCGCTTACTTGTTCGCAAGTATTCTTTTTATTCTCAGTTTAAGTGGCCTCTCATCGCAAATAACGGCCAAGAGGGGCGTTGTGTATGGTATCGCAGGAATGGTCATTGCTGTAGTGGCTACCATTCTTGGGGCCGAAGTCGAGGGACATATTTACATTTTATTGGCAATCGGTATAGCCTCTGTAATCGGCTTCATTGCCGCACGAAAGGTTGAGATGACTTCCATGCCACAGCTCGTGGCTATACTGCATAGTTTTGTCGGTCTTGCAGCAGTTCTTGTAGGTATAGGTTCCTATCTAGACCATACCACATTCAGCTCTAACGCTGCCCACATCATTCATTTAGTTGAGGTGTATATCGGGGTGTTTATTGGCGCAGTAACTTTCACAGGTTCAATCATTGCCTGGGGTAAACTCGAGGGCAAAATAGCTTCTAAACCATGGAGTTTCCAAGGTCTTCAATACCTGAATCTTGCCGTCTTTATTTTGATTACCGCAATCGGTGTTTGCTTTTGCGCTCAAGTTGCAATAGATGGCGTTCTGTTGTTGGGCATCATGTTTATCTTGTCTTGTTTTTTGGGGGTTTCTTTGGTCATGGCGATTGGTGGAGGCGATATGCCGGTGGTGGTCTCTATGCTCAACTCCTATTCAGGATGGGCTGCTTCAGCCGCTGGTTTTATGTTGGGCAACGACCTGCTCATCGTAACTGGAGCGCTCGTCGGAAGCTCAGGCGCCATCCTCTCCATTCACATGTGCGAGGCGATGAATCGTTCTTTTTTCTCAGTCATTTTTGCACGTAGCTCATCGAGTCAACAATCAGGTCAAAGAGCTGCCATAGACGGTGAGGTCACTTCCGTTGACCACGAAAATGTAGCGAGCAACCTTAGACTATCCAACTCAATTGTAATTGTACCGGGTTATGGCATGGCGGTCGCAAAAGCGCAGTACCCAATTTACCAACTCACTCAATTGCTTTTAAACCAAGGAAAGAAAGTCCGTTTTGCAATTCACCCTGTAGCCGGACGCCTGCCCGGCCATATGAATGTTTTACTTGCCGAGGCGAATGTGCCTTATGATATCGTCTGCGATATGGATGAAATCAACCAAGATATTTCAGAGACCGATGTAGTATTGGTTGTTGGAGCAAACGATGTAGTAAACCCGAGTGCCCTAGATGATCCAACAAGTTCTATTTACGGCATGCCAGTCATTGAGGCTTGGCGGGCCCGCCAAGTAGTTGTGATGAAAAGATCAATGAGCGCGGGTTATTCAGGTGAAGACAATCCTCTTTTCTATAAACCAAATGTAGACATGCTCTACGGAGATGCCAAACAAACAGTAGAACAGTTAATTGTTCTTTTTCAGCAGAAGGTGAAATAATTTTATGAATTATTTTTATCCTGGTCGTTAGAATTATAAATATTCCAAACCGTAAGGCACATATATACCGCAAAGATAATAGCACCTATGATGTACATTGATGTGGTCATTTTTTTGAATCTTTTCTGCGTTGTCTAATAGCAATGGCGAACAACAAAATTGTTCCGGGCCAATGAGCTGAATACTGCGCTCCTTCAGTGTTACCCGATATACCTAACCCAATTGAGTAAAGCATACAAATAAAAGCAATAATTACCGGGTACCAAGTATTGATAAATTTCATCATTTTCTGTTAAAAATTAG
>CAMDFN010000042.1 GCA_945897565.1 Chryseobacterium gleum
GTTTGGTCTGTGAGTAGCCCTCTTTGCGCAGTAAATCATAGATTTTTTGCTTGAAGTTGCCTTGGATCAAAATTGCGTTGTCCTTGACGCTTCCACCGACGCCACACTTGCTTTTCAGTATTTTCCCCAGCTCTTTGAGGTCGTCTTCGCTGCCTACAAAACCTTCAATGAGCGTGACCTCCTTACCTGCGCGTTGCTTGCGATCGATGCTCACGTACAAGCGTTGATGCTGTGGCTCAAGTGTCTGAATATCATCTTCTTGCTCGAAATCGTAGGTGAAATCTGGATTCGTACTGTAGACTACATTCTGGATTTTTTGTTGCTTTTTTGCCATGGCACAAAGTTATAAAATCTTGCCATGCAGAAAAGTTATTCACTAAAATGCGCTAGCGCTTCTTTCTGCGTTATGGATAGACATGAAAAATACATTTGATCTTCAACAACTCAGCGATGCCGAATTACTTTCTTTGGTATGCGCCAACCAAGCATATCCGCCTCAACAAGACACCCTCATCGAGCGCACTTGGCGCTGGCATCAAAAAGATTGGCGCACACTTGCCAAGAGCAGTGAATGGGACTTACTTGAAATCTATGGGATAGAGCAGCAAATGGCGCGGCGTATCATGGGTGTTTTTGAAATCAGCCGGCGCTATCAAAGTGCAACCGTACGCAAGCGCTGCAGTATCAAAACTTCTAAAGATGTTTATGATTTATTGCAGGTCCAATTAGCAGACCTCGATCACGAACAATTTTTTGTGCTGTATTTGAATTTTTCTAATGAAATCATTGAGCTTACACAATTGAGCATTGGTGGGCGGCACAGCACCATAGCTGACGCCAAGCGCATTTTTCAGCAAGCGTTGCGCTGTGCCGCCACAGGCCTGATCTTGTGTCACAACCACCCAAGTGGGCAATGCAAACCCAGTACACAAGATCAGGCACTCACTAAAGACATCAAGGAATTTGCAAAGCTGATCGACATGAAGCTCCTCGACCACGTCATTTTCACAGATAATGGCTATTTTAGCTTCGCCGATGAAGGCATCTTGTAAAAATGACCAAAAAGAAAATCCTCACCGTTATTGGGGCCCGGCCTCAAATCATCAAAGCGGCCGCGCTCAGCCGCGCTATTCGCACTCAATTTTCCGACCAACTAGAAGAAATTCTAGTGCACACTGGGCAGCATTACGATCAAAATATGTCTGCGGTTTTCTTTGATGAACTTGGCATACCCAAGCCTCATTACAATTTAGCTGTGGGCAGCGGCTCACATGGCCACATGACTGCCGCCATGCTGAGCGGTATAGAAACTATTTTAGAGCAAGAAAAACCTGCTGCTGTTGTCATTTACGGCGATACCAATTCTACTATTGCCGCAGCGCTCGCTGCCGCCAAAATACATATTCCGGTAGTGCACATAGAAGCTGGGTTGCGGAGCTTTCATAAAGCGATGCCTGAAGAAATCAATCGCATTGCGGCAGACCACATGAGCACACTGCTTTTTGTACCTACCCAAGCGGGCATCGCCAATCTTTCCAAGGAAGGATTCGAGCTCAGCCACAAAACCAAAGCGACTATTGACGCCCCAAATGTATACCACTGCGGCGACGTCATGTACGACAACAGCCTTTATTTTGCTCAGCTAAGCGCTCAAAAATCGCGCATTATTGAAGAGCTCAAACTGAACAACACCGCATTTACGCTCTGTACCATTCACCGCGATAACAATACGGACAACCAAGCGGCTTTGCAAGCTATTTTCACCGCTTTGATACAACTCGTTGAAGCAACCAACATGCGCGTTGTTTTACCTTTGCACCCCCGCACCAGGAGCAAAATCAGCACGCTACTTAGCCAAGAGTTCCAAGATAAAATAAGTGCCGAAGCGCGTATCCAACTCATAGACCCTGCAGGCTTTTTAGACATGATTGCACTCGAAAAAAACGCGCGCTTAATTGTTACCGACAGCGGAGGCGTACAAAAAGAAGCCTATTTCTTTGCCAAACCTTGTGTCATTCTGCGCGAACAAACCGAATGGGTAGAGGTAGTTGAAGCGGGCGCGGCAATCCTTACGGGCGCCCATACCGAAAAAATCCTGAGTGCAGCAACGCAGCTCTTAGCTTTGGATATTCATACCGATCCAGCCATTTTTGGCGATGGTCATGCGGCCAATTTTATTTGTGAAAAACTCTGTTCTGATTTATAGTGCTCATTTACGTAGAATATATCACTGAGCGCCTGCTCTACACGCTCTCCTTTGTATTCAAAGACCGCAAAGTAGCGTACCAACTCACCAACGACGGCATTGCATTCATTGCGGCAAAAGGCCCAAAACTCAATTACTCCAAGCGTGAATTCGAAGATTGTTTTCATATTTTTCCGGCAACTATTCTTTTTGAAGATGAACTACAAAGAGAGGCCCCAAAAAAAGGAGTATATCAAGACATTACTTGTTTGGCATTCAATGAAACACCCGATGTGCTTGCCTCTATATTTTATGTATTGAGTCGGATGGAGGAATACAAAAGCATGCACACTGATGGGCGCGGTCGTTACAAAGCTGCAGCATCTATATTACACAAAAACAATTGGTTACAAACTCCAATATGCGATGTTTGGAGCAATGCTTTGATTGCTATGCTCGAAAAGGAGTGGCAAATAAGCCTCAACGCCCAAAAACCACGGTTTTATTTTCAGCCTACTTTTGACATCGACAACACCTTTGCCTACGCCCATAAGAATACGATACGTACCTTTTTTGCCAATACCAAAGACCTCATTTATGGAAGGACAAAACGCCGCAATGACCGCCAAATGGTCAGGCAAGGCCGCAGCAAAGATCCGTACGACACCTTTGATCAAATTGCAGAACTTGCACAACATTTTGAATACACCAAAGTATTTTGGCTGCTTGGTAATTACACGAAGCTAGATAAAAACCTCCCTCACCTCAACGTCCCACAACAAGAAAAAATCAAACAAATTGGAGCGGTGGCAGAAATAGGTATACACGGCAGCTCGCTCACGCCCTTCAATTCACAGCAACTCGAAATCGAAATACAAAGGCTAGAGCAAATTATTGGGTATCGCCCCAAAAGCAACCGACAGCACTTTTTATTACTGCACTTGCCCGACACCTATCACCACTTGATCGAAGTAGGCATTGCGCATGACTACACGATGGGCTACGCCGAGCAAACAGGTTTTAGAGCCGGAACGGCACGTTGTTTCAAGTGGTTTGATCTTCAAAAAAATGAAGCAACCAACTTGAATATTCATCCCTTCACCTACATGGATGGAACCCTTCTCGAGTACCTTAAACTTTCGCCAAACGAAGCCAAAGAACGCATCGCCGCGCTGTATCAAGAAGTGCAGAGATATGGCGGTGCATTTAGCTTTTTATGGCACAACGAAACCATATCAGGCTACCAACATTGGGAAAGCTATCAGGAAGTTTTTAAGGAGAATTTTGTGGTGAATCAGGCCAAAAGTAACGCAAGCTAGTGCACTACTCATTTCCATTTTTTTTGCCTGATCCAATTTTTTTGTAGGAATCGCAAGCGCGCAACTCTTCTAACATTTGTTCTTTCTCTGCTGCCGTTTTATTGGCATCCAAGTTTTCACATTTATTGAGGGGCTCCTCGTATTTTTTGAGCAATTTATCTATGGGCTGACCTTTGGACTCAGCTTCTTTGAGTGCGTTGGTCATTTCGAGCCATTGGTCTGCACATTCACAAACTTCAGATTGGCAAGAAGCCAAGAACAATAGACCAGAAAAAAGTGCGATTTTTTGAAACATGGTTGGATGGTTTTAATAGAAACAGCCGCCACCTTTTGCGAGGCGAAAAGTGAAAGTAGCACCCGCGTAAACATACCAATCTTTGGTACTGCTGGTGCCGCGTTTGCCAAAACGATTGCCGTCTAGGCTTTGGTTGGAAAGTGCTGCAGACAAGTCGGAAATTTCATCTTCTAGCGTTTGCGGATCTGTATAAAAATCTGAAGCGACGTCGTCTAGGTAATCTGTAAATGTTTTGCGGATAGAGAGGTCGATATTGAAAGTAGCCATCTTGCCCAAACTTACTTTTAAGCCCATGCCGAGTGGCACACAAAGTTGGTAAAGGTTGTAGGGCTTTTGCGCATTTGCACTGGTGCCTTGCCCTTCTGTTGCAAGCGGTTGGAGGTCTTGCCAGGCGCCGTTGTAATAGGTTTGTGGATTCATGTGAAAAACGCCTATTTGTGCCAATAAATAAGCTGTGGCCTGATAGCGGCTACTTCCAAATTGAAAAGGCATGTAATGAAACTCTAGGCCCGTTGCGAATTCGTGAAGTGTAGACTTGAAACTAAGGTTTCGGTTGACCAACAAAGGATAAGGTGAAGAAGAATCTGCCGCTGAAATTTGACCATAAAGGTATGTGCAGCGCAATGCCAGACGGTTATTGAAGTTGTAGCGGTAAATGAGGCCGCCAGCCAAAGAAGCACTTTTGAACTGTTGATAGGGGTTGAGGTCGCCGAGATAATAGGTTTGACCTACGTGAAAACCAAGCTCTGATTGCGAAAAGAAAGTGCGTTTTTGTGCTTGCAACTGGGTCGCAAGCACTAAAAACAACATGATAAAAGCCTTTTTCATCGTTAGGTGAACGTAAAATTGGCAAAATTATTATTATTTACCCGAACGTTTGCGATCTGTTTCTTTCAAAAAGATTTTACGGATGCGCAAACCTTTAGGGGTCACTTCTACGTATTCATCGGATTGGATGTATTCCAAACACTCTTCCAAACTGAAAACTTTAGGTGGAGCCAAACGTACTTTGTCGTCTGAGCCTGAAGCGCGCATGTTGGTGAGCTTCTTCGTTTTGGTGACATTCACGCATAAATCACCAGCGCGAGAGTTTTCACCGATAACCTGGCCTTCGTAGATGTCTTCGTTAGGGGCAATAAAGAATTTACCGCGCTCTTGTAGGTTATTGAGTGAGAATGGAATAGATGTACCTTGCTCTAATGAAATTAAAGAGCCGTTCTGACGACCTGGAATCTCACCTTTGTAAGGTTGGTATGCTAAGAAGCGGTGGTTCATGATGGCTTCACCTGCAGTTTGCGTGAGCAAGTAATTGCGCAGACCGATGATTCCACGAGAAGGAATTTGGAAGGTAACAATCATGCGTTCACCTTTCGGCACCATGTTTGTCATTTCACCTTTGCGGCGTGTGACGGCCTCAACGGCTGTTCCGCTGTGTACTTCTGGAAGGTCAATAGTGAGTTCTTCTACAGGCTCACACTTGACACCATCGATTTCTTTGATGATCACCTGAGGTTGGCCTACTTGAAGCTCATAACCTTCTCTGCGCATTGTTTCAATCAAGACTGAAAGGTGCAAAACGCCACGGCCAAAAACCATCCATTTGTCGGCTTTGTCTGTATCGTTCACGCGGAGTGCTAAGTTTTTTTCGAGTTCTTTGTTGAGGCGGTCTGAGATATGACGGGAAGTCACAAACTTACCTTCTTTACCAAAGAAAGGAGAATCGTTAATGGAGAACAACATACTCATGGTAGGTTCGTCCATTTTGATAGTTGGCAAAGCTTCTGGGTTTTCGGCATCACAAATAGAGTCGCCGATTTCAAAACCTTCTATACCGGTAACGGCACAAAGATCGCCAGGTTGTACTTCGGTCACTTTCGTGCGCTCGATTCCTTCAAAAACAAAAACTTCTTTGATGCGGTGTTTTTCTTGACGGCCATCAGACTTCGTGAGAATGATAGGCTGGTTTTCTTTGATCACACCTCTTGTAAGACGACCAATTGCGATACGACCAACATAAGAGGAGAAATCTAGAGAAGTGATGAGCATTTGCGTATTCCCCTCCTCGATTTGGAGTGGCGGGAAATAATCCAAAATTTGATCGAGCAAAGGCGAGATGCCTTCGGTAGGTTGTTTCCAATCTGTAGACATCCAGCCGTTTTTAGCCGAACCATAAATGGTTGGGAAGTTGAGCTGCTCTTCTGTAGCATCGAGCTCAAACATGAGGTCGAATACTTTTTCGTGGACCTCTTCTGGCGTACAGTTTTCTTTGTCTACTTTGTTGATGACAAGCAAAGGTTTGAGGCCCATTGAAAGGGCTTTACCGAGTACAAAACGCGTTTGGGGCATTGGGCCTTCAAAAGCATCGACCAACAAACACACGCCATCGGCCATGTTGAGCACGCGCTCTACTTCACCCCCGAAGTCGGCGTGACCCGGGGTGTCGATGATGTTGATTTTGGTGCCTTTGTAAGATACCGAAACGTTTTTAGAAACAATGGTGATCCCGCGTTCGCGCTCAAGGTCATTGTTGTCCATCATGAGTTCGCCGGTCATGCGGTCGCGCTCGTTGACAACTTGGCCCGCTTCGATCATTTTATCGACTAAGGTAGTTTTACCGTGGTCAACGTGGGCAATAATAGCAATATTTCTGATTTCCATAAATAAGTAATGTATGGGTAAGGAGAATTAATATTTATTTTTTTTAGCACCGTAACTGCGGTCGCGGTCAAAACCGCCTGAGCGTTTGTTGTCGAAACCGCCTTTTTTCTCAAAGCCAGGTTTTCTGTCATAGCTAGGTTTTTTAGCACCTCCATATGAGCCCTGACCTCTGCCGGCACTTGGCCCTTTAGAGAAACGGCGTTCGCCGCGGTCGCCGCGGTCTTCACCACCGCCACCCTGACCAGGTGTAGTTACTTCGATCGAGACTTTATGACCTTCGAATTCGTAGCCATCTACGTTCTTCAAGATTTTTTGTGTGTGTTCGTCATCGGCCTCAATGAAAGAGAAAGAGGTCATGATTTCGATGCGGCCGAGTGCTTTGGAGTTCAGGCCAGTGGCATCGCAAATAATGCGCACCATAGCACCAGGATTGAGCCCATCTCTGCGACCTAAATTCACAAAGAAGCGTGTTTTGCCTTCTTCGCGTGCACGACTTTGGCGATCCGTATTTCTTTCTGGACGTTCGCGGTCATCTTTGCCTGCTGCTGCGTTGAGGTTTCCAGCGCGTTCGTAATAATTGATGAAGCGATTGAACTCTACTGAAACAAAACGTTTGATCACTTCTTCTTTGCTAAGGTCTTTGAAAGATTCGAGGATTTGCTCCATGAATGGTGCGATATCGCCTTCTTTGACTTCCGTAGCAATTGTGCTGTCGATGAGTTTTTTCAATTGGATCTCGCAAATCTCTTTAGGATCAGGAATCTGACCTAGTGTAAAGGTCGTGCGCATTTGGCGCTCAATGGCTTTGATCTTGCCGTTTTCACGGGGGCTGACCAATACCAAAGACTGTCCTGTTTTACCAGCACGCGCTGTACGGCCACTACGGTGTGTGTAGTTTTCGATGTCGTCTGGCAAATTGTAGTTGATGACGTGCGTGATGTTGTTGATGTCCAAACCGCGGGCCGCAACGTCAGTTGCAACTAGGATCTGTAGTTCTTTGGAACGGAAACGCTCCATAACGCGGTCGCGCATGGCTTGGGTGAGGTCGCCGTGCAGCGGCTCTGCGTTGTAACCGTCGCGGGCCAATTTCATGGCAACCGTAGCGGTTTCGTTTTTAGTACGGCAGAAAATAAGGCCGTAAATAGTAGGATTGAAATCTATCAAGCGCTTCACAGCATCATAGCGGTCGCGTTCTTTAACCGTATAGTAGATGTGCTCGATGTTTTCGTTACTTTGGTTTTTGTGACCAATAGAAACCTCGAATGGGTCTGTCATGTAGGTACGTGCAATACGCGCTACTTCGTTTGGCATTGTAGCCGAAAACAACCATACGTTTTTGTCGGTAGGGGTTTGTTCGAGGATCATGTCGATGTCCTCTTTGAAACCCATGTTGAGCATTTCGTCGGCTTCGTCTAGAATGACGTATTTGATTTCGCCTAATTGAATCACCTTGCGGTTGATGAGGTCGACCAAACGTCCTGGTGTTGCCACAATAATAGACGTTCCTTTTTTAACGCTGGTAATTTGGGTACGGATATCGGTCCCGCCGTACACTGCTGTGATATTGCCGTCTAGATACTTCGCAAAAACATTAAGGTCTTTGGTGATCTGTAGGCAGAGCTCGCGTGTAGGGCAAATAATGACCCCTTGTGGCAGGCGTGCTTTGTTATCAATGTTATTAATCAACGGCAAACCGAATGCGGCCGTTTTACCTGTACCGGTCTGCGCCAGACCGACAAAATCGCAATTTTCTCCTAATAGATAGGGAATTGCTTGTTCCTGGATGGG
>CAMDFN010000043.1 GCA_945897565.1 Chryseobacterium gleum
GGCTCGTTCATGAGTTTGAGCCAGCCATGGACGGGGTGCCGTTCAGATGAATTGACAAGGTTGTTTGCGGTGGCAAAATCTAACTTTTCAAACAAGACGGTTTCTTGGCGGTCATCTATGCATTGAAAAAACCAAACCCCTTTGGATTTATGCTTGTGCACGACATCATAAAAACGGCCGTTAAGTTTGAATTCATGAGGTTTGACCCAATAAAGTTTATGACTTTCTTTGGTGGTGAAATGAAATTGAATGAGCTGATTTTCAGGAACTGAAAGCTTAATCGCTTTTTTGATTTGCTTGCGAATAAAATAGTGTTCGAGCTCCACAAAGGTGAAAAAACCAACGAATTGGTAGCTCAAAAGGGCGATAAAACCAAATAGAATAAATTTTCGCACCTTCAAATATAGTCGTAATTTTAGGATGTCAAATTGAATTCACATGAAGATCTTACTTACCACATTTGCTTTTTTACTTGCAACATTCACTTTTGCTCAAGCGCCAGGCTCCCTGGATCTTAGTTTTGCCACAACTGGTTTTGCTAGCTATGGCCCCGTGGCAAGTAACTTTATGGACAACGCTCAAGATGTTGTTGTTTTACCCAATGGTAAAATGGTCTATTGCGGAACCTCCGGCCTTACATCTAGTTTAGGCATGGTGGTGGTTCGCCTCAATTGCAATGGCACCATTGACAACACTTTTGGCACCAATGGATACTATCTTTACAATGCTCCAGGTGGTTCAAGTTTTGCCTACGACATGGAACTTTTGCCAAATGGACAATTTTTGGTGGCGGGCGCAACGTCAATTACTGCAGCAAACCCACGTTTTTCTATGTTCAGGCTCAATAGCGATGGAACCCTTGACCAGACCTTTGGTGTCAATGGTTTTTTCCACAATGACATTGGCTCTAGTGAAGATTACGCGCGCAAGATCCTTATCCAAAACAACAAAATTATTTTGGTTGGCGCTTCAAAAGTACCGGGTTTTTCAACGAACCGTTTGGCATTGACACAATGTGACATGAATGGGCAGCTAGATGTTTCCTTTGGAACAGCCGGCACCACCGTTTTTCAAGATGGAACAGGAGCATCTTGTTTCGCCCAAAGCGCTGTAATAGGTAACAACCAAGATATCTTTATTTGTGGAGATGCCTACATTAGCAACAATTACTATCCGCTTTTGGCCAAAGTTTCGGCAAGCGGAATTCCTTACACCACTTTCGGCAGCAATGGTGTCCTGATTCCGATGAACTTCAATGCCCGCTTTTTTGACATCGAGTACGATGGTTCTAAATTGATCATGGCCGGACAAAACAATGTGGGCCCCTGGGATTTCTTATTACAAGCTAGAAATACGACAGACGGAGGTTTGGTAACAACATTTGGAACTGCAGGCAGCTCAATTGTCGATGTCATTCAGGCAGATACCTATTATGAATTGCTCATTCACCCAGACGGTTCTTTGCTCGCTTGTGGCACCACCGGAACAGCCGGTATTGGCGCAGCCCGCGATTTCATAGTTTCAAAATACAACGCCAATGGTGTTTTAGAAACGGCATTTGGAACCAACGGACACACCATCACTTCTTTTGCAACCGCCTGGGACGACGCCTACGGCATGGCCCTCTACCCTGGCAATAAAATTGTACTTGCAGGTTTCAGCGCCCAAACCAACACGCAACACGCCGTTGCACGCTATGCATATGGGCCCGCCACACCCGTACTCGGTTGTACAGATCCGCTCTCGTGTAATTACAATTGCTTGGCTACAATCAGTAACGGCAGTTGTTTGTATCCAAATACGGCATGCAACGACGGCAACCCAATGACCATCAACGACAGCACAGACGCCAACTGCAACTGCGTTGGGCAAGCGGTAACTATCATACCGGGCTGTATGAACCCACTTGCTTGTAATTACAACCCATCAGCAACGGTAGACAACGGCACGTGTATTTTACCGGGAACGCCGTGTAATGACAACAACCCAAATACAATGAACGACAGCATCGATGCCAACTGTAATTGCGTTGGAACACTAATTGTTCCGGGTTGCATGAATCCGGCAGCATGCAACTTCAATCCTATGGCTACAGTAGACAACGGTTCTTGTTTGTTTCCTGGTGCACTTTGCGATGACAGCAACCCGAATACGATCAATGATTCCATTAATCCAGATTGTATCTGCATCGGGAATTTAATTGTGTATGGTTGTACAGACCCACTTTCTTGTACTTACAATCCGCTCGCTAATGTCAACGACAACAGCTGTATCTTCCCTGACTCACCTTGCGACGACAACAATCCCGATACCTTTAACGACATCCTAGACTCTTTGTGTAACTGCGTGGGCACCTTATATGTCAGTGGTTGTATGGATCCGAATGCCTGTAATTACAATCCTTTAGCAAATATCGACGACAACAATTGTATATTTCCTGGCAGCCCCTGCGACGACGGCAATGCCCTCACCATCAATGACTCGTTAGATATCAATTGCAACTGTGTTGGTTTAGATGTTACTAGTTTGCTTGAAAATAATATGCAGTTCGACGTTTATCCGAATCCGACTTCAAATTCGCTTACCATTGAAACGAATTTTACGCAAGAAAAGACAATCTATATCACAGATTTACAAGGGAAAATTTTGCTTCAAGTCAACTCCAATAAGTCAACTGAAAGCATAGACTGCACTCCTTTAGCAAATGGTACTTATTTGGTTCAAGTCAAAACCAATGCGATACAGCGCACAAAGAAATTACATGTTCAACATTGATGAAAGCCTTTCAAATTCAATGTGTTCAAAACAGGCGCTATTTTCAAAATGACCTAGAAGGCAAAAAACAGATCCTGATTGCCCTACATGGCTATGGGCAACTTGGGCAATATTTTTACCGCAAGTTCCATGATTTAGAAAAAGACTTTGGGCTTGTGATTCCAGAAGGGCCACACCGTTTTTATCTCAAAGGAAGCAGCGGACGCGTTGGTGCATCTTGGATGACCAAAGAATGGAGAGAACAAGACATTATAGAAAACAACCGCTACCTCAAACAATTAATAGAAAAGGTGAGCTTAGAAAATCCGCAAGCTAAACTTCATTTATTAGGCTTTTCGCAAGGTGGTGCGACGGCAGCACGGTTCTATCAGCAACATCCTGAGTTCGTGGGTCAATTGATCTTATGGGCTAGTGTATTTCCTCCAGAATTAGAAAAACCTAACTTCCCTAAAGACAAAACACTCCATTTTGTTTTGGGTGATAAAGACCCCTACTTTGATTTAGAAAGTAAGTCTAAAGTTCTGAATGAATATACGGAACTTGGTTTTGAGATCCATACATTTGACGGACTACATGATATCAATCAAATAACGCTTAGGTCCATGCTAAACGAGGTTTGAGTTAGCCATTTTTACTTTCCCATTTTCCGACCACTGCAGTTGCGATGGAATTGCCTAACACGTTAGTTGCAGAGCGGAACATATCACAAAAATGGTCTATTGGCAAAATGAGCGCCACTCCTTCTATTGGAATATTGAACATTCCGCAGGTGGCAGCAACAACAACTAAACTAGCTCTTGGCACTCCTGCAATCCCTTTACTCGTAAGCATCAAGACAAGTAGCATGGTGAGTTGTGTGCCCGTATCTAAATCAACTCCATATACTTGTGCAATAAAGATACTGGCAAAGGTCATGTACATCATGCTGCCGTCCAAGTTGAAGGAGTAGCCTAAGGGCAGCATAAATGAGACAATGCGGTCTTTGATCCCAAAACGCTCCAACTCTTCGGTTAATTTTGGAAATACCGCTTCACTGCTCGTTGTACCAAAAGCAATGACCAACGGACTCATAATGCGCTTGAGTAAAGTCAGGAGATGGCCACGCAAGAAAATGTACCCAACTAGCAAAAGCACCACCCAAAGCGAGGCAATACCGACAAGGAAGGAGCTGAAAAACTTTGTGTAGGTGAACATGAGCTCAGATACGTCCTTCACGGCAAAAACACCAGCGATGGCACCAAAAACTCCAATTGGTGCAAATTTCATGACGAAATTGACCATTTTTAGAATAATGTGAGAAGTTTTGTCCAGCGCATTGATAACCGGCTTGACGTTGTCACCAATAGAGGCAGCGGCTAAGCCAAAGAAAATTGAAAAAATAACAATTTGAAGAATTTCATTTGTGGCCATTGCCTCAAATACAGATTTAGGAATGATGTGTTCAATAAAATGTTGAATAGAAAAATCTTGCGTTTTATCAGTGACTTCTGCAACCGTAGTTTGATCTACATTTGATAAATTGACCCCAATACCAGGTTGTAAAAAATTAACCCACAAAAGACCAATAACCAAGGACACTAAAGAGGCTGTAAAAAACCAAGCCAATGCCCTGCCCCCAATTCTGCCAACAGATTTGATATCTCCCAATTTGGCAATTCCAACAACTAGCGTTGTAAGTACTAAAGGTGCAATGATCATTTGAACCAAGCGAATAAAAATGGTGGCAAGCAATTTAATATGGGTGCTGAATTGCTGCGCAGTAGCTGCATTGAAATTGGAATGCACAATAGCGCCCAAGACCCCACCTAGAACCATCGCTATTAAAATGTAAAGCGTTAAACGGTTCTTTTTTGTCTTTTCTGGTGCAGTTTCGTGAGGGCCTTGATGCATGTCTTTTGGTGGTTTTGAATTGAATCCATGAAAATAGGAAAAAGCCCAAACATAACAAGGTTTCTATGTATATTTGAGTCCCAATCAACACATGGCAACACAACAAGAACTCGACTTCAATTTCAACGAAGACCAAATGCGCCTTAAAATACGTGCGCTCGAACAAACATTAGAAAAAATCTATCTCGGCGGAGGAAAGGCCCGTATTGAAAAACAACATGAGAGTGGTAAGCTTACCGCCAGAGAACGCATCAATCAACTGCTCGATCCGAGTACAGAAAGCATTGAAATTGGAGCTCTTGCTGGCCATGACATGTATGCTGAGCATGGCGGCTGCCCCGGAGGCGGTGTTGTTGTAGTCATAGGCTACGTGAGTGGCCGGCAATGTATTGTAGTGGCCAACGACGCCACTGTAAAGGCAGGCGCATGGTTCCCGATTACAGGCAAAAAAAATCTCAGGGCACAAGAAATTGCTATGGACAACCGCTTGCCTATCATCTATTTAGTAGATTCAGCAGGTGTTTACCTACCTATGCAAGAAGACATCTTTGCCGACAAAGAACATTTTGGACGCATCTTCAGAAACAATGCAAAAATGTCCGCAATGGGCATTACACAAATTGCAGCCGTTATGGGGAGTTGTGTAGCTGGGGGCGCTTACCTCCCGATTATGTCCGATGAATCTCTAATTGTAGACAAGACCGGAACCATCTTCTTAGCTGGTTCCTACTTAGTAAAAGCGGCAATAGGTGAAGATATCGACAACGAAACCCTTGGCGGCGCCACAACTCAAACAGAAATTTCAGGCGTTTGTGATTATAAAGTAAGCGATGACGCCGCTTGCTTGCTCAAAATAAGAGATTTAATATCACGCATAGGGCAGCAACAAAAAGTAGGATTCGATCGCTGTGAAGCCAAAGATCCGGAACACAATCCAAATACTGCTTATAGGATCATCCCTGCAGACCGATCCAAACCCTATGAAACCAAGTCCTTACTGAAAACTATTGTAGACGAAGGGTCTTTGAGTGAATACAAACCAGACTTTGGCAAAACACTCATCACTACCTACGCCCGCATCGACGGCTGGAGCGTTGGAATTATTGCCAATAACCGTAAAGTTGTGAAGAATGCAAAAGGAGAAATGCAATTTGGCGGCGTTATTTACTCAGATAGTGCAGATAAAGCCGCGCGTTTCATTATGCTTTGCAACCAGAAACACATTCCTTTGGTCTTTTTGCATGATGTAACCGGTTTTATGGTTGGTTCTAAAAGCGAGCACGGTGGCATTATCAAAGATGGCGCCAAAATGGTAAATGCCATGGCCAATAGTGTTGTTCCTAAATTCTCAATTGTGATTGGTAATTCATATGGAGCAGGCAACTACGCCATGTGCGGTAAAGCCTACGACCCGCGCTTCATTGTAGCTTGGCCAACAGCAGAAATAGCCGTAATGTCTGGCGCTGCAGCCGCCAAAACACTATTACAAATAGAAGTGGCCAAACTCAAAACGAAAGGCGAAACCATAGATCCCGAGCGCGAAAAAGCACTATTAGCCGAAATCAAAGCGCGCTATGACGCTCAAATTTCACCGTATTATGCGGCAAGCCGACTATGGATAGATGCCATCATTGACCCTAAAGAAACACGAAAAATTATTTCGATGGGCATTGAAATGGCAGCTCATCAAGGCATTCTACCTGAATATAAAGTAGGGGTACTTCAGACTTAATCCTCTACAGCACTGCTTTTCTTGCCGTTGAGATAATAAGTAAACCCAAATCCTATACTCAAAAAAGTAGAGTTTTTTTCAAATTCAATGGGGTCATAACCCATGTTGCCTTCAATACCAATTAATTGAGGCGAAAATGGATAAGCATAAAGTGGATAACCTATTGTAAGTCTAAAACTTTGATTGACATCTGCTGTTAATATAAAACTGATATTTGGTTCCAGGTAAATACCCTCACGAATTTGAGGGCTTTGACCAAGCTCAGCCAAAGCATCAGAAACCACATAACTGCGCACCCATCCTGCACGAAGCCCCATATCCGTACCGAAACGTTCTGACCAGAATTTTTCATGCCCAGTTTTCAAAAAGGCAGCTGCCGAGTGAATACCGCCATATATTTTTGGAGTGACTCTAAATTCATTGATCGCAAAATAGCTATAATGTGCACCTATACCGATATAATAACCTGATTTGAATGCATATTGATAGTGCATGCCCGCGTGAACCAAACCTTGCATAATATTTTGGTAAGGTTGGTTACCCATCGCGTTTGGTAGACATAAATCAAAAGTAAAGGAATCGTCTGGATCAATTTCCTGAGCATTCAATTGAAGACTTCCTGTAAAAAAGAAAAGGAAAAGAAAACGTATAAAAAATTGGTACTGCTCCATAACTAACAAACTATCCTTAAAGGATGGATCAATTCTATAACAATGTATTGACTCAAAAAGTTACAACTACTGAACCTATAATACCACGAGCTGTAAAATTACACAAAAAAAAAAGCCCCACATTGCTGTGAGGCTTTTAAAATCGGCATCGACTTACTCTCCCACGATCAAAACCGCAGTACCATCAGCGCAAGCAGGCTTAACTTCTCTGTTCGAAATGGGAAGAGGTGGACCGTGCTGCTATAGACACCCAA
>CAMDFN010000044.1 GCA_945897565.1 Chryseobacterium gleum
AATGGCGCAGATATTCGGCCAGAAATACAGAAGGTCAAACTGAAAATAAAGGATTTTTCTCAAGGGGTAATTTCTGGTGAAAGAAAAGGTTTTTCAGGTAAAGTTTTTACGGATATCGTCAATATTGGTATTGGCGGTTCAGATCTTGGACCAGCCATGCTTGTAGATGCCTTAGCGTATTATCAGAATCATTTGAAGGTTCATTTCGTATCGAATGTAGACGGCGACCACGTTCAGGAGTTACTCAAAAAAATCAATCCCGAGACTACCCTTTTTGTGATTGTTTCCAAAACGTTTACCACCCAAGAAACCCTCACCAACGCGCAAACCATTCGCACTTGGTTCTTAAAGGCAGGTACAGAAAAAGACATCGCAGCTCATTTTGTGGCGGTTTCTACCAACCTTGAAAAAGTACAGGAGTTTGGCATTGCGCCAGAAAACATCTTCCCAATGTGGGATTGGGTAGGCGGCCGCTTTTCTTTGTGGAGTGCGGTAGGGCTTTCTGTCAGTTTGGCTGTGGGTTATGAGCACTTCGAGCAACTTTTAGCAGGCGCCCACGACATGGACGCACATTTTCGAACAACGCCTTTCGAGCAAAACATGCCGGTGTTGCTGGCTTTGCTCAGCATTTGGTACAACAACTTTTATGGCGCCGAATCGGAGGCGATCATTCCTTACAACCAATACCTTCAAAAATTTGTGCCGTATTTACAGCAAGGCATCATGGAGAGCAACGGCAAAAGCGTGGGCCGCGACGGCAAGCCCGTTTCGTATCAAACAGGCACTATCATTTGGGGTGAGCCCGGCACCAATTCTCAGCACGCCTTTTTTCAGCTGATCCATCAAGGCACCAAATTGATCCCGACCGATTTTATCGGCTTCAAGCGGTCATTGCACGGCAACACCGACCATCACCACAAACTGATGTCTAATTTCTTTGCCCAAACCGAGGCTTTGTTGCTGGGTAAATCCGATGAAATTCCGTTCAAGGTGTTTGAGGGCAATAAACCGACCAATACACTTTTGATAGATCAGCTTACGCCTCAAAGTTTAGGTGCACTTGTTGCCTTATATGAACACAAACTGTTTGTGCAGGGCGTGATTTGGAATATTTACAGCTATGACCAATGGGGCGTGGAGCTCGGAAAAGTATTGGCATCCAGTATTCTCGAAGAAATTGAACACAACCAAGTCGCTGCACACGACGCCTCTACGACGTTTTTGTTGCAGCAGTATTTGACCTAAAACCCACTTATGAAAAACCCACTTTTTTTGCTTTTTGTCTTTCTTTTTCTCTCGTTTGGGCTAAGTGCCCAGCAGACAATCAAAGTAAGTAGCAAGGCGCAGATGGCCTATTCCAAATACGACAACAGCTATTTGGTTTTAGATGACTCCGCGCATTACTACACGTATGCCCTCACCGAAGGCAAATGGAAAAAACACAAGGTGCATATTGCCCTAGATACTACAATGCCATTTGAGCAATTCAAAAATCGCTTTCATCCGATTGCGGTGGCCAAGAAGCGTTATCTATTCGTGATGGATGGTTGCGGAATGGTCTTTGCGCTCAAAAACGATACCATCCGCCGGATAGACCACAGCTATGATCAGAAGAACCAATTTAATTCGGCGCTGTATGCATACCGCGGCCAAGTTTTTATGTTTGGTGGTTATGGTTTGTTTGAGGTGAAGAATACGCATTCATTTTACGACAACCATTCCAATGAATGGTTTCAGGTATTTCGCAACACCAGAGAGTGTCCGTCCGGACGCGCTTCAACGTATTACATCAAAGACCGCTCCTCCTTGTATATTTTGGGTGGGGTAGAGCAACGATTTTCTAATCGCAAAATTTGCAATGATATCTGGTGCTTTGATATGAAGCGCAAGACTTGGAAGCTACTCGGTGAGCTCAATGCAGATTTTGTCAAGCGCACCCGCACCAGGGGTTTTGTACAGCATAAAGACTACCATATCTTTCATTCAGACAACAAACTCACGCTAGTGGACATCTCTAAAAATAAATACTACAGCTATGTATCGAGCCGTTATTTTACATTCTACCGCATGCTGCCCGATGCGCAATTGAAAAATATTTTATTAGGTGTGCATCCTTCCATAAGTAGTGAGCTGCTCACCTTAAAAGTGCGGCCGTTTCGCAGCGTTTTGGTGGGTAGGCCTCAAGAATACTTTCTCTACAAACCAATCTCTATTTTCAAGCAAGTTTCGCTCGCTACGTATTTATGGATTTCAATTTTGCTCAACCTCGGTTTCTTTTTCTTGGTATTTTACATCAGAAGAATTTCCAAAACAACTTGGTATAGACTTAAGAAACCAGTGCTCCAACGCCAAGATTTTTCAGAATTGGAATGGTTGATCCTTCAACTCATCAGAGAAAAGCAAGACCTCGAACTCTCTGCCCTCAATGATTTTTTTGACGAGCACGGCCTCTCACATGAGACACTCAAAAAACGACGCGAGAGTTTTATGAGATCTTTGCGTATCAAGTTAGCCCTGCTCACACGCCGCGATGTCGATACACTTTTGCCTGAAAGCAAGCATCCGCTAGACAAACGCATGAAAATGATCAGTTGGAATAAAGAACTGGAAATCAATGAGAAAGAATAGGGTCAAAAAGGATATGCTCAATTTTTATGGCCTTTCGTTAGCGTCATTGGGCAACTTTAGGCAACTTTGCATAGGCTAACTAGATAGTGGAAGTAGATTTATACAAAATATTAGTTTTTGCACTCTTTTTTTGGGTGGGCTTTGTCTTGACCTACTACCTTACGCCGGTAGTGATTCAAGTAGTCAAGCTCAAACGTCTTTTTGAGAAACTTTCCGAACGCAGCTCTCATGCTACGCACATTCCTAGTTTTGGAGGGGTTACTTTTTATATTGTTTTCATCATTGCTATTTCTGTTGCCGAGCAGTTTTTCCAGATGGGCCGAGCAGTTTATCTCATACCAGCTGCCACAATAATGTTTGTTATTGGGCTCAAAGACGACCTCACCGGCATTTCTCCACTCAACAAAGTTATTGC
This sequence comes from Chryseobacterium gleum, assembly GCA_945897565.1. Lineage (GTDB taxonomy): Bacteria > Bacteroidota > Bacteroidia > Flavobacteriales_D > Crocinitomicaceae > UBA952. Next base: position 3,044 of record CAMDFN010000044.1, read on the forward strand.
TCAAATTTTTGCGTCAACGCTGTTGTTTTTGTCCACAGACTTTCAAATCCTCGACCTGCATGGCTTTCTGGGTTTGTACAACATCAGTCCGATCATCATTATGACCTTGTCTTATGCGGTAGTGATCTTCTTTATCAATGCCTTTAACCTCATTGATGGTATTGACGGCTTGGCTGCGTCTTTGGCCGCCTTTTATTTTATGGTATTTGGTTTTATTTTTTATCAATTACAAGAATGGGCGCTGTTTGGCGTCAGTATGGCCATGATAGGCATGTTCATTGCCTTTTTGCGCTATAATTTGTCCAGCAATAAAAAGATTTTTATGGGTGATACCGGAAGTTTATTTATCGGTTTTATCATTGCTGCATTCGTGATGCACCTCATGTCTTCGAACTACGCAACTTCAATCAAGGATATCCAAGCTGCCAATTTCGGCGTTTTCTTGATAGCAACCCTCTTTATACCTGTTTTTGATTCTATTCGCGTATTTGTTGCGCGGGCCATGGAAGGGCGCTCGCCTTTTTCGCCAGACCGCAACCACATCCACCACATTTTGATGGATTACTTCCAACTCAATCACCCACAAACCACCTTTCGTATACTTTTATTGAATATGACCATCTCGCTGCTTTTTTGGGTGCTAGGGGTTTATTTGACGCATATTTGGCTTGTTGCAGCGCTCCTGGGCCTGAGCATCCTTTTTTCTTTTTGTTTGCGCCACCTTCGCCACCGAATTCGCGTCAACAACTAAGTTGTGCGCTAGTTCAAATAAACGTAACTTTACTCCGATTTATTTTTATGATGTTGTTCAGCCCTTTTCAACGCTTGTTATTTTTTGTCTTGCTGCTCTTGTCTTTGCCCGCGTGCAAAACCCGAGAAAAGCTTGTTTATCTTCAACAAGGCCAAGACCAAACCACCGTTCAGCCCGATTACCAAGTGCGCTTGCGCACAGACGACCAACTCAACATCATGTTGGGTGGCTCAGACATGGAAAGCCTTGCACCTTTTCAGTTTTTTTATTCATCCAACACGCAAGGAGGCGGTGGCGGCATGATGCAAAACCCACAAATGATGGGCGGCGCGGGCCTTTCTTATGTCATTGACATCAACGGCAACATCAACTTCCCTGTGTTGGGCTTTGTGAAGCTTGCGGGCCTCACCCGCCTAGAAGCCGTGGAATTCTTGCAAAAGCAACTCCAAGTTTATGTACAAGATGTAGTGGTCAATATCCAACTCATGAATTTCAAGTTCACCATATTAGGTCAGGTGAGAAGCCCCGGCGTGCAGTCTGTACCCGTAGGCACAGAACGCCTCACTATCTTAGAAGCCATTGGCAAAGCAGGCGACCTCCAAGTTACGGGTTTGCGCAACAACGTTTTAGTGGTTCGCGAACTCAATGGCCAGCGCAGCGAATACCGCCTAGACCTCACCAGTAAAGACCTCTACAGCTCGCCGGCCTATTACATTCGCCAAAACGACGTCATTTACGTAGAGCCTAACTTTACAGCCAACTTCCAAGGCACCAACTTCCAAACCTTTACCCAACTTGGCACCACCGCCATCTCGATCTTTTTATCTCTCTATACCATCATTTCACTCACGAAATAATGACCGAAGACCTCCAACAAAATTTGCTCAACCAAGAGCCGCCCGAACCAAAAATCAATGTACGTGAACTCATTGACCGCTACCTACACTACTGGCTTTGGTTTGTCATTGGCGTAGGCATCGCCATTTTCATTTCATACACCATGTTGCGCTATTCGACGAATATCTACCAAAGTAGCGCCACCATCCTCATCCAAGACGCCAAAGAAAACGACGTTTTAAAAGGTCTCAATGCCAATACCGGCATCAGTCTTTTCCCTGAGCGTTTGGCCATCGGTAACGAAATTGCACTTTTCAAAACACCTACCATTTTGCGCGCGGTGGTGTCTAATCTCGAGCTCAACAAGACCTACAAAATGGTGGGCCAAAACGCAGGCATCAAGAAGTCCGAGATGTGGGGCAACAACCCCATAGACCTCAACGCCGTGGGTGCTGACTCCTTGCTCTTCAATGTTGGGGCTGCGTTCCAACTGACCGTTTTGAGCGCCAACCGCTACGAACTCAACATGAATGAAACCGAATACCTCGGAAAACACAACTTCAATACGCCAATTGCCACCTCCATAGGCGCCATCACTTTTGACAAAACAAGCCACTTTGGGCGCGCTTGCGTGGGCAATACCTACCTCATTGGCCTGAGCCCCCTTGACGCGGTTGCGGCGGGTTTAAATAGCGCCATTACCATTGACCGCGCCGACAAAACCTCAGACCTCATTGCCATTAGCATCCAAGGGCCCGTCATCGAGAAAAACAACGCCATCATACGTGCGCTCGTCGACGAACACCGCCAAGAAAAAATCAACGACCAAAACGTAGTTGCCCGCAACACCACCAACTTCATCAACGACCGCATGGACTACCTCGCTAAGGAGTTAGGCGAAGTCGAGAAAAATGCGGAGTCTTTCAAACAACAACACGACCTCGTCGACGTCATGACCGACGGCAGTAGCTTTGTATCTAAGCGCGATGCCGCCGAGGCCAAAATCATCGAGACCTCCGTGCAGCTCAAGCTTTCTGAATACCTCCAAGACTACCTCGCCAAACACACCACCAACACCACGCTTTTGCCGTCCAACCTCGGTTTTGAAGACGGCACAATTGTAGCCATTACAACCCAATACAACAAACTGATTTTAGACCGCGAGCGCTTGCTCAAGAATTCCAAGCCCAACAACCCACAAGTGCTGCGCATGGAAGAACAGCTTCAAGGCTTGCGCACTACCATGGAAGACGGTTTAAAAGCAACTAAGTCTCGCCTCAAAATCATCCTCAACTCCCTGAGCGAACAACAGCGTCTTTACGAAGGCAAAGTGGCTTCTGTTCCGGGTTTTGAGCGTCAGTTCCGCGACATCGAGCGCCAGCAAAAAATCAAAGAAACACTTTATATCTTCTTGCTTCAAAAGCGCGAAGAAAACGAGATTTCTACAGCGGCATCTATCGGCAACACCAAACTGATCGTAGAACCTACCTCTAACGGCGCGCCGGTGTCACCTAACCGCAACAAGTATTACATATTTGCAGTGGCGCTCGGGCTACTGATTCCTTTTGGTATCATTTACCTGAAATATCTGCTCGATAGCAAATTGCACGGCATCCATGACCTCATTAAATTTAAACTGCCAGCTATTGGCGAAATTCCAAAAGGAGACGACGACCAACGGGCTGTGGTTGCCACCAAAAATGCCCGTACGCACATTGCCGAGGCCTTCCGTATGGTGCGCTCCAACATGAACTTCTTGCTCGAACAACAACAAAGCACAAAGAGCAAGACCATCATGTTTAC
>CAMDFN010000045.1 GCA_945897565.1 Chryseobacterium gleum
AGCCTGCATTCTTCGGTCATGAAAAACCATCAGAGGTCTTATGTGGGCAACGGCATGATCGAAAAACACGCCAAAACCTATTACGGAAAAGCGAGAGATTTTGAAACGTTTATTTATTATTCGCAGCTCACGCAGCGCAAAGCAGTAAGTATGGCCATTGCAGGCCACCGGGCCGACGCCCCTCGCTGTATGGGCACCATTTTTTGGCAGCTCAACGATTGCTGGCCGGCGCCAACTTGGTCTAGCTTAGACGATCATAACAATTGGAAGGCGCTGCATTATGCGGTGAAAGAAGATTTCAGGGCTATTGCTGTATTAGAGGTTCAAAATGAGGACCTCAAATTTCTAGTTTTGCAAAGTGAGCTTCCAGACGACACGTTGCTTACGGTGGAGGTTCAGTTTTACGATGCCAACGGTGTTTTTCAAAGAAAAGAGCGCAAAACATATCCGGTACAAGCTAATAAAACCCAAGTTTTAATGGCTATTTCAGAGACTTATACTGGTTTTGTAAAGGTTGTTATTGATGAGCACTACGAACGCTTGTTTACGTATATCCCCAAAAGAAAAGCCCCTGAAGTGCAAGCAATAATGACGATTCAACTCCTTGATCCCGATTCAAGAAAAGCCGTTGTGCAGATAGATACAAAGCAGCCATTAGTAGATTTTTGGCTCTTTAGCAAAATCCAAGAACTCCACTTTGAACACAATTTTGAAACGCTTTTGACGGGTAAACACACATTGGAATTTACTTACCAAGACCATTTGCCTACGGTAGGTGAACTTTCTTATTTGTTGCGTTGAGACCTGCACCGATCGGAGCAATACTTGACTTCTTCCCAGTTTTTCTCCCATTTTTTGCGCCAAGTGAAGGGGCGTTCACAGGTCAGGCAACTTTTGGATGGTAAATCTTGTTTTTTAACACCTTTCATACATGAAAAACAAAAAGTATCGAATGTTGTTTGAAGCGTATGGACTTCAAACTTCTTTCTGAGCAAGATATCGACCGCATCATAGAAATGGCTTGGGAAGACCGCACGCCTTTTGATGCAATTCTCTTGCAATTTGGTATCAAAGAAGCCGAAGTGATCACACTGATGCGGCGAGAAATGAAGCCAAGCTCATGGCGCATGTGGCGTGCGAGAGTGCAAGGCAGAGCCACCAAGCACAGCGCGCTGCGTGGTTTTGAAGCAGGTCGTCACAAATGTAACTTACAGCGCAACATCACCGGCAACAAGATTTCCAAGCGCTGATGCTCTTGCATTGCTTATTTTTGCAGAAGGGAATAACCTCACCAATACGCAATACGTTGAGGCAGGTTTTGTGCAAATGCCGGGGCGTTGGTTCAAGCTTGGGCTTACTTTTGGCCACAGAGCAATTGACAACCCAAGACCTTAAGCTCTTTTTTAGTAACCTACTTTGCTGCGGGTACGATTGAGCACTTCTTGGGCCACACTTCTCGCTTTTTGAGCACCGACGGAGAGCGCGGCATCAATTTCAGCCGTATTGGCCATTAGGTGGTCAAAAATGGCTCTTTCCTTACTGAATTTGTCGAGAATGAGTTCAAAAAGTGCTTGTTTGGCGTGTCCGTAACCGTAGTTGCCACCGTGATAGTTGGCTGTCATTTGCTCAATTTGAGCAGGGGAGGCCAATAATTTGTAGAGCGCAAACGTAGGGCAAGTAGCAGTGTTTTTGGGTTCTTCAAGTGGTGTGCTATCCGAGACAATAGACATAATTTGCTTGCGCAATTGTTTTTCTGGTAGGAAAATATCAATGAAGTTGTTGCGTGACTTACTCATCTTTTCGCCGTCAGTGCCTGGAATGAGCATGGTGTCTGGCTGGATTTGTTCTTCGGGCAACACGAAGGTGTCTCCGTAAGTAAGATTGAAACGGTTGGCTACATCGCGCGCCATTTCAATATGTTGTTTTTGATCTTTTCCAACCGGTACAATTTCGGCATCGTAAAGCAGAATGTCGGCAGCCATTAAGATAGGGTAGGTGAACAAGCCGCCATTGACGTCGTCTAGGCGATCTGCTTTGTCTTTGAAAGAATGTGCGAGCGTGAGGCGTTGGTAGGGATATTGGCAGAGCAAATACCAAGTGAGTTCGCTTACTTGCGCAACGTCAGATTGGCGGTAAAACACAGTTTTTTCGGGGTCGAGACCAAAAGCCAACCATGTGGCAGCTGTGGCGTATGTATTGTTGCGCAAAGTGGCGCCATCTTTGATTTGCGTCAGGGAATGCATGTCGGCAATAAAGAAAAAGGATTCGTTGGCCGGGTCTTTGGCCAATCTGATGGCCGGGAGAATAGCACCTAATATATTGCCGAGATGGGGTGTTCCTGTACTTTGAATTCCGGTTAAAATGCGAGACATTGTGTTAATTTTGTTCAAAATTAGTCATTTTGCAACGTTTTTGAGCGGCAGTTGCTCCTTGTAATTGCTAACTTTGGACCATGCAGAAAATCATTGGTGCGTTTGGTCTGGTTTGGAAGCTATACTTTGCTGTTGTCTTTTTTATTTTTGCGCTCTTTTTTTATCCGTTCTTTTGGGTGCTGCAACTCAAGTCTACGTGGCGCAAATACGGCTTTCAGATCTTTATACTCTGGAGTTGGTTATTGCGTATTTTTTGCCTCTATCCCGTGCGCATCAAGCTCAATTCACCTTTGCCAAAAGCGCCTTTCATCATCGTTTCCAACCATACTTCTTATCTAGACATCTTTTTATTGCCCTCCATTTTGCCGCGGCATCCTTTTGCTTTTTTAGGCAAGGCCGAAATCCTTAAATACCCAATTGTGCGCACTTATTTCAAAGCGCTCAACATTCCTGTTTACCGAAAAGATAAATCAAAGGCTGGGCAAGCGCTGGGGCAAGCCAAAAAAGCCATGGAAGGCGGTTGGTCTATCGTTATTTTCCCTGAAGCCACCATCCCTGAAGTAAACATCCCTCAACTTTATCCTTTCAAGAACGGTGCGTTTCGTTTGGCCAAAAACTTAAATGTTCCTATTTTGCCCCTCACTTTTACCCAAAATTTTCACCTATTCTCTGATCCAACACACATTTTGGGCCCCGCGCATCCAGGCCGTGTAGAGGTGTTTATCCATCCGTTTATCTCCGTTGAAGAAATTGCTGAGTTAAGTTCCGAACAAATAAGCGAAAAGTGTTTCAACATAATTGAAGCACCGCTCAAGGAGGCGCATCCACATCTCTTCAAAAAATCGTAATTTTGTTTTATGGAAGTCAATGAAGCTTTACTCGATCATCTCGCACACCTCTCTAAATTATCCTTCGAAGGATCAGAAAAAGAGGCCATTCGCCAAGATTTACAGCGCATGATCACCTTTGTAGACAAACTTTCGGAACTCGACACCACTGGCGTTGAGCCGCTCATTTTTATGTCCAACGAGGTCAATAGACTGCGCAACGACGACATTGAGCAAAGCGTGAGCCACGAAGACGCCCTGCGCAACGCGCCCAAAAAAGATTCAGATTATTTCAGAATTCCAAAAGTTCTAGACAAATAAATTTGAAGGTCAGCGGTTTTACATTTATCAGAAACGCCGTCTTACTAGATTACCCTATTGTTGCAGCTATTCAATCGATTTTACCCCTATGCGATGAAGTCGTAGTTGCTGTTGGTAACTCCACCGATAACACCTTAGCACTCATCCAAAACATCGACCCCAAGGTAAGGATCATCCAAACCACCTGGGACGACTCCCTGCGTCAAAACGGCCGTGCGCTCGCAGTCGAGACCGACAAAGCGCTTGCCGCTATTGACCCCACTGCAGATTGGGCCATTTACATTCAAGGTGATGAAGTCATGCACGAAGCCGATCATCCGGCTATTTTAAAAGCCATGACCCGTTTTCAGCACGATCAAGACATAGATGGTTTGTTGTTTGATTACCTCCATTTTTATGGCTCTTACGACTTTATTGGCGTCTCTAACAACTGGTACAAAAAAGAAATCCGCATCATCAAGCCAGGCCGCGGTATTTTTTCATTCAGAGATGCACAAGGTTTTAGAAAAGCACCTGATCAAAAGCTCAAGGTAGCGGCAGCCAATGCCAGCGTATATCACTATGGTTGGGTCAAGGACCCACAAGCCATGCAGCGCAAACAAGAAAGCTTTCACAAGCTTTGGCACGACGACACTTGGCTCGAGAAAAATATCAAAGCGGCTGCTGCCTTTGATTACGAAGACCACATCCATGAGCTCGCCCGCTTTCAAGGCACACACCCGCAGTGGATTGCAGCAAGAATCTCTGAGCGCAACTGGACTTTTCAGACAGATATCTCTCGCAACAAAAAGTCGCTCAAAAACAAAATCAAGGATTTGCTAAAGGCAATTGGGATCGATACCCATTATGCCAATTACACGCTCATTCGTTAGCTTTTTTAAGCCAAGCGAAATTTACAATACTTGATGACGTGCCCACGCTTACTGAAGAATTCTTCGTAGTAGGTTTTGATATGGAAAATCTCTCTGGTTTGCGGATCTAAATCGGCAGGCATATTGGCATAGAGGTCGGGGTAGCACTCTAGCATTTGATGGCCATGTTCTTCAATTTGCTCGAGGGTGTAATCGAAGAGGACATCGGAGTCGGTTTTCATGTGAATGATGCCACCGGGCTTTAAAATCTTTTTGTAGCGCGCCGTAAAAATAGGCGACGACAGCCTTTTGCGGGCTTTTTGGGGTTGAGGATCTGAAAACGTAAGCCAGATTTCATCGATTTCGCCTTCTGCAAAGTAATCGAGGATAAAATCGATGCGGGTGCGCAAAAACGCTACGTTGTTGAGCTTGGTTTCAAGTGCTTCTTTGGCGCCGATATAGATGCGGTTGCCTTTGAGGTCTACACCGATAAAGTTTTGCTCGGGAAATTGGCGGCCCATGCCCACAGCGTATTCACCTTTGCCGCAACCGAGTTCTAGAATGATTGGGTTGTTGTTGCCGAAAACAGAGGTTCTCCAATTTCCTTTTGTTGCAAATGGTTCTCCCATGACGGGTTCGAATACATTTGCGAATGTCTTGATCGCTGCAAAGCGTTTTAACTTATCTTTTCCCACGCGGCAAAGTTAAGAGATTCCTTGTAATTTTGCGCCATGCATTTCGTTGAACCCTTTTACAATTGGCGTGGTTACTACATCGCCGAGGAAGATCCAAGCTCCCCGTTTTACGGCCGCGAATACAGCGAATTCGCATTTAGCAATACCATTTACAACTTTTATATCCATCCGCAGTGGGATGAATTTGGCTCGCCAACGCTCTTTTTAAAGGTGCTTTACGCCGACTACGACGAGCAATATGCCATCATTGAACTGATTGGGGAATGGAATGACGCCATCGAAAACGACATCATGTTACTCAAACGAGATGTCATAGATGTACTCATCGATTCGGGCATCAATGCCTTTATTTTAATCGGTGAAAACGTGCTCAACTTTCATCATTCCGACGACTGCTATTACGAAGAATGGTTCGACGACGTCGAGGACGGCTGGATCGCTATGGTCAACTTCCACGACCACGTCATCCGCGAGTTTGAACAAGTAGGCATCGACCACTATTTTGTCATGGGCGGCGAGCTCGAAGAAATCGAATGGCGCACGTATCAACCCCAACATTTTTATCAGAAGGTAGCTGCTTTGGTGCAGAAAAGAATTGGTTAGTATTGGCTAAGCTTCAGGTTCTGTTTGCATCAAGCCTTTCAGCCAGCGAGACGCCAATATAACGATCACACCCGTAATGAAGGCGTAAATCGATAATTGCAGGTAGCCTTGTGTGTAACCATCGAGACGTTCTGCTAAACTAGCGTGTTCATCAGGGTTGGCCATTCCGGCGCCAAGAATTCCTGCAAAATATTGCCCGTAAGCCGAAGCCAAGAACCACATGCCCATCATGATGCCCCAAAGGTGTTTAGGAGAAAGTTTGGTCATGAGTGAAAGCCCAATTGGTGAAAGAAATAACTCTCCAATGGAGATCACTAAATAGGCTAATGAAAACAACCATAATGAAGCCATTCCTTCGCTGTTAAGATAAAAACGCAGGGCATAAAATATATAGAATGCCAAACCTAGAAATAAAAAGGCAAAGCCAAATTTTTGATAATAATTGGGTTCAATATTCCGCTTCTTGAGCCAGATCCAAAGGCTACCGATGGCCGTACTGAGTAGAATAACAAACAAAGAGTTGGCGCTGTTATTGACTACATTAGGATCAATTTTGATAACGCCGAGGTCGTTGCTCAGTAAATCACGAGCCACAAGGCTTAAGGAGCCTCCACTTTGCTCAAAAAATGCCCAGAATATAATGCTCAAAAAGATGAAGATGAGTGCTGCAAACAATTGTTTAATTTGTGCTTTGT
>CAMDFN010000046.1 GCA_945897565.1 Chryseobacterium gleum
GGTTTGTCCATGCTGCAGCACCAAGCGTTAAAGAGTTTCGAAATCTGGTCGCTTTAGGCTTCCGGATTGCGCTGATTGAGGTTATACCAATCAATTTTTCTGGAGAAGTACATCACGAGACCGAGGATGATAAACACCCCAATACTGCCAATCAATAGCGCTAAATCTTCGAGCTGAATGATTACAAAAATGAAGATGTAAAGCAGCGACAAAAGGCCGGCAATAAACAAACTCATTTTGAGCGAGCCTAAGATGGCGCGCACATACATGCTAATGAGCGCAACGGTGGCCAGCGCCGATAGAATGAACGCATAGTTGAAGCGGATGTGTTCAGAAATCGATAAAAGTAGGGTGTAGAAGACCACCAATGCAATTCCAACGAGGATATACTGAATAGGGTGAATGCCCGACGATTGGAAAATCTCGATAAAGAAGAAAACCAGGAAAGTGAGTCCGATAAATAAGATGGCATAATGAATGCTGCGGTGCGATTTCTGGTAGTTGTCTACGGGCAATTTCAAATCGACACCAAAAGAGGAGTCGCGCAATTTGTAGGCCGAACCCGTCCAGCTTTGCGGATAGTTGCGGTTGAGGTTCAAGACATTCCAATGTGCTTTAAAGCCCGATTTATCGGTTTTGTGTTGGTCAGGTAAGAAAGCACCGTCGAATTTAGGCGTTTGCCAATCAGAATTCAAAACTACATCGGTTTCTTTCCCGACAGGCGTAAAGTATAACTGCTGGCTGCCTTTGAGCTCGACGTCAAAACTGAAACGGTACAAGTGGTCGTCTGTTGGCGAAACATTCACTTTGGCATTGATCCCAGAATAAAAAATATCTTGATTGCTCACCCCCGGATTAAAAGGCAGTTTGTTGCCCTCCCAATTGAGGTCGATTTGTTTTTCGATGCCGCGCAAATCGTCAATTCCCGCATTGAGGGTCGCTTCATTGAATTTAAAAATATGGCCTTTTGTTTCGAGGTCTTTGAAATCCAATTTGGTGAACTCTCCACTGACGTGCAATACTGAATTGTACACAACAATTTCATAAACTCCGCGGTGGCGGCGGTCTGGCTTCACACTTGCTTGAATATCGAGTTTACTCGGCAATACATGCAATCTTTCAGTGATCTGCACTAAGGTTTCTTTTCCTGTTGCTTTGTCAATTTCTTTGACGTAACGCATATACGGAATAGTGAGCACGGGCCCTTGCAAGGTTTGCTCGCCGCCCCATTTTTCACTGACTTCGTCGATGGCTTCTCTTTGGGTTTGTTCGCGTTCGTAAATGATACTTTTGATCATTCCAGTCGGGATGAGTAAAAGCAAGGCGATCAGGACAATTCCGCCAATTTTGAAATAAAGATTGTTTTTGATTTTGGACATGGTCGTGTTTTTTTGCTACAAACGCAAAGGGAGCATTATTATTTGAAAAGTTCCTGAAGAACACTAGAATAAAGGGTTGATACGAGATAGTTTGAATGGAGCAGAATTACCCGACATTAAGCACTTAACTACCGAGTAGTGCCCGCCGCTGACCTGAACTTTGGCATTCACCAATTAAATTTTTAGTTATGAATGCTTTTAAAAACAAAGTCAGCCTGATGGGGCGCTTGGGCGGTTCGCCAGAAATTGTCAAATTCGATTCAGGGCGTTTGCTCGCGCGTTTTTCGCTCGCTACCCACGAAAACTTCAAAGACAAAAACGGCGAATGGCACGATTTCACGCAGTGGCATACCATTAACGCTTGGGGCAAAATTGCTGAAAAGGTAGGCGAGAAGCTCGAAAAAGGAATGGAAGTAGTAGTCGAGGGCAAGTTGGTCAACCAACAATACGAAAACAAAGCCGGCGAAAAGCGCTTTGCCACCATCATTGAGCTCTACGATTTCATTATGGTTCAACCCAAAAAAAACGTGAGCCATGAGCAGCCGGCCAATGAAAACGCAGCCTGAGTTGCCTCGTATATCGGCCAACCCCAACCTGCACATGAACCACGTCAATCTCATCGGCTACATGACCGCCGAGGCGCGTCATGTGCAGCTCGAAGACGGCAAGCAACTCATGCGCTTCACGCTCGCCACCAAAGAACAATTCCTCGACGCCGACGGCATCATGCGCCAACGCAGCCAATGGCACCTGCTTACTGCCTGGGGCCGCTGGGCCAAAGTTGTCGAAGAATTCGGCGCCAAAGGCGTTCACCTCGCCATCGAAGGCAAACTCGTAGGGCGCTTCTACCGCTTCGGCGGTCAGCGCCGCTTCGTCACCGAAGTCGAAATCAACGACCTCGTTGTATTGCCCTAGACAGCACCCACCAACCAAACGATCCAAAAGGCGGCCGCAGGCCGCCTTTTGTGTTGGGTTTCCAGAGGATTTTATGTTTCAATTGACAAAAGAAGAATGGTCAATTCTAAGATCACAAATTGTGACCTTAGAAGTCGGTAAAGGAAATCACCCTAAATTCTTACCTTTTGCTTTTACCGAACAAGGTGTTGCAATGCTCAGTGCGGTATTGAATTCTCAACGCGCAGTTAATGCGAGCATTGCAATCATGCGCGCTTTTGTCATGATTCGTCAATGGGCATTGACTTATCAGGAACTATCCGATAAACTATCAGATCTTGAAAAACTTCACAACCAAAAGTTCAATGACATCGACCAAGTGCTCAAGTATTTATTGCAAAAGGATCATTCGAAAACCCAGCAAGTTCAGCGCGAGCAGTTGGGATATAAAAAATAAATAATGGAACTCGAACTCATCAAAAACAGCATCCTCGAAATTCGGGGTAAAAAAGTCATGCTAGATATGGATTTAGCAAAGATTTATGAAGTAGAAACCAAAAGATTAAAAGAATCTGTTAGGAGAAACATTCATCGTTTCCCTGAAGATTTTATGTTTGAACTTACGAGAGAAGAGTGGTTCAACTTGAGGTCGCAATTTGCGTCCTCAAGTTGGGGTGGCTCACGTTATCTACCTATTGCATTTACAGAACAAGGGGTGGCTATGCTATCAAGTGTTTTAAATTCTGAAAAAGCAATTTCAATGAACATTGCAATCATGCGCGCTTTTGTCATGATTCGTCAATGGGCATTGACTTATCAAGAACTATCCGATAAACTATCAGATCTTGAAAAACTTCACAATCAAAAGTTCAACGACATCGACCAAGTGCTCAAGTATTTATTACAAAAGGACCATTCGAAAACCCAGCAAGCTCAGCGTGAACAGTTGGGGTATAAAAAGTAAAATAATGGAAACGAATCAACACATTAAGGCATTTAAAAGTTACATGCTATTTAAGAGATACAGTGAAAATACAATCAAAGTGTATACTAATGCACTGGAATTATTTTTTCGATTTTTTCCTGACAGAAAACCAGAAAGTTTAACAAATGAAGATATTACCTTTTTCAACGAGTCTTGTATTCTCAAGAAAAATCTTTCTTCTAGTTATCAAAACCAGGTCATTAATGCCATCAAACTGTTTTATAGAAACCGCTTTAACCGAAGTATGGAAGTAGATTACATTCAACGACCTCGACGGGAAAAACGTTTACCAAATGTATTGAGTAAATCGGAGGTAAAAGCTATTCTAGCTTCCCCGACAAATTTGAAGCACCGAGCTATGTTAAGTTTGATTTATGCGTGTGGACTACGCCGAGGAGAATTACTTCATTTAAGGTTAGCGGACATCCATTCGGATCGACATTTATTGTTTATTCATCAATCCAAAGGGAAAAAGGACCGTATGGCACCCATAAGTCAAAAAGTAATTGACTTACTTCGAGATTATTACAAAGCCTATAAGCCAAGAACATGGTTGTTTGAAGGGCAATCTCCAGGAGAACCCTATAGTGAACGAAGCTTACAATTAGTATTAAAAGGAGCTGTTAAAAAGGCAGGGAATAAAAAACCAATAAGTTTACATTGGTTAAGACACAGCTACGCAACTCATTTGCTAGAATCAGGTACCGATATCAGATACATTCAAGAATTACTCGGACATAGCAGCAGTAAAACAACCGAAATATACACGCACGTATGCACCAAAAATTTACAGCGAATCCGTTCTCCTTTTGATGATTTATAAGAATTAAATTGTAGCTTAGACTTACGCAACAAACCTTCGCCAATACTCCCGAATCGGCATGCTAGAGGAAGGTTTGTAGCGGGTATAAGGTAGTTATGTGGGATTAACCATACCCGAAAAACACCCAAAATACATTTTGAATTAATACCAATATTTGGTATGTTTGCTAAAATTAATTGTTATGAGTAAAAACACATCAATTACTTTGGGTAGTTATTTTGATCAATTTATTCAAAGTATTTTAAGAGAAGGAAGGTACAAAAATGCAAGTGAGGCAGTTCGTGCTGGATTAAGACTACTTGAAGAAGAGGAACAGAAAATTATTGCTTTGCGTCATGCGATTGACGAAGGTATTAATAGTGGTTTAGCCGAAGATTTTGACCCTGACGAACATTTAAAAATGTTGAAAGCAAGCAGGAAATAAATGGCAAAGTTTAAGTTAACGAACAATGCTGTAAAGGATCTATCCGATATATGGAATTACACTGTAGAGGCATGGTCTGAAAGTCAGGCAGATAAATATTATAAACTCTTGCTTAATGCGTGCTCTTCAATCGCTAAAAAACCTCAAATAGGAAAAGTTTATGAAGAAATTTACCCAGAATTGAAAGGTAAAAGAACTTCAAAGCATATAATTTTCTATCGGGTAATGGACGATCAATCAATTGAAATCGCGAGAATCCTACACGAACGAATGGATTTGAAGAATAAATTGAAATAAGAAACCCCACATAACAGCAAGCAAGCGCCAGCCCAGATCTTACTTCGGAACAACAAATAGTTTATAAAATTTAAGTTTTATCTTCGGTAAAACGATCTTGTGAAAAGTGGGCCGTTCGCCTGCTTGCAAAACGTTATAGGGCATTTAATATATCAACTACAGAAATGATGAAAACTGAAAATAAAGAATTGAATTCCTTTTGGAGCTTAGGTATGAAACCAGGCGGATTGATTGTAATTGCTGCCCGACCTGGAATGGGGAAAAGTAGTTTTTTATTATCAATTGGGAAACAAATATCTAAGCATCATAAAACCCAACTGATAAGTTTGGAGACCTCCATAAAATATCTAAAACATAAGAATTTATCCGATTCAATTCTGATTGACGATACACCTGGGATTAATTTAGATCGCCTTTCTGAAATAATCTTGCAAAACAAACCAGAATTAGTTTTAATCGACTATTTACAATTAATGATTGACAATAGAGAAGATTTAATAAAGGAATTGAAAAATATTGCAGTGAAATTCAATATCTGCCTAATTGTTACTTCACAGATAGGTCGAGAACCTGAGTACAGATCAGATAAACGTCCAATAATTAACGATTTAACAACTAACGGAAAACTATTTAATTCAGATAATATTTCTTTTATCGATAATCTCACATTTTTCTATCGTGACCATTACTACAATAGAGATTCTCAAAAACCGGATGAAATTGAACTTATTCAATACGATAAAGGGAATATGATAACAATTCAATTAAATTGGTCAAGTCTGATATGAGTATATGAAATTTGAAATATGCCATAAACAAGCAAAGTCGATCAATTTAAACGCCCTATAACAGCGTGTAAGCAATATTGCCTTACCGCAGGCGCAACACAAGGCAGCATCGCCAATCTGCAAAACGTTAAGGGCAAGCTTGAACCGAAATTGACTAATGGTTAAACCGCCAACAAATCAATGATTTAATTAACATGCAAAAATTATAACAGTATTGAAATAAATTTATGACTAAAAATAGTATTCTTAAAATCGTTTTTCTTTTCATTTT
>CAMDFN010000047.1 GCA_945897565.1 Chryseobacterium gleum
TCTAGAGCAGGTTTGTCGGCTGCTTCACGAAAATAAATAAACAGGCGTACCATATAAAATAGCCCCGCAAACCAACTCACCATAAAAATAAGGTGCAGTGCTTTGATAAAGTCATAGTTTGTGTTCAGCATGACACAAAATTAATCGAAAGCACTTGATTCATGTTATATTTGTATAAAAAGCTTCTATATGCGCTTTCGGATACTTTTTTTACTCTTTATTGTCAATTTTTACGGGCTTTTAGCTCAAGTGCAATTGCTTTCACTTGAAGGAACCTACCAAGATAAAAACTTGATTGTCAATAATCCGCCAATGGCAGATGGCTTTGGGTTTTGCATCAGCAAAGTATTGGTCAATGGCGAAATCCTACCTGCGGTTATTCAAACCTCTCATTTTGAAATTGATTTTCAGCTCTTTCACCTCAAAAAAGGAGATGAAGTTTTTGTGGTACTCGAACACGCCTCTGGTTGCCAACCGCGCTTCCTCAACCCAAGTATTTTACTGCCCAAAAGCACGTTTGAATGTACGCAAATTTCCGCACAAAAAGACGGTAACCTTAGCTGGACTACAAACAACGAACAAGCTGTTCTCGATTTTAGTATCGAACAATTCAAGTGGGGCCGCTGGGTAGAAGTTGGACAAGTAAAAGGTAAAGGCACCAAAGGAACAAATACCTATCAATTTCAATTGACGCCTCATTCTGGCAAAAACACCGTTAGGGTGAGCCAAACCGATAGCTCCGGCAAGCCAAGAGCCTCAAAAAGCACCAGTTTTACCTCCACAACTCCAACCGTATCATTTAGCCCCACAAAAGTACATTCAACACTGACTTTTAAAGCTAAAAATCAAGTGGTCAAAACCAAATATGAGATTTACGACGCCTATGGAAATCTGCTCAAAACCGGATTCAGTTCTTCGGTAGACTGTCACAACATTGTGAGTGGCGTTTACTTTATCAATTACGATAACAAGTCAGAAAAATTCATCAAAATTGAAAACTAAATGAAGCGCATAGAACATCTCGGTATAGCTGTGGCAAATCTAGAAACGGCGATTCCACTCTACGAAGCATTGCTCAATACCTCCTGTTACAAACAAGAAGCAGTTGCATCCGAAGGCGTCAGGACAGCCTTTTTTCAGGTGGGTGAATCTAAAATTGAATTGTTAGAAGCAAGTAAGCCTGACTCTCCTATTGCCAAATTTTTAGAAAAAAATGGTCCCGGTTTTCATCACGTTGCCTTTGAAGTTGCCGATATAGATGCCGAATTATTGCGCCTCGAGAGCGCAGGTTTTCAGCTGATCCATCAAAGCCCAAAAGATGGTGCCGACAACAAGCGCATCGCATTTTTACACCCTAAATCTACGAACGGTTTGCTCGTGGAGTTGTGTCAGGAAAAGAGCGCGTAAAACGCTTCCTCGTTTTGATAAAAGTGCGTCTGTAGACCCGCCGTAACCGCACCCTCGATGTGCTGCGGGCTGTCATCGATAAACAAAACCTCTTTAGGCGCAAAACCCATTTGCGCACAGACCCAAACAAACGTTTCTGGCTGCGGTTTTCTTTTGCCAATTTCGTGAGATAAAAAGACCTTCTCAAAATAAGTGTTCAAGGACGCATCTGAAACCTGCTGAAGAGATTTTGCTACCTCAACAATGTGCAAAGCATTGGTGTTGCTCAATAAAAAAATGGGTATTTGGTGGTTTTTCAACTTGAGTAAAAGGTCAATTTTTCTTGGTGGAAAACCACCAATCATCGCATTCCAGGCCGCTACAACTTGATTGGGAGAGGTGCCCGCTTGCGTATGGGGTAACAAGAGATTGACGAAGTGTTGAGGGGAGATTTCACCGCATTCAAAGCGGTCAAATAACGCGTTTTGAGCCAGTTGGGTATAGCGCTCGTTGAAATCGGAAACACCCAATTTTTCAAATGCATTTGCTGTGGCGTGGTAGTCGATATCGATGAGCACGCCGCCTAAATCAAAAAGAATGGCTCGATAGGTTTGTTGCATTACCCAAAGTTAAGCTATTTGAACCTATTCTAAATTAGCTCATATGACAATTAGATGACATTACTCCGTCAGTTATCACTTAGCTTTGCACTATAGAAAAAGCGCTTTGTTGCAACAACTCCATATTATCGCCTTTACACACCGACAACTAGACGTCAGTAAAATTGGTTTGTTACACATCGAAAAAGAAGCGCAAGTCTTGCAACTAGCGCAACTCAAAGAAGCGCTGGGCCTCAAAGAACTCATGTTCTTGACCACCTGCAACCGCGTAGAAATCACTTTCGTCAACGACCTCGACCTCGACACACCGTTTCTTACCCGCTTGCTGCAAACACTGTATCCAAAGTTAGTCCCGATTCAATTAGAAGATTTCGTTCGCAAAGCAGAGGTTTACTCCGCAAGCGCAGCCGTTCAGCACGCCCTATCGGTGGCCTCTTCTATAGACTCCATGATCATCGGAGAGCGCGAAATCATTACGCAGGTTCGCTTGGCTTATGAGCACTGCAATGGCCTCCAACTCACTGGAGACCTCCTGCGTTTGCTCATCAAAAAAGTCATCGAAACCGCCAAACAAGTCTACACCGAAACCAGCATCTCCACCAAACCTGTTTCAGTTGTTTCATTGGCCTACCAATACCTCAAGCAACTCAATATTCCCCTTGAAGCGCGCATCCTCATTATCGGCGCGGGTGTCACCAACACCACCATGTCTCGTTTTCTCAAAAAACATGGCTTCAAAAACTTTCAAGTTTTCAATCGCTCACTAGCAAACGCGCAAAAGCTTGCCGACGAAATACGCGGAAATGCTTATGCGCTAGAAGCATTGAGCAGCTATCAACTTGGCTTTGATGTGCTCATTACTTGTACGGCCGCAGACGGCATTATTATCGACCCCGCGTTGTATGCGCGCCTACTCAATGGCGAACAACAAGAAAAAATCGTCATCGACCTCGCCATTCCACAAGACCTCGATCAAGCCATATTAAATAATTACGCAGTTAAATACCTTTCAATAGAATACTTGCAGCGCATTTCCAACGAAAATGTAAAAGAGCGCTCCAAAGAACTTCAGCAAGTGGAAGAAATCATCGCCAATGCACGCTATGAATTTCAGCACCTTCTGCGCGAGCGCAAGGTAGAAATCGCCATGCGCGAAGTACCTGCTCAAGTGAAAGAATTACGCTTAACGGCCTATGCCGAAATTTTCAAAGAAGACCTCGATACCCTCGACCCACAAGCAAAAGAAGTACTCGATAAAGTGGTGAGCTACCTCGAAAAAAAATACATCAGTGGGCCCATGATATTGGCCAAAGAAATCATCCTCAACCATGCAGACTAAAGCGTTCATCCGCATTGGAACACGCGGCAGCGACCTCGCTTTGTGGCAAGCCCACTTTGTCAAAAGCCAACTCGAACAACTCGGCTGTGAGGTGGCCCTCCAGATTATCGTTACGCAAGGGGATCGCATTCAAGACCTCAGCTTTGACAAATTAGAGGGAAAAGGTTTCTTTACCAAAGAAATCGAAGCGGCCTTACTCAACAACGACATCGACCTCGCAGTGCATTCGCACAAAGACCTTGAAACCACCCAGCCACAAGGCCTTTGTATTGGCGCAGTTTCCTACCGTGAAGACCCCTCTGAACTTTTACTCATGTGCACGTCTGCGCAAGATCCTGCGCAAAAATGGGGTCTTAAAAAAGGTGCTGTTATCGGCACCTCATCAGCGCGCAGAAAATCTATCATTAAAGCGTTAAGGCCAGATCTTCAAATCGAAGAATTGCGGGGCAATGTACCTACCCGCATAAACAAACTGCGCAGTGGCGCCTACGACGCTATTTTACTTGCCAACGCAGGCGTGAGCCGCCTTCAACTTCCACTACACGACCTCCATACGCTTGTGCTCGACCCTACAGAATTTGTACCAGCTCCGGCTCAAGGCGTACTGGGTTTGCAAATTCGTCAAAACGACACACAAACCCAAGAAATCGTGGCGCAACTCAATCACCCAGAGGTTGCGGCTCAAATTGCTATTGAACGCGGCGTCTTACAAGCCTTGCAAGGTGGCTGCCAATTGCCATTGGGTGTCTATTATGGTTCAGACCATATCTACGCTGCGCACGCTTCTAGTTCTCTGGAGCCCGCAAAGTTTTATGCGTTCAAAATTGGGGCAACAATCCAAGAGATTACCGCTACCTTGGCCCACTAACCATGCGCAGCGCTTTCATTTCAAAAGACCCTAAAGACCTCCATGAAGGCCTTTTGGCACTCCACCAAAATGGCAGCCTCGAAGCGCAATCGCTCATCGAATTCAATGCCCTTTCATTTGAGTGCCCAAACACCTATGACATCCTATTTTTGGCCAGCATTCGCGCAGCTGAGTTCTTTTTCAAACATTGTTCCACGCAAGCAACTATAGCCTGCGCGGGCCTAGAAACCGCAAAAAAAGTCGCTGAACGCTACCAAAAACAAGTGGCATTTATTGCCCAGCAATCGGGTCAACCCAAAGAAGAGGCGCAGCAATTCAACACCTGGCGAAACGGCCGCAGCGTTTGCTTTCCGAGTAGTCAGCTATCTATCGGGACCTACGCTGCCTTGATTCCAGAAAGCGAAAAAATCTTTTTACCTGTATACACCACTCACTTCAAAAAACTGCAAATCAAAGCAAAAGACATCTATATATTTTCTTCACCCAGCAATATCCGTGCTTTTCTGGAGCACAACACCATCGCAGCAAATGCAAAGGTTGTTGCATGGGGCAGCTCCACCGAAGAGGCCCTGACAGCACAAAATATAGCAGTGAGTAAAGTACTAAAGAGCGACCAACAAACCGAATTGTTGACTTGGCTTAGTAATCTCCTATAATTGCTACTTTCGCTTATGAAATTCGAACAATCCGAGCAAATTAGTCCTGACCTCATCCACCTTTTTGAGCAGACCGTTCTCGGTACCAACGGCGCCAAATACAAACATTTAGATGTTGCACAAAGCGTTGCGCATACAGACCATCCGCTGAGTTTTTCCTTGCGCCGGCGCGAACAATTGATCGCCAATATTACCTTTTGTAAGCGGCCTTTTGGTTTGTACTTGCGCTATTTTGCTTTTGACAAACGCTTTCAAGCTAAAGGGAAAGCACGCGAGAATCCAAAGTCGCAGATCAAGCAAGAAATCGAAAATGTGTTTTTGGATATCACGGCTCAATACCCCGGAACCCAAGATTACTGTTACGCTTATATCGACGCTAAAAATGTCCGCAGCAAATGGATGAGCGAAACATTCGGCTTCCGAACAAAAGCCTACCTCGCCACGCAAAGTTTCAGCAGAATCTGGCCAAAAGCAGCTC
>CAMDFN010000048.1 GCA_945897565.1 Chryseobacterium gleum
CTCTGAAGTCATTGAACTCACCACTGAAGAAAAGTATACCGCTATCTTGGCTGCTAAAGCTGTAGGATTAGGAATAGCGGGTGTCGATTTATTGCAGTCGGAGCGCGGCCCACTGGTCTTGGAAGTCAATTCTTCTCCAGGCCTAGAAGGCATCGAAAAAACAACAAAAACAGATATCGCAGGTAAAATTATTGCCTACATCGAGAAAAATGTCAAACGCTAGTAAAGTACAACAACGCAAAATGGTCATACTCGGGCAAGAAATTTTGCCTGGTAAAGGCGCGCAGCTCAATTTAGAAGTGGCGCACCTGCACACCCGTACGCCCATTCAGGTACCTGTGCTGGTGGAGCGCGCCAAAGAAGATGGGCCAACGCTATTAGTGATGGCAGGGCTGCACGGCGACGAACTCAATGGCATTGAAATTGTGCGCCGTTTTTTGCGCAAAAAACTCAATAAACCCACGAAGGGTACCATCATTTGCTTGCCTATTTTTAACATATTTGGATTTCTCAACCTCAAGCGCGAGTTGCCCGACGGTAGAGACCTCAATCGGAGTTTCCCAGGAAGTAACTCAGGTTCGCTGGCAGCTCAATTTGCCTATCATTTCCTCAAAGAAATTGCGCCGCACTGCGACTACATCATCGACTTTCATACAGGTGCTGCCCAGCGCAACAACTTTCCGCAAATCCGCTGTGTGTTCTCCGACCAAGAAAGCGTAGCACTCGCCAAAGTTTTCAATCCACCTTTTATTTTACATTCGAGTCTCATTTCAAAAACACTCAGAGAGAGCATGATGAAGCGCCAAAAAAAGCTCGTGCTTTTCGAAGGTGGTAAGTCAAAGAATATTGAAGAGAATGTCGTGGAGGAGGGTTTGAATGGCCTCAAACGCGTGATCAGTCATTTAGGGATGCGCAATTACAAAATTGATATTTCCAAAGACCGCCAACCCATTTTTATCGGCGAAAACAAATGGATGCGCGCCCCTTCAAGTGGTATGTTTCAGTGTTTTGTAGCCAACGGAACAAATGTTCAAAAAGGTGAAGTTTTGGCCTTAGTTACTGATCCATACGGAAAATATGAAAAGCAAATTAAAGCAAGCCAAACGGGCTACGTAATTTGCATCAACGAAGCGCCCGTTGTTTATAAAGGCGATGCCATCATCCATTTAGCCAAAGAAAAACCCCAACTTTAATCTATTCCAACAGTCACTATGAAAAAGGTTCTATTTCTTATTGTTTTGAATTTATTTGCCCTACAATTGCTGGGGCAAAACAACTTTACACCCCAACAATTTTTGGGCTACAATATTGGCGAGCAGTTTACGCGTCAGCACCGTGTGGTAGACTACTTCTTTGCACTTGAAAGAGCTTTTCCGAACAATCTTAAAGTGGTAAAGATGGGTCAAACCTATGAGAAACGCGACCTTTTGTTGTGTTATATTGGTACGCCGGAGAACCTCAAGAAACTCGAAGAAATCCGCCAAAAGCACCTCACGCAAGCGCCCGACGAAAAACTGGCAATTGTCTGGCTGTCCTATAACGTGCACGGCAATGAAAGCTCTGGTACCGAAGCCGCTATGCAGACAGCCTATCGTTTGCTTACAGATAAGATAGGATATTTAGAAAATACAGTTGTGATTATGGACCCATGCTTGAATCCGGATGGCCGCGACCGCTATGTGAACTTTTATTACCAGTACGGCGCCAACCCAATTGATATGCAGCGTTTCAGCGCCAGCCACAACGAAACATGGCCAGGCGGGCGCTCCAATCACTATCTTTTTGACCTCAACAGAGACTGGGCCTGGATGACCCAAGTTGAATCAGCGGTGCGCATGCAACAATACAACCTATGGTTGCCACACGTACATGTCGATTTCCATGAACAGGGCATCAATGAACCTTATTATTTCCCCCCTGCTGCAGAACCTTATCACGAAGTCATTACCGATTGGCAGCGCGATTTCCAAAAAGAAATTGGCAAAAACCATGCGGGCTATTTTGACAAAGCAGGTTGGCTTTATTTTTCCAAAGAAATCTTCGACTTGCTCTACCCAAGTTATGGCGACACCTACCCAACCTACAGCGGCAGCATTGGCATGACCTACGAGCAGGGCGGAAGCGGGCGCGCAGGCTTGGCTGTCATAACCCAAGTGGGCGACACCCTTCGTTTGTCCGACCGCGTGGCGCATCACGTTACTACCGGGCTTTCTACTGTAGAAACGAGCGCGCGCAATGCCGATAAATTGGTAGCCGAATACCAAAAATTCAGAAAACAAAAAGATTTCAAATACGACTCCTACGTCATCAAAGGCAGCAATAACCAGATCGAACCACTTTTGGTTTTACTCGGCAAAAACAATATCGATTGGCAAATGGTTTCTACCAGCACCCAAGCGGTACCTGCCAAAGGTTTCCATTTCAAAACCGGCGCACAAGAAGCATTCAAGCTAGAAATTGGCGATATTTTAGTGTCTACCCAACAAGAAAAAGGGACACTCGTTTCGGTCTTGTTTGAACCCCGCACCAAATTGTCCGACAGCCTCACCTACGACATCACTGCGTGGTCCATGCCTTACGCTTACGGTTTGGATGCCTACGCGGTAGAAGGCCAATTAAAGGCCACGCCATTTGCTGCAACCGGCGAGCGCAAATCTGATTTTTTAGCCGTTGAAGGCTTCATGGGCTATGCCGTTCACTGGCAAACCATGCAAACTGCGCGTTTCTTGAATGCAGTGCAGCAAGCAGGCCTCAAGGTCTATTTTCATGAAAAAGGTTTCAAGCTCAATGGCCAAACCTACGCACCCGGAACACTTCTTTTACTTGCCGGCGAAAACAAGCGCCCAGATTTCCATAAAGTCATCAATGATTATGCGGCGCGTTATCAAGTTGACATCAAAGGCTTGCTCACAGGTATGGTCGATAGCGGTACCGACTTCGGTTCTTCATCTGTGAAAATGGTGCCCAATCCAAAAGTGGGGATCCTAGCGGGCGACAGCTTTTCTTCATTAAATGTCGGCGAAATCTGGCATTTCTTTGAGCAGCAATTGAACAAACCCGCACACCTCATCTTTGAAGACGACCTCAATGGCGCGCTTTCAAGCCTAGACGTATTGTTTGTACCTGAAGGCGGTTATGACATTGCGGGCAACTCAGCCCTCACCAAGTGGGTAAGCGAAGGCGGAACCTTAATTGTAACGGGCGGTGCAGTAGATGCCCTCGCCGACCAAGAAGGCTTTGGCCTCAAGCGCAAAGAAAGTGCAGCAGGCGCACCCGCACCAATTGCCTATACCAACCAAGAGCGCGACCAAATCTCAGACAACATCATTGGCGCCATTTACCCTTGCGTCCTAGACAACTCCAACCCAATGGCTTTTGGCTACAATTTCTACTACACCCTTCGCCAAGGCGCCAGCGTCTATGAGCTCGAAGGCAAGCCCGTCTTTGAACTAGAGAAAAATGCCCAAGCGGTCAATGGTTTTGTAGGCACACGCGTCAAAAAACAACAATCCGAAGCCGATATCGCGGGCACAGTCCAATACGGCCGCGGCACCATTGTCTATTTGATCGACAACCCACTCTTCCGCGGTTTCTGGGAAAGCGGCAAATTGATGGTAGTGAATTCGATTTATTTTGTGAATCAGTAGGGGAGGCTACACCTCAAAAATCCCATTTTTAATCGCATACAGCACCATGCCGGCGATGTTTTTGGTATTGGTTTTATACCTAATGCGTTCGCGTTGCCCCTCAATGGTTTTGACCGACACAAACAAGGCGGCAGCCATTTCCTGATTTGTTCTTTCCTGACAGATGAGCCTCAAGACTTCTATTTCGCGCTTGCTGAGGCGAATCGATGGATCGTCGTTATCGTTTAATGGAGAGATTTCTTTAGACATCTGCAGTTTTAAATAGAGTGGAGAAACGTTTTTTTTCTCAATCGCTTCAAAACGGATAAACAGCACTTATTATTTGAATGAAATGTGGTTTAGGGTGAAAACCCTTGGTGGGTTCAATAATAGTATTTTACAATAGAAAATGGGTGAAGAAGTAGATTGTGAGGTTAATTTGACGAGAAATTATTTTCCTTATCCAATTTGTACGGAAATTATCTGTACAAATGCAAAACTAATTTATTTGCAACCAGTATGAGCCGCCATGTTTTTCGACGCCGTCTAAAGAGGGGTGGTTAAATATAGGGGATAGCAGTGCGCTGAGTTCGGGGTCTTCCGAGACGAAATAGTTTGGAAAAATCGTTTTGTATTTGTCTGGATTCGCTAAAAGAAACATGGCCAAGCCATATTGTTCGGAATAGAAGCGGTCACACATAAATTGCGGGTAGTCGTAAGGGAGGTAGATGTCGTGGATGTGCACGATGACACCTTTTGGTAATTTGGGCAATATCTCCAAGAAGAAAACCATGGCATCTGAGTTGGGGAGAATGCGGTGCGAGTTATCGATGAAAAGAATATCGTTTGCTTTTAAGTCAAAAATGAAATCATAATTGATGTCTTCGAAAGGTTTTCTGATGACCTGATTGGCAAGCTGGTCTATTTCTGCTCTTGGTTGTGGGTCAATCGAAATAATGGAGGTCTGAAGTTGTTGCTCTTGAATTGCTTTGTGGGCAATTTTGGTTGAATTACCAGAACCGACTTCTATATATGTAGCTGGTTTGTAGGTAGCAATCATGGTGTAAATACCGATGATGTCGAGGCCGGGCAGAAAACCATTGTTGTAAAATGGCTCGAATGCGGTTTGAGTTGCTCCTTGTTTTTTGATTTGAACAAATACATCCTTGTACTTCAATGCTTGGTCGATGATTTCTTTGTAACCTGAACGATTGGCATCGATGAGGTCGTACAATTCAGGATGAGGTTTTAAACCATGTCCATAGCGTGGTTTGAAATCAACTTTATACTCCATATGGAGTTGCTGCCACTTGGGTGATAAAATTCTAAAAATGTTTTTGAATTTTTGAATTTTTGAATTTTTGAATCATTTCCCTTTAGATCTTTTTATGATTTGAATCATTACGAAGGTATTCACCTCCCCCTCCTCGCCAACGCCTCATACACCACATGTTGTAAGTCGGTGCGGATGTTCAGGTCGCGGAGTTTCCAGTTGTCTTGGTTGGGGTGCACGCGGTTGGACAAGAAGATGAAGATGACTTTGTTTTTGGGGTCGGCCCAGGCGAGGGTGCCCGTGAAG
>CAMDFN010000049.1 GCA_945897565.1 Chryseobacterium gleum
CGGGCAAAAACTTATTTTTTCTATCTTCGAAATATGGAAACACTCGAACAACAAATTTCTGCCCTCAAGTCTCAACTCACTGGCGACTTATTTTCGGATATCGAAACGCAACAAAAAATATACGAGCTCAAAAAGCAACTCAACCCAGCTATAGAGCATGCTCCTGAACAAGATGACGACGACGGTTGTTTATACTGCGGAAGTTAGTTTTCCAACACTTCTTCAGTTAATGAGAAAAATAATTTTCGTGAATTTCAACAAACCAAGCTGCTATGAGACCAAACTTTAACACCCGCAATTTATTGATTGTTAAATTTTTAATGATCGCTTTGTCACTTCCTTTACTTTCTTTTGGCCAGCTTGGCAGCACCATGTACGGGCTGCACAGACAAATGAATCCATCAACTGTTTCATTAGTTGAGATCGACCCTGCCACCGGCGTCATGACACCTGTGGGCAATCAAGTACTCAGCACCACAGTCAATACCACAGGCGTATCGCTCAATCCGTATGAGCTGAGCTATTCCTACCAAGACGACAACTCTTGGATTTCTTTATCTGTTTTAGACGGCAGCGTCTTATCGGATGTCACTGTGAACCTTCCAAGCACAACCGGCGACTTCAATAATTTCCGCTTCAATACAGCAGACTCAATTATGTACGGCTTGTATTCGCAAGTTAACTACGACCCCCTTACGGGTCAGTATGCTGGCGATATGCGCTTGGCGAGTTGTGATTTAAATACGGGTTTAGTGAGCCTCATTTCTCCCGGTTCTGTTGCAACGAGCTACACCATGTCCGGAGCGGTCATCAATCCGCACTTGATGGTTTATTACTTTATCTCAGAAGACAAACTGAAGGGTCTAGACCTCTACAACGGCAGCATCTTTTCCCAACCCATCATTACCATCCCGAGCGGCGGCAATAGTTTTGATAATTTTGCTTACAACTGTGGTGACACCACTATGTATGGTCTGATCATGGAAAATGGCGTCAAGTGTTTAGGGAAAATAGATGCCACAACCGGTATCGTTACCCCGCTTCCTACCCTACTCAACCTTCCCAACTACATCATGAACGCCGCCACCATTGATCCAATTACTGGCATTTACTACTTTGAAACCATGTCCAATACCGGCGTTGTGCTCATGGGGCTTTCTTTACTAGACGGCAGTATTGTTTCTTCCATTGAAATTGCAAACGGCTCTTATTTCGATATGTTTCGCATCGAAAACGACTGTTTTGAAGCTTTTCCAACACGTCTGAATCCGGCAGCTCAACTTGCCAATGCAAATGACATCGCTGTCAAAATTGCGCCGAATCCGGCCAGAGAACACCTCACCATATCTGCGCCTCAAAACCCAACTCAAATACAAATTTTCAATGCATTAGGTCAAAAAATGACGGGTAGTTGGACTTCAACTCCTGCTCAACAATTAGCCATAGACCACCTCGATTCAGGCGTTTACATCCTCGAGCTTCAGTTCTCAAATACTGCCAAAAGCATTCGTTTTATCAAAGAATAAATGCCATGAAAAGCATTAAATACTTACTCGTTTTTAGCTTGCCTATCACCGTAAATATTGCTTTTCAAGCTGAAGGTTGGCTAAGTTTCCTACCTGTATACGTTTTCTTTATGTTGGTTCCTTTTTTGGAACTGATCTTGCCATCGCGCTGGACAACAAACCAAGCAAGTGAAAATGAGTTGCATCGACACGCCAAATATTACAATTACCTGTTGTATTCGCTTGTTTTTGTGCAGTGGGGTTTTGTGGTCTTCTTTTTATTAGCTCAAAGCAGTAGCCCTGATGTCACTACTTGGTGGGGACGCGTTGTTTCTATGGGGCTCATGTGCGGCATCATCGGCATCAATGTCGGACACGAACTAGGACACCGCAACAAACGCTCCGAAAAGTTTTTAGGAGAGCTTCTATTGCTAAGCTCTTTAGAGAATCATTTCTTACCCTACCACAACCGAGGGCACCACACCAACGTTGCCACACCCACAGACCCCGCGAGCGCACGCAAAAATGAACCACTTTATTTCTTTTGGTTCCGTTCGCAAATTGGCAGTTATTTTCAAGCTTGGCAAATAGAACTGACGCGCATGCAAATCATGGGCAAGGCCAAATTTTCATTTGCCAATAAAATGGTGATTTATTCCCTAAGCCATCTTTTACTGTTGCTTGCAATTTGGCAAATTTTTGACCTGACAGCACTTCTTGCTTTTATTGCAGCGGCAAGTATTGGCATCATGCTACTTGAAACCGTCAATTACATCGAGCATTATGGTTTAAGGCGCGAACTCAATCAAAACGGACGTTATGAGTTAGTGAAACGCAAGCACTCTTGGAATAGCAATCATGTTTTGGGTCGGCTCATTTTATTTGAACTCACTAGACACAGCGAACACCACTACAAACCAGATAAACCTTACCAGCTCCTACATTCAGACCCCGAAGCGCCCACTATGCCAACAGGCTATCCAGGCATGATGCTCTTGTCGTTTTTACCGCCTTTGTTTTTTACGGTAATGAATGCAAAGGTAGAACGCGCACTTAGCGCTGGGGCTCATCAATAAAGTTGCTGACGCTTGAGTAAGTACTTCAAGAGCACTTGATTGTAGCCTTCTTCGATTGGCGCAGGCATGAAGTCGATGCCGTTATTCAAACACCTTACACTCAGCTGCTCAAAATACTGATCTATTGCGGTCTGGTATTTCTCGCGTACTTCACCAGGGCGCAAGAGCATGCGTTCTCCTGTTTCCATGTCGATGAGTTGATACGGGCGGTCTTCTAAGTCAAAAGATTTCTCTAGCCCTTCGTGGTGTACATGAAATAAAATGACTTCGTGCTTGTTGTGCTTGAGGTGTTGTAAGGCATCGAAAAGGGCATCGGTATGGGTTGGGTCGTCGAGAAGGTCTGAAAAAACAACAACCAAACTGCGCTTGTGCGTGAGTTCAGCAACGGCATGCAGCGCTGAAATGGCAGCTGTTTGCTTTTTGGTTTTCTCTTGATATGCCAGCAAGCGCTTTTCTAATTCGCTGTATAAATATCGATGGTGTAATAACGAAGATTTGGCAGCCGTGTGCAGTTCGAGCGTTTCGTTGAAAAAACTTAGCCCTACTGCATCGCGCTGACGCTTGAGCAATTCAATTAAGCTGGCTGCAGCATAAACAGCATATTCAAACTTGCTGATGCCTTCTTGCGGGAAGAACATAGAGCTGGAGTCGTCTATAACGATCTGACAGCGCAGGTTGGTTTCTTCTTCGTATTTTTTGGTAAAGAGTTTTTCTGATCTACCGTATAGGCGCCAATCTATATTTCGGGTAGATTCGCCTGGATTGTATAAGCGGTGCTCGGCAAACTCGACAGAAAAACCATGAAATGGACTCTTGTGCAAACCCGTGATAAAGCCCTCTACAACTTGTTTGGCCAAGAGTTCAAGGTTGCCAAATTGGGCCAAACGCAAGCGGTCTATTGTCTTCATCTGGAACAAAGTTAATAAAGAAGCGCAGAACCAAAGCAACCTTCTTCAAAAGGTCTGCGTTATGGGTTTATAAACTACTGATTATGAAACATCTTTTACTCCTCTTCGCTAGCTCATTTTACTTCATCCAACTGAGCTTTGCACAAGTTAGTGGCTTTGCGATTACCAATTTGCTCTTACCGCCTAATTTCAATCCAACCAGTTGTGATCAAACTGTCAACATTGGCTTTTCTGCCTTGAGCCCAGCTCCAAATGCTGCTTATAATTTTGACCTTCCATATGTAATCCAAGGAAATAATTTTTCAGGATTCCAGTTCCAATCGGTTGTGAACTGGGGCGATGGCGCTACGTCAAATGCCGGTGGTGGCATCTCCACAACTGCTACAAATATTGTCATGAATCCGCCGTTGACACACACTTACAACACGCCTGGCAGTTACGTGATTACAACCACTGTTTACAATCCCGCAAACCAGACATATGCCATTGATAGTCTCAATTACACTGTTGGTTCTTGCACTTATCAAGTATACGCATTTGTTGGACTCGACTGCGACAACAATGGAACAGTCGAACAAAATATTCAAAATGTGCCCTTTCAAATGATAGGAACAAATGGTCAACTATACCAAGACAGTAGCCAAAACACCATGCTACTCTTTTCCAATATTCAACCCGGAACCTATACTTTTCAAATTGATCCCCAATGGCTAGCTGCTAATGGGTTTCAAGTTCAAAGTAGTTTTCCTGGCAATACAGTTACCATACCCAATTCTGGTATCACAACCTATTCTTTCACACTTATTTGCAATCAAGGGCAAACACAACTTTGCGTGGGTGGAACTGTTTTTTGTGATCAAAATGGCAACGGACTTTTAGACAGCAACGAGAGCCCTGTAGCCAACGCCCCAATTCAAGTCAATGGATTTACAACATATACAAATACCAACGGGCAATACAATCTCAACTATGTCGGCAATACCAATCAAGCATATGGTATTCAAGTAAGCCCCAACTGGATTGTAAATAGCAGCTACACCGTACCACTAAATGCCCCGGATTCTGTAACTGCGAACCCCTGCACTTTGGGTACAACGCCCGTTCAAGTGAATATCCCGCTGAATTGCAGCAACCCGAGCCCTACGAATTGCTACGGAGGATATGTCTTCTGCGATGCAAACAATAATGGCGTTTTCAATACCGGAGAGCTACCGCTTACATTTGCACCTGTTCAGCTTTTTGTTTCACCAAATTCAACAACAAGTGTTACGATTTATACAGACGCAAACGGTTATTTTGAATATTGCGGACCTTTTGTTGGTACATCAAATGTAGTATTAGCTCAGGTAAGCCCTACCTGGTTAATTTACAACGGCTATACTGCACTTACCTCTTATGTCACATTAATGGGCACAGCGTCAGGACAAATCATCAATGGGTCTATCCCCGTGAACTGCGGTGGAACAACCACAACCTGCGCAGACCTCTGGACCACCGTTACACCCTGGATTGGCTATTATCAAAATAGTACGGCCTACATCAAAATCAATTGGGGGAGCTACGGCCCGAGCGCTGCTGGCACTTACACCTTGAGCTTTACGTATCCTGCAGGCGTA
>CAMDFN010000050.1 GCA_945897565.1 Chryseobacterium gleum
TGGATACTTTACTTTGTAATGCACCTGCAGGTTTTGTAGCCAACAATACCGATTGCAATGACACCGATGCTTTGGTGAACCCAACAACTATTTGGTACCAAGATCTAGACAACGATCAAGTTGGCAATAGTGCTGTAAGCCAAGTTTCGTGCTTGCAACCTTCAGGTTATGTGTTGGCCAACGGCGACTGCGATGACAATAACGCAGCTGTTGTGGCACCAGTTATTTATTACACAGATGCCGACAACGATGGCTTTGGTGACGACGCAACTACAACTCCATTCTGTCAAGCGCCGGTAAACATGATCGCTATTGGTGGCGACTGCAACGATGCCAACAATGCTGTTTATCCGGGTGCAACTGAAATCTGCGATGGTTTGGACAACAACTGTAACGGCCAAGAAGACGAAGGCCTTACGTTTTTGAATTATTATTTTGATGGCGATAGCGATGGCTACGGTATTGGCAACCCAACAGTAGCTTGTTCACCAGTAGCTGGTTATGCTACCCAAACTGGCGATTGCGACGACAGCAACAACAGTGTGTATCCTGGTGCTACAGACACAGAAGGTAACAACGTAGATGAAAACTGCGACGGCGTAGATGGCGTGCTTGGTTTGAATACAATTGAACTCAGTGCTCAAATTGCACCAAATCCGACCAACGGAAGTATTCAAATCTCTTTGAATCAAGTTGGCAGCGGTCAAATTCAAATATTGGATTTGAATGGCAAGGTTTTAATCACCAAACAATTGAACGGAGCTACCGCGCATATCGATTTGGGTTCTTTACAACAAGGTACTTATTTGGTAAGTATCTCAACAACCCAAAAACCTATCGTTCAACGCATCAACAAAATGTAAGTTTGTAACATTTTACGATGTTTAACGTCAGCTCTTTGAAAGCCACCTTCGGGTGGCTTTTTTGTGCGCAAAACTTTGTACTTTTATTTTAAATTATTCTCCATGAAAAAATTACTTTTCCTATTCCTCCCTTTTGGGGCTTTCAGTCAGTATTTTCAGCAAGATGTCAGTTATCAAATTGAGGTCAAGCTCGATGATAAAAACCACATATTGCAAGGTTTTGAATCCTTGATATATAAAAATAATTCTCCCCAAACGCTAGCTGTTATTTACATGCACGTTTGGCCCAATGCCTACAAGAACAAAGAGACGGCACTCGCGCAGCAGCTCAAGCGCAATGAAGCTGATAAAATTGCCAAGG
Source organism: Chryseobacterium gleum (assembly GCA_945897565.1). Classification (GTDB taxonomy): domain Bacteria; phylum Bacteroidota; class Bacteroidia; order Flavobacteriales_D; family Crocinitomicaceae; genus UBA952. The sequence continues at coordinate 1,225 of CAMDFN010000050.1, forward strand.
CAGACCCCAAAGATTTAGGCTACATAGATTCCCTAGATTTCAAAGTCAATGGCAACAAAGTAAGTTGGGAATACGATCCTCAACATATCGATATCGTTTTATTGCATTTAGCAAGCCCCCTAGCACCGGGTCAACAAATTCAGATCACTACGCCATTCAAAGTAAAGATTCCATCGGGTAGCCTTTCTCGCTTGGGCCATATCGGTCAATCTTATCAAATTACGCAATGGTACCCTAAGCCAGCAGTTTACGACCAAAATGGTTGGAATGCCATGCCTTATTTAAATCAGGGTGAGTTCTATTCAGAATTTGGCAATTTTGATGTCAAGATTACCGTGCCTGCTAATTATGTAATTGGCGCCACAGGTGAGCTTCAAACAGCTTCAGAGCTCTCTTTTTTAAATCAAAAAGTAGAAGACAGCAAGAAAAAATTAGAAAAGCTCCTCAATCAAGAAACTGACCGCTCTAAGAACTTTCCGGAATCGGCTACTGAATGGAAAACTATTCAATATAAACAAGACCGCGTCCACGACTTCGCTTGGTTTGCCGACAAACGCTTTTTAGTCCTGAAAGGCGAAGTTGTATTGCCACATTCCAAAGAAACCGTCACCACTTGGGCCATGTTCACGCCCCAAAATGCCAAACTATGGGCCAACGCATTGGAATACCTTCACGACGGTACTTATTACTATTCTTTATGGAATGGCGACTATCCTTACAAGCACGTTACCGCCATTGACGGCACCATTAGCGCGGGTGGCGGAATGGAATACCCCATGATTACCGTTATTGGCAACTCAAGTTCAAAAGAAGAATTAGAAGTAGTGATTGTGCACGAAGTAGGGCACAACTGGTTTTACGGTATTTTAGGTTCCAATGAGCGCGTGCATGGCTGGATGGACGAAGGCCTCAATACCCTCAACGAAATGCGTTACGTGCAAACCAAATACCCAGACAACACCCGCTTTTCTGACATGGTAGCCGGCGGCCGCTTTCACCTAGGTGACCTCGATCACCACGACTCCGGCGACATCATGTACCGTACGCTCGCAAGTTTTGGCCTAGACCAACCGCTCGAAACCCATTCCGACGATTTCTCTAGCTTCAACTATGGCGCCATCATGTACCAAAAAACAGGCGTCATTTTCTTTTACCTCATGGATTACCTCGGTGCCGAAAAATTCGATGCAGCCATGTCTGCCTACTACCAACAATGGAAATTCAAGCACCCGCAACCTGCCGATTTACAGAAAACCTTAGAAACCCAAACAGGCAAAGACCTCAATTGGTTATTCAAGGACCTTATACAAACTACCAAGCACCTTGATTACAAAATCAAAGGTGTTCATGCAGCTCACTTGGGTACAACGGTCAATCTTTCAAATAAAGGTCAAGTCAACGGACCAATTGGCGTGAGTTTGTTGCAAAACGGACAAGTACTCGAGACCAAATGGGCCGAGCCAGGGCAAACGAATTTGTCGTTTCTGACCCCGTTCAACATTATAGACAAAGTGCTTATTGATTCCGGCAATAACATCCCTGAACTCAACCGCCAAAACAACCTTTGGGTAAAAGATCAACTGTTCCATAAAGTAGAACCCCTGCGAATGGAGTTCTTATTTGGCGATCACGAAAAAGACAAAAGCACTATTTTCTGGACGCCCATGCTTGGCGGCAATGCCTACGATGGCCTTATGGCTGGTGTTACTTTGCATAACATCGGCTTGGCTCCGAAGAAATTCACTTATTTAGTGAGCCCAATGTTCAGCACTGCGCGCTTGCGCCCTGCGGGCATCGCCGAGTTCTCCTATCAGATCTTGCCAACAAAAGCAATGGAACTCATGCGCCTAGGTTTATCCGTCAAATCTTTTGGAACGCAACGCGACGCAGCCAACAACTATTTTGTGGCTTTCTCTCCTTACGTCTCTATCAATTTTGGCGAGCGCAAAGCGCGACACGCTTTTCATCATGATTTATTGATCCAAGGAATTTACAAAGAAAATATTCTTGGCAACAACATTTCTTACAATGATCAAGGTATCTTCGTTCAACACACTTCCAATTTTAGAAAACCAGTTTATCAGTTGCAATGGACCAATCGTTATGAATATTTCAAAACAGGTGAAGAATTTATTTCTCGCCTCTGGACCAACCTCAACCAAAACTTTGATTATTCACTCGGCAAAATGGACCGCAGCGTTACCTTGAATCTTTTTGGGGGTTATACCTTGAATCATCAATACTCAAACCTAAGTGGCGATCGTTATTTTTGGTCCATCAATGGTTTGCAAGGCCAGCAAGATTTGTTCTTAGAAGACTACAACTTTGGACGTTCCGATGTGAGCGGTTTTTGGTCGCAGCAGCGCATGGAGCGCCATGGCCAATTCCATACGGGCAATTCAGCTGGCAGCAATATCAATTGGCTCACTACAGCATCTGTGTATGCGCAATTACCTATTAAGCCCAACTTCTTTGGCGTTTTTGCCGATTTTGGAGCGGGGCGCGGTACGTTTCAAACAGTTGATCTGTATTACAACGCCGGTGTTGCACTCCGCCTCGGAAAAGTATTTGGCGTCTATTTTCCTTTAGTTTATGGCAACAATACCTTCTCTGGTGACCTCTTCACAAACTATGCGCAAAATATCCGCTTCAGCTTGCGCATCAATCCGGTCAATCGTCTTGGCTTACACGCACTTTTAAATTCTTAAGATGTCAGAAAATCGCCTTTCATTTGGTAAACTCTTTTGGCCAAGTTTCCTTGCTGTTTTTGTTGCTGGCTTGGTGGGTATGGTTTTTTTCTTTCTCATTCTCGGCGGTATTATCGGTTCATTTGGTGATTTCGGTCCGGCGCCACTTGCGCTCCAAGACAAAACGGTTTTGCACCTGAAGTTATCCGGGACCATTCAAGACGTATCCGAAGCAGCTTTTGACCCAACTTCACTTCGCCTGAACAGAGCAATGGGTTTACCTGAAATTTTGGTTGGGCTGCAAGAGGCTGCGCAAGATTCAAAAATCAAAGGTGTTTTTTTAGAGATGAAAAGCCCGAGTATGGGTTTGGCTACAGCTGAGGAGTTGCGCGAAGCCATTCAAGCATTTCAGCAGTCCGGCAAATTTGTTGTTGCTTATTTAGCTGGAGAAGAAATCAGCCAAGCGGATTATTACGTGAGCAGCGTATGTAAAGAAATTTACGGTATGCAGGGTTCCACTTTTCTATGGAGTGGCTTGCATGCCGAGAGTTATTTCTTTAAAAATTTATTGGATGACTTACAAATAGGCGTAATGGTTGTGCGGGGCAAAGACAACGACTTCAAAAGTGCTGTAGAACCTTTTTACCGTACAGAGATGTCCGATTCAAGCCGTCTGCAGATGCAGGCGCTCATTGGTGGGCTTTGGCAGCAAGCGCGCAACGATATCTCAAAAAGCAGATCCCTCGATACACTCGCACTCGATTCGCTTGTCAATACTTTTGCTGTGCGCAACCTCACCCACGCAGCCAAGCAAAAAATGATCGACAAAACGCTATACAGACATGAAGTGCTCACGCTACTCAAGAAAAAAGTCGGTATAGACGAAAACACCCCATTGCGCCTACAAGCGTTCACTAAATATGCCCGAGATACCTATCATGACAACCAACTACTTGCC
>CAMDFN010000051.1 GCA_945897565.1 Chryseobacterium gleum
ACCGCGGGTTCTGTTGCTCAGATTCAAAAAATCAGTCCGGCCGGAGCGCTGTTGGTCAGTAACCCGAGTCCGGGGGGTATTTTGTCAAGCGCTGAGTTTTGGACCATCGCCTTCAATTGCGATGAAACAGGTTTGGTGATCGGCGGAACCGGCGGGGCCTTATTGCAACTCGATGCAGTTGTGTATAATGTCAATACCACCACGCTGAATATCTCCAACCAACAGTTTATTTCCAATGGTCCAACAACCAGTATTCCTCCTAATCTAGAAGAGGTGAGGGCAATTACCTCTGCGCCTAACGGAAAGTACTATTTCATGACCCACGACACCATTGGCTACCTCAGCGATAATTTTGGTGGCTGCCCCACGGGTACTGGTAATTTTTTCAAAGGTCCGCACGGTGCAGGTTGGGGTTATAAATGCGAAAACTTCCGCTACGACAACGCTGGTATCAATGCCTTGGCCACCACGGCTAATCACTTATACATGCACCGAGGCAATCAAGTCCAAAAGCGAAGTTTACAGGATGGCAGTTTGATCCAATCGAATACCATCCCTGGTGGGCAGTTTGCAAGTGTATTTTTAGGCGGAAACCAAACGGGTTGTGCAGGCATCGCTACAGATGCTTGTGGCAATATATATGTGGGGTCCACTACTGGCGTTGTGAAATACGATGAACTGTTGATTCAACAAGCCTTTTACCCAACGAGTTTTGCTGTTTACGATATAGAAATCAATACGAATGGTGAATTATTGGTGAGTGGCGGTACGGGTACATCTACAGCTGGAACAAGAACTGGAGCCATCCGATCTATGGCAGTAGGCGCTTGTGCGCCTCTTGCACTTACTTGCTGCGACGCTTCGGTTTGTCAGCCAGCAAATATATGTGCTACAGATCCTCCTTTTCAATTGGTGGCGGCCACCTCAGGTGGTGTTTGGAGTGGGCAAGGCGTGAATGCGCAAGGTGTTTTTGATCCATCTTTAGCTGGTACCGGAAACCAAACGGTAGTATACACCTTGCCTTGTGGCTCCGATTCTTTGCAAATTACAGTTAGCCCTTGTACCGGTTTGCAAGTTTGTTTAGAAAGCAATGGGCAGCTTTCGGTAGCAGGTGGGGTTGGGCCTTACACATGGGCATACTACACACCCGCTTCTAGCACGCCGATCACCAATCAGACGGAATGTCAGAATTGTGGTTATACTTGGTTTTTTGGCCAGTGTTTAAATGGCTTGTTTCCGGCCACGAGCTGCAGTACCCCGGCTGGTTATGTCAATTTTGGAACTGGCGTTAGCGTTACGGCGCCTGCAGGTCAAAATCAATTACAAGTGACAGACAACGCTGGTGTAGTCTATCAGTTTACGCTCTCCCAAATTGCACCTTGTACAGTAAACCCCTGTTCAGGCTTTTTGGCAAGTGTACAAACCCAAACCAACCCGAGTTGTTTTGGCGCAACGAACGGCAGCATTTCCGTGGTTATTTCCAATGGCACCGCACCTTTTATCTATAACTGGAGTCCGGTGGTTTCAACAACGAATTCCTTAGCCAACTTAAGCGCAGGAAGCTACACCTGTACCATTACCGACGCCAACAATTGTTCGGCAGCGCTGAGTGCAACACTTACGGATCCTGCGCAATTGACCATTTCTAGTGTCACAAGCCCAACACCTTGTGGTTTGTCAGAAGGAAGCATGACGGTTCAGGTAAGTGGAGGTACGGCACCTTACAGTTATGATTGGTCACCATTTACCTCTACTTCAGGTACGCTCAATAACCTCGGAGCGGGTTATTATACGGCAACAGTGAGCGATGCAAATAGCTGTTTGGTAAGTATTACAGACACCGTCTTGATCAGTAACGGACCGCAACTCAATGAAACGATTGCTCCTTCTTCTTGCATGAGCAATACGGGGGTTGTTAGTGTCGATATTTCTGGCGGAACGCCTCCTTACACGCTTTCTTGGATACCTAATTTAGGAAACACACCAAGCTTAACTGGTTTAGGACCAAACGATACGCTCACCATTTTTGTCACTGATGCCAACGACTGTGGCGCAACGGAAACCTATGTCATTCCGAGTTTAAATGACTTAGAAATCACAAGTTGGGCGTCTTCTACAAGTATCTTAGAAGGAGAAACCATTATTTTAAATGCAAATGGAGGCCAATATTACGACTGGACGCCCTCACAAGATTTGAGTTGCCCAAGCTGCTCCAGTACTAGCGCCGCTCCTGACATCACTACTCAGTATATCGTTACAAGTACGCTAGACAACGGCTGTACAGATCAAGATACACTGCTGATTACCGTAACCCAAGTTTGTGGTGATGTATTTGTCCCGACTATATTTTCGCCAACAGCGAGCTCAAGCGCCGACCAAAGCATTTGTGTTTACGGAAATTGCGTAGCCGAATGTTTACTCGTTATTTACAACCGTTGGGGGGAGGTGGTGTTTGAGACTACTGATCAACAACAATGTTGGGATGGCACTTTTCGGGGAGTGGCTTTGCCAAGCGATGTTTTTGCCTATAAGTTACAAGTAACGCTTCAAGACGGAACCTCGGTGGTCAGATCAGGAAACATCAATTTATTGCGCTGAACATGAGCAAGCTCTTCTTCCTATTTGGCGCGGTCAGTTTATATGGTTTTTTAGGTAAAGCACAAGATCTTCATACGTCTCAACCACAACAAGCTCCGCTCTTGATTTCAGCGGGTCTTTGTGGGAGTGAGCAGGGTGCTGCAGCGCATATCGGATTCAGGCAGCAATGGAAACAATCCTTGGCGCCTTTTGAGTCCAAACTGCTTTCTTACGAATGGAAACCCCAACAAACCAGGCCAAACGAGGCCTACCTAGCCCTTGGCGCGCAAGTGCAGTTAGATCAAACGGGCGATGTGCAGCTTGTCAATAACGGTTTTGCCCTGCATGCGGCTTATCACCTGCCGCTTGACCGCTACACATACCTCTCCGGTGGCATGTATGTAGGTTATGGCCAAAGAAGTATTGAACCAACGGGGCAATGGGGAAGTCAGTACAACGGCCTGGCGTACGACCAAAGCATTGTGCCTAGTGTCCTGCCCGGACCACGTTATCAAGTAGCTTATTTTGACGCGGGTTTTGGTTTTGGTTTCAATTTCAATCGGGGCAATATTCGCGAAAACACGCTGTCTAGATTGCAGGCTGGCCTTGGTTTTTATCATGTGAACCGACCACCGTTTGATTTCATTTCTAGCGCTGTGCGTTTGCCTGTGCGCAGTGTAATCTTTGTGCAGTCTGAGTTTTGCCTTGGCCAGACAAAAACAGCACTTGTTCCTATTGTTCTCTTTCAAATGCAAGGCGCTTCTCGCGCGTTCCTTTATGGTGCCAATTTTCAATATTATTTGAAAGGGACAGCATTTTCCAGATTAGATAACAAAAAAGTCTTGAGTTTTGGTCTGCTGAATCGCTTTAAAGATGCGGTCATTTTGCAGTCGGCATTTCAAATCAATCAGCTGAAAATAGCATTAAGTGCAGACCTAACTATATCAAGCTTTTCAAAGGTGCAGCGCCTTCAGTCAGCATTTGAAGTGCAGTTGGCATATCTATTTAAATAAGTTTAATTAAGATTAACTTTATTCTTTTTTGGCTCGGCAAGCTAAATATCACTAAATTCGTATAAATATTTCTTACATATGAAAAAAATTACCTTACTATTCGCGCTTTTATTTGCAGCAACTTCGTTTGCTCAAAACAGTAAACTTGGCGTTCAATTCAATGCTGGTGCGCACTTGATGAGTGAGTCTGGCAATGGTTTTACTTTTAACACAGCAGTCACCTATAATTTTGTACCTAGTTTTGGTTTGAAATTAGACGGTGGTCTTGATGTTGTTGGAGAAGACAACCTCAACCGCCTCGGTTTACAACTCAACTTAAATGTGGTTAAACTAGCCAGCAAGACTGCTAAATTTGGTCTTGAATTACATGGAGGTGCTTCATTGATCAACAACGGAAACTCTGTTTTCAATGATACGTACTTGATTCGCGGAGACGACATGGTTGCCATAATGGCGGGCCTTACACCAAGTTTTCAAATTTCTGACAACTTTCGCGTATTGCTAGACGCTACTTACATGCCTAAAATTTTCAAAGTAGATGGTGTCATTACCAAATACCTGAACACTACTGTAGGCGTTGCATATCAATTCTAAAACGCATATCTATATTTTGAAAAGCGGGCTTTGGTCCGCTTTTTTTATGCCGTTAAAATAGAGCAGCAGACTCAGTAAAAGCAATACGTGAGAAAAGTCATTGCGGTCAAACCATTGGTGAAGGTTGATTTTTTGGCTCTGAATAAATGCATTGGGCAGCAGAACTAGCGCCGCAAACCAAAATAATCTGAAATGTGTGCTTAAAGTTTTTTGGTAATAGGCACCTAAAACAACCAAAGAAAAAATCAGGCCAATACCGCTCACTAGCGTCGGGACAAACAAGCCTTTACTTTGATCAATCGTCAGGTCAACTTTATAGAAAACAATACATTC
>CAMDFN010000052.1 GCA_945897565.1 Chryseobacterium gleum
TGGAGAAGACAACCTCAACCGCCTCGGTTTACAACTCAACTTAAATGTGGTTAAACTAGCCAGCAAGACTGCTAAATTTGGTCTTGAATTACATGGAGGAGCTTCATTGATCAACAACGGAAACTCTGTTTTCAATGACACTTACTTGATTCGCGGAGACGACATGTTTGCGATCATGGCGGGCCTTACACCAAGTTTTCAAATTTCTGACAATTTTCGTGTATTGCTAGACGCTACTTACATGCCCAAAATTTATAAAATAGATGGTGTCATTACCAAATACCTCAACACTACTGTAGGCGTTGCTTATCAATTCTAAAAAGCATATCTATATTTTGAAAAGCGGGCTTTGGTCCGCTTTTTTTATGCCGTTAAAATAGAGCAGTAGACTCAGTAAAAGCAATACGTGAGAAAAGTCATTGCGGTCAAACCATTGGTGAAGGTTGATTTTTTGGCTCTGAATAAATGCATTAGGCAGCAGAACTAGCGCCGCAATCCAAAACAATCTGAAATGTGTGCTTAAAGTTTTTTGGTAATAGGCAGCTAAAACAACCAAAGAAAAAATCAGGCCAATACCGCTCACTAGCGTCGGGACAAACAAGCCTTTACTTTGATCAATCGTCAGGTCAACTTTATAGAAAACAATACATTCCACAAGAATTCCTAAAACGAGTAAGCCTGTGCTTGCTTTTGTTGCCAGTTGTTTTTGGTAGTGATTCGGCCACAAACTGAGCATGGCTTTGGTCAGCCAAAACGTAGCGACCATACCCATGAGCCAAGAGGGGTATTTGCCCCAAAGCGCTAAGTAGTTGTAAAAGAGATGCCCCAAGCCCCCCATTAAAAAACTCCAACCGAACCACAAGAAAAACAAACGCCAATACTGGTAAAATGGGTGGGTATTTTTGATTTTTCGAATTTGAGCTGCCAAAAAGAGTGCTGTGGTAAAAAGTACAAGATCGCCAATCATGGCATTGGGTTCTAAGAGCTTAAGACCTGAAATATCCCATGCAATCTTAGGAAAGTCCTGACCAATCATTTGCTATTTGCCTCAAATTTGTGGATATTTTTGCGCAAGATGAACTCCACAATGAGGGGAGAAATGCTATTGAGTATGCGGTTCATTTTTCCCAAAAGGGTTTGTGTGTTTCTGTATTTTCTTTGGGCCAATAAGTTCAGGCAGTCTGCAGCTACTTCTTGCATGGTCAGTACCTTTCCTTTTTGACGTGCAGCCAATATTTGCTTGCTCCCATCGGCCGCAACCACCTCTTTGTTGTGAACTATTTCTGTCATGGCTACTTGAAGATGCCCAATATGCACATTGTGTGCGTGTTCTTCTATGCGCAAAGACTCCACAAAGGATGTAAGGGCCATTTTCGACGCGCTGTAAGGCGAAAGCCCCGGAAGCCCGTGAATAGCTGCTAAACTTGAAATAAAGACAACGCTGCCTTGTGTTTGGCGCAGGGCTTTGAGTGCCATTTGGGTCGGGAAGATGGTGCCGAATACATTGCTGCGAAAAACCTGCTCCACCACACTTGGGTGCAATTCGGCTAAATAGCCGCGGCTAGAAATGCCGACGTTGTTGATCAAGATATCAATTTGACCATACGATTGCAGTGCAAAATAGATGAGTGCTTGGGCTTGGTTGGCGTCTGAGACGTCGCCTTTGAAATAAACCGTTTGCACCCCTTGGTTTTGAAGTTCAACTTGAAGTTGAATAAGGCGCTCTTCGTCTCGGCCGTTCAGTACAATTCTAGCGCCCTCTTGGGCAAGTGCATTGGCAATAGCGCTGCCAATACCACGGCTAGAACCCGTGACAATTGCAACTTTGTTTAGGAAACGTTTTTTTGCCATTTGCTGTAATGGATTTCAGGGTGATGTTTGAGGGCGGTGAGGCTGTTGGTCCAGGCCATGGCCACGTGCACTAAAAATGCGATACAGATATTGCCGGCCATGAGCGTCAAAAGACAGAGTAAAAAACCAAGCGGTGCAGCGCCGATTGTTTCGTCGAGTCCTTTTGGGATGTGTGTTGCAGAGTAGAGCGCCACGTTGATAGCGATAGCGAGCCATATGCCATATGCTTCTACCAAAGGAAACAAAAGCAAGCCTCGAAACAACAACTCATAACCGAAAAGATAAACAGCCCAACCGAGTAAATTATAGCGAAACGTTTTGGTGTCCCAATTTAGCGCCCTGATTTGCGGGTAATTGACCAAATTCTTTGGTTTTTTGGCAGAGAATGCAGCCAATGGAATTAAAATAGCGGCGAGCCCTAAAGTAACAACTGCATTAAAAAGTAGGGTATCGCTACGGAAGTTCAGGCCGTAATAAGCCAAACCTCTTGTTGGGTTCAAAAGAATTAAAACGATGAGCGGCAGCAAGCCCATTGTCAAGAAGCCCACCCATTTGGTCATGTAAATAAAGCGCAACCAGGCGGTGTCGTGTGTATATTTCTTGAAATAATAAGCTTTAAGTCGCTCAGATTTGGAGATGAACCAAAAACAAACAAAACCAATCAACGCAAGGTAAATAGGTGCTATGCCGCCTTCTAAACTCGGTATCTGATCAAAGGGCAGCGCTAAAAAATGCATGTGAAATTATTTGGGTAGATACCCGTTGGCTTTGTACCAATTGATGCAGTCCGCTACGGCAACTTCTAATGGGGTACTTGGCAAAAGCAATTCTGTACGGGCTTTCTGTGGTGAATAAAATTGTCTGACACTTGCCATTTTGGCCATGGAGTAACTGAGTTGGGGTGTTTTTCTGAAAATTCGAGCAAAGATGGAATTGATGGCGCCAAAAAGGTTGATGGCAAAACGCGGAAATTGCTTGACGCGAAAGGGTTGTTCAAATACAATGGCGGCTTTGCGAAACATTTCGCCAAAGTATAAGTTTTCGTTGCCGACTATATAGCATTGGCCTTCGCGACCAATTTTTAAGGCATTGACTGTGGCCACAGCAACGTCTTTGGAGTGTACAAAATTTTTGCCACCGCCAGCATACCCAGGCATTTTATTCCTGTAAAGTTCTAAAAACATTCTACCAGATGTGGGGCCAGAATCAAAAGGGCCAATCATGTAAGTAGGGTTGACTACAATAACGGGGAAGTTGTCTTCCTTATGCAAGGCAAGCAAATGACACTGTGCTTGGTATTTGCTGTCCATGTAGTCCATTTTGAATTGGTCGCCGGTGTAGGGTTGGTTTTCATCGCCAGGCGCCTCTTTACTGCCATGGTTAAAGGAATTGGCAGTACCGATCTGAACCATGCGCAGATGCTTGTGTTTTTGGGCACAAGACGCAACGTTTTTGACACCTTGCAAATTGACTGCAAAAAGGCTTTCTAGCCTGCGTGGCCAAATAGTGGTGAGTGCAGCAATATTGATCACGTATTGGCAAGTAGCCATTTCGCGGTCTAAAAAGGCCGTGTCTAGGATGTTTCCCTCTACAATTTCGATGGGCAAGCCCTCAAGCACAGCAGTGCTGCTTCCAGGAAGAATTTGGGCCTTAACGTGGTAACCTTGCGCTAAGGCTTCTCTGGTGACGCTCGCACCGAGCATGCCGTTGGCTCCGGTAATAAAAACACAATTGGTCATTAATGAACTAAAATGAGCTCCAAAGATACTTAAACAAAGTAAATAGCACCCACTGAAGCAATAGAGGTAAGGGCTAAAACAATTATTTGTTCGATAGACAACTGAATGCGCATATTGACTTTAGGCTTTTTAAGTGCCAAAAGCAAGAGGCGGAGGTATACAAAAGCACCAATAACGGATGCAATTAGCGCTAGAATAGCGGTGTAGGGCACGTGTGGAACGGCCGACCACAAAAGTGAGAACTTTCCAAAGAAACCTGCCAAAGGTGGGATGCCTGCCAAGGAGAAAAGTGAAAACACTAGCGCAATAGCGATCATTGGGTTTTTCCAGGCAATGCCTTCCCAGTTGGCCAAACTGTCAGAGTTGTCGTTGGTTGCTTGATTGATGACGACAAGCGCAATTGTAGCAACGGCATAGGCGGCCACAAACACAAAGATGTTGCTATTGTGAATATCGGCAAGCGCAAAGAGCATAAGACCTGCATTAGCGATAGATGAATAAGCGATGAGCCTTCTGAAGCTTGTTTGTTTCCAGGCGGTGATGTAGCCATAAAACATAGAGACAACAATAATGAGGCTAACGAGGTCTATCCAGAAGAAATAAGAATCTCTGAAAACTTGACCAAAGACATTTACCAACGCATACACACCCGCAATTTTAACCACAGTTGACATGTACATGAGTACAGCGTTAGACGCGCCATCGTATACGTCTGGGCCCCAGAAATGAAAAGGAACAGCTCCAATTTTGAAAGTGAACCCGGCCAATAAAAACAAGCTGCCAATCATGGCCATGGGGCTTTGCCAAATGCCAATAGCGAGGTTTGATTGGATTTCGATGAGCTGAAAACTTCCGGTTGCTCCGTATAAAAGTGCAATTCCAAA
>CAMDFN010000053.1 GCA_945897565.1 Chryseobacterium gleum
GGAGTTATAAACGCACGAAATTGTTTTTGTTCACATTTGAGTAAAAGTTGAAGGCTGTCTTCAGAAAATGGTTTGCGATCTAAATAGAAATCTAACAAGACATCTGTATCTATTAAAACTGACTTCATTCAGAAAGGTATTTTTTAGCAAGTGCCTTGGCAAGTTCTTCTTTGTAGTCACCAATTTCATGGTCTTTGAAAGCACCTTTTAACTGGTAAAGTACAGAAGGTTCTTCAAGGCGTTGACTTTTAGACTGAACCAAAGAGTTTAGGTAATTTTCAACAAGCTGTGATAAGCTTTTGCCATTTTCTTTCGCGTAAGCTTTGGCTCTCAGGATGATACTTTCTTCAATGGATAGAGTGAGCTTAGTGTTCATACGTATGAATTAAAAAATAAAAATACGTACAAATCCCTTTTTAACAAAGTAAAAATACGGACAAGCTCTTAAATTTCCTCTTTGGAATCCATAAGGATGGTTACCGGCCCGTCGTTGACCAACGCAACTTGCATATCGGCCCCGAAACGGCCTGTTTGCACCTCTGACGCCGAAATTTTTTGGAGCTCCGCAACAAAGTATTCGTAAAGCGGAATGGCTTGTTCGGGGCGTGCGGCCCTGATATAACTTGGACGGTTTCCTTTGCGGGTTGCGGCGTGTAGCGTGAACTGACTCACGACTAAAAATTGGCCGCCAATGTCTTGTATACTGAGGTTCATTTTGCCGTCGGCATCGGAGAAAATCCGGAGTTGAGTCAATTTTTGAATGAGGTACTTCGCGTCATCTTGTCCATCCTCGTGTTCAATCCCTAACAATACGAGTAACCCTTTTTGAATGTGGCCAACTAATTGACCTTCAATTTCAACAGATGCTTTTTCAACGCGTTGTACAACAACTCTCATGGGATCTAATAAAATTTTAAAACTCGCTTCTGCGGTAGGGGTCGGAAGGGTCTTCGTGCATCAGCTGCAAATAGGTTTGGTAGCGGTGGGCAGCAATGCGTTCGTCTTCAACTGCCGCTTTTACAGCGCAATGTGGTTCATTGAGGTGCTTGCAGTTGTTGAAACGGCACTCGCCCAAAAGCGCGCGCATTTCAGGAAAATAGTGCGCGTAAAATTCTTTTTCTAGGTCTACCAGGCCAAAGGCGCGAATGCCTGGCGTGTCGATGATATAACCGCCGCTCGAGAGCGCGTGCATTTCGGCAAAAGTAGTGGTGTGCTTGCCTTGCTCGTGTGCTTTGGAAATTTCGCCGGTGCGGAGGTCTAAATGGGGGTCAAGCCCATTGACAAGTGTGGTTTTGCCCACGCCAGAGTTGCCAGAAATCATGACTTGCTTGCCCGCAATTTCAGCTCTAAGAAAAGCAATGGTGCTGGGGTCTTCAGAGGTAATACCGTAGCACGGATAACCTAAATTGCCATAGATGTATTGCAAGGCTTCAAAGTAGTCTTGGTCGTCTTGGTCGTAGAGGTCGGTTTTATTGAAAAGTAGGGTGGTCGGGATCCGAAAAGACTCTGCAGCTACCAAAAAGCGGTCGATAAATGCAATTTGTGTGACTGGAGACTTGAGCGTGACTACCAAATATGCGCGGTCTACGTTGGCGGCCAAAATTTGCATTTGTTTGCTGAGGTTGGTGGCCTTGCGCACAATGTAGTTGTGTCGGGGTTCAACAGAAAGGATGGCCCAACTTTCATCAGAACCAGATTCTATAATAACCCGATCACCGGCAGCAATGGGGTTGGTGGTTTTGAGCCCTTCCAAGCGCAATTTACCGCGGATACTTGCCTGCACAATTTGTTGGTCTTCAAGTAAAACTTGATACCATTTTCCAGTCGATTTCAGAACGAGCCCTTGCATGTCGCAAAGTTAAACATTTGTATGTTTGTAGTATGAAAATCATTTTGCCCCTTTTCTTTTCATTGACAAGCTTTCTTGTATTTTCACAGGTCCCAGCTCAACAGACAACCGATACCAGTAAAATCTATGATATTGTCGAACAAGACGCCGAATTTCCAGGTGGAGCCGATTCGTTAAGAAGTTATATCATTGACAACATCAGGATGAATTCCATCATCGAATTTTCTGACAAGGAGATGTATAATAGGGTGATCGTAAGGTTTGTGGTGAACAAAGAAGCGCTTCGTTTGGTAAAAAGCATGCCCAAATGGTCACCCGGCATGGTAAATGGTCAGCCTGTAGCGATGTATTTTCGCTTGCCAATTATCTTTGCGGTACAATAATTATGACAAAACACTACGGCCTCATCGGCAAAACACTAGGGCATTCATTTTCGGCAGTTTTTTTCAAGGACTACTTTGAGAAAAACAATATCACTGCGACGTATTCCAATTTTGAATTGAATGATATAGAAGAAATCCTATCCATTTTTGATCAAAATCTATCCGGACTCAATGTTACTTTTCCTTATAAAGAAAGTGTTATTCCTTTTTTAGACCGCCTAGACGACAGCGCGGCCCAAATCGGTGCTGTCAATGTCATTGCTTTTGAAAACGGAGAGAAGGTGGGCTACAATTCAGACGCTTACGGTTTTGCCCAAAGCATCAAGCCCTTTTTGACTTTTGAGCACGAGCGCGCACTCATTTTCGGGACCGGAGGCGCATCCAAAGCGGTGGCGCATGTATTCAAGCAAATAGGTGTAGAAGTTTTTTATATTTCTCGACAACCAGATCACCAAAATCGGGTTTATACTTACTCCGAAATCAACGAACATATGTTGAAGGCCTGTAAAGTTTTAGTGAACTGTACGCCTATCGGTACTTTTCCAAACGTTGACGCATCCATTGAGCTTCCATTTGAATTCTTGACCCCTGCACATTTAGTGATTGATTTAGTGTACAACCCGGCCCAAACCGAACTCATGAAACGCGCCAAAACAAAAGGTGCCGCAGTCATGAATGGTTTGTCCATGCTGCAGCACCAAGCGTTAAAGAGTTTCGAAATCTGGTCGCTTTAGGCTTCCGGATTGCGCTGATTGAGGTTATACCAATCAATTTTTCTGGAGAAGTACATCACGAGACCGAGGATGATAAACACCCCAATACTGCC
>CAMDFN010000054.1 GCA_945897565.1 Chryseobacterium gleum
ACATCCAACGTTTAGTTGATATTACAGAAAACAATATGGCCGAAGTATTTTCAAGAATTCGCAATAAATTCCGAACTGCTATACCTGACCTCTGGACAAATTACGCCATCCAATCAATAGGCGAAACACATAAAATTGTGCTCAATAGAGAGCTTGTTACATTTAAAGACTAGTGAAATGGAATGGAAAAAAGGCGATATGGCAATTTCGATTTATACGATTTATAAAGAGCTACCTAATTCCCTAACTGGAATTCCAACCAAAAAAAAAATTGTTGAAGAAGGCAAGCTTGTAAGCGTTGAAGAAGTGTTTGAAGGTCCTTGCCAGCCCTTGTTGTTCATTGGTGTTTGTAACTTTGATTCAATTCCTGTACGCTGTACCTGCGCTCGATGTAGCCCAAGACATGGCGTTTTGGCACAGCCCTTTGGAGATGAAAAGATATTTCTGTTGTCACATTGGTTCATAAAGACAAATGATAAAATCGGTAATATCCTATATCAAATTGAAAAAATTAAAAATCGCAACACAAAAAGGGAAGAATTCTTGCGCGACAATCCTGTTGAACATGGTGAACATGCAATAATTATTTAAGTCTAAATATGCGCCTCTTATCTACTTTATTTTGCTTGCTCATCGCCACAAATCTGCATGCGCAGTACGACCGCATAGACTCACTAGCGCGCAGGTGCCCGTTAGACAGCATGCAATCATTGACTCAAGTGGCCAACTACCTGAAGTCAATTAGCTCGTCAGAAAAAGAAATTGCACGCAGTATCTACACCTGGATTTGTGAAAACATTCGCTACGACGACAAAGCATTTAATGAAGGCACCTGTAGCGCAATGGAGCCAGCCGCGATTCTAAAAGGCAAAAAAGCGGTGTGTATCGGTTATGCCATTTTATATAAAGAACTTGGGTCTTTATGCGGTATCGTATCTATGGTTGTTACAGGATATTCAAAAGGCTATGACTACAGCGAAGGCTACCCCATTGAAGAGCCAGATCATGCCTGGAATATCGTTTCGATAGACGGAGTATTCTATCCTTTAGATGCAACCTGGGGCGCTGGAGCTGGTCAAACAAATAAAAAAGGAAAACTAGTATCCACAAAAGGCTTTGACGACCAATGGTTTTTGATGCAACCCGAGCATGCAATTTTCACACATTATCCTGAAAATCCACTTGAATTACACCAACTAGTACCTGCCATTTCACTCCAAGATTTTGAGCACTTACCCAACATAAGACCAGTTATATTTACCAAAAATCTACTCCAACCGGCTGCATTTTTTACACAATTAGCTTCCAAATCTTACCTTTTTGCACCTGATGTATATGATATGCCTTTTGAAATAACACAGGCAGAAGTACCGCAGCAATTAGTGCTTAAAAACAAAAAATCTATCCAAATCCAAATCAAGACAAACGCAGTTCAAAGCATTTACGTCGTGGATCAAAATGATCAATACATGGCTTTGAAAAATGATGGTGGCGTTTTCCGACTAACTTATAAACCTGAAGTAACTGGTGAACTAAAAATTGTGTTGCAAAACGATCAACAATACTACACCCTGTATCAATATGAGGTAAGATGAGTTAACTTCACCTCAGCAAATCGTAAAGCGCCATTAACGTTTAAAATTAAAATATGAAGTCCAAAACATTCCTACTCGTCTTATCTTTCTGCGTCCTATATACTTCTTGCTCCAACCCACCAAAAAAATGTCCGAAAGTCAAACAAATGACTGAAGAACAGGCTTCGGAATTTAAAATAGGCCCCACTGACGACCAAGCCACCATCAATATGAACTCCTATGACGAGACGCAATATTGGAAGGGCAAGATGACGGCGCGTTTGGCGAAAATCAAACAGATTTACGAAAAGGTAGACTGGACCGACGCGCAGCACAAAAAGCGATTTTTTGACAATTTAGAGGTCTCACAAAAAGCGTTTGAGGCGTATTTGTTGGCGCAAGTGGAGTTGCAGTATCCGAAAGCGGAAGAAGACGAGTGGTGGGGTTCGGGTGTGCCGCCTTGTATCAATATGATTTATACTGCACATTATAAAAGCCGTTATTTGGAGCTCGAACTCTGGGAAAAAGGCACGCCTGATGGTGAAATGTGTGGCGGGTCGGCGTTGACGCAGTACCAGATCAATGAGCTGAAATAAATCGGGTGGTCAAAGCGAGGGCAATTTATTTCTGCGTTGTTAAACAACTAAGACTTATTGCTGTTATTCTCTAAGATTGCCGTATTTTTGCATCTTTTTAACTGTTCAGCCACTCCAATGGTTTTACCCTACCAACTAGAAGTACTTAAAGCCATTGAACCCGAAGTAGGGCATTTCATTGACGACAAAATGAACCTGCCAGCTGCGTCTTGGCAACCTTCTGATTTTTTGCCCGATTTAGCTCAACAAGACTTTCCCGACACCATAAAAGCATTGCAGGAGCGCATGGCCAATTTGCCAGACACCGTTTTGGTTTCTCTGATTGGCAACATGATTACCGAAGAGGCCTTGCCGAGCTACCAGACATTTTTCAATTTGTTGGAAGGCATCAATGAAGAGCGCAATGTGTCGAGTTTGAGGCCGTGGGTGCGTTGGTCTAGGCTCTGGACAGCTGAAGAAAACCGCCATGGCGATTTGCTCAATAAATACTTGTATTTGAGCGGACGCGTAGACATGCGGGCGGTGGAACAAAGCATTCAGCAGCTGATATACAATGGAGTTGACTTAAGGACAGACGCCAATCCGTATTACGGACTCATCTACACCTCTTTTCAGGAACGCGCCACAAAAATTTCGCATGTCAATACAGGTAAATTAGCCACCAAAGCTGGCGACACCATCCTGACCAAAATTTGCAAGACCATTGCCGGTGAAGAAGCGTTGCACGAGCGCGCGTACAAGTTTTTCATGAGTAAGGTCATGGAAATGGATCCGAATGGCGGCCTTTCGGCGTTCATGACCATGATGAAGCATAAAATTGTGATGCCCGCCAGCCTCATGGATCACGG